>CAYZYG010000119.1:0-14718 GCA_964481395.1 uncultured Vicinamibacterales bacterium
GATGAACACCCGCATCCAGGTCGAGCACGGCGTCACGGAACTGGTGACCGGCCTCGATATCGTCAAGGAGCAGATCCGGATCGCGGCCGGGGAGCGTCTGTCGTTCCGTCAGGGCGAAGTGACCTTCACGGGGCATGCGATCGAGTGCCGCGTGAACGCCGAGTGCCCGGAGACGTTCGTGCCGTCGCCCGGGAGGATCGAGGTCCTGAGCCTGCCGGGTGGCCCCGGCATCCGGGTCGATACGGCCGTGCACGCCGAGGCGACCGTGCCGCCCTATTACGACTCCATGATCGCCAAAGTGATGGCCTGGGGCCGGGATCGCGACGAAGCGACGGCCAGGATGCGCCGCGCCCTCGAGATGATGGTGGTCGAGGGCATCAAGACGTCCATTCCCCTGCACCTGCGGATCCTCGCGGAGGCCGACTTCCGCGCCGGCAACCTCAGCACCGCGTTCATGGAGCGGTTCGCCGCCCAGCCGAAGAAGGCCGATCTGGCGCAGGCCGTCTGACCGGCCGGCGCGTTGCGCCCGCCCGGCGCCATTCCGACGCATGTGTATAATGGCGGAGCTTTCTGCGGGCGCGGTGACCGCGCCCGGCTCAGAAGGCCCGGCCGGCTGAGGCTGGCCGGGTGCTTGTGGGTTACATGCGTCTGGAGGCTGGATGGACTCGCACCTGCTGAAGACGAAATCGATCGAGAAGCTGGTCGCCGACGTGGAGCACGGGACCAAGCACCTGAAACGCTCGCTGTCGGCCTTCGATCTCACGCTGCTCGGGATCGGGGCGATCATCGGAACGGGGATCTTCGTGCTCACCGGCACCGCGGCCGCCAACCAGGCCGGGCCGGGCATCATGCTGTCCTACGCGCTCGCGGGATTGGCCTGCGGATTCGCAGCGCTCTGCTACGCCGAATTCGCCTCGATGGTGCCCATCGCCGGCAGCGCGTACACCTACGCCTATGCCTCGCTCGGCGAGATCGTCGCCTGGCTCATCGGCTGGGACCTGATCCTCGAGTACGCGGTCGGCTCCATGACGGTGGCGATCG
The DNA here is from genome assembly GCA_964481395.1 of uncultured Vicinamibacterales bacterium. Lineage (GTDB taxonomy): Bacteria > Acidobacteriota > Vicinamibacteria > Vicinamibacterales > JAKQTR01 > JBFMFH01. The sequence goes on from CAYZYG010000119.1 coordinate 1,042, forward strand.
GCTGGAGCGGGTACATGCAGAAGCTGCTCTCCGGCATCGGCATCACCCTGCCGGTGTGGATGAGCGCGGCGCCAGGCACCCTGCCCGGCGCCGTCATCAATCTCCCCGCCGTGATCATTGTGCTATTGATCATGGTCCTCCTGGTGATCGGCGTGCGCGAGAGCGCCCGCTTCAACGCCGCCATGGTCCTGATCAAGGTGGCCGCGATCGTCTTCTTCATCATCGCGGGCGCCACCTTCGTCAAGCCGGAGAACTGGAATCCGTTCTCACCGTACGGCTGGTCGGGCATCATGGCCGCGGCGGCCGTCGTCTTCTTCGCCTACATCGGGTTCGACGCGGTCTCGACCACGGCCGAGGAGGCGAAGAACCCGAGCCGTGACCTCCCCGTTGGCATCATCGCGTCCCTGGTGATCTGCACGGCCTTCTACCTGGCCGTGGCGGCGGTGCTGACGGGCATCGTGCCGGTGGTCGAGTACCGTTCCTTTGCGGAGGCGCTGCCGGGCGTCACGCAGGCGTCGCCCGAGGCCGTGACCCGGTTCCTGAACGCGCCCGTGGCCTTCGCCCTGAGCCTCATCAATCAGGACTGGGCGGCCTACCTCGTGTCGGCGGGCGCGGTGGCCGGCATCACCAGCGTCCTGCTGGTCATGCTCATGAGCCAGCCGCGCATCTTCTTCGCGATGAGCCGCGACGGTCTCCTGCCGCAGGGCGTCAGCAAGGTGCACCCGCGCTTCGGCACCCCCTACATCACGACCATCATCACGTGCGTGGCGGTGGCCATCGTTGCCGGCCTGACCCAGATTCAGGTCGTCGGCGAGATGACGAGCATCGGCACGCTCTTCGCCTTCGTCGTGGTCTGTTCAGCGGTCATCGTGCTGCGGATCCAGCGGCCGGATGCCAAACGACCATTCCGAGTGCCGGGCGGCATGACGCTGCCCGTGCTGGGCATCGTGTCCTGCCTCTACCTCATGCTGAGCCTGCCGGTGATCACCTGGGTCCGCTTCCTGGTGTGGCTCGACCTCGGGATCATGATCTACTGGAGCTACGGCCGGCGGCACAGCCCGCTGGTCGATCACGGAGAACTGGGCCGGCGCAGTCTGGTCGAGGGGGTCGGCAACTTCGTGACGATGCTCGGGGCGCTGGTGGTCTTCAACGGGTTCTTCATGACCATCCTGGGCTTCATGACCGAGTTCGGCATCACGACGGAAGCGACGGCGAAGTGGCACGAGATCCACGTCACGCCGGACCAGTCGGATGCCTTCGGACTCATGCTGCTGGGCGGCGGAGTGGCTCTGGCTGCCATCGGATACCTCATCGCGCGGTCGGGCCGGCGGCAGCAGTAGCGGTCGGTGGAACGGGGCCGGCCGCGGCGCGGCGGGCCCCGTTCCCGTTACCTCAGTTCTTCCACTTGGCGCCGGTGATCGGGTTGGTCACCGCGTACGCCGACTTGTTCCCCTTGAAGTAGTCCAGCGTGATCTTCCGCACGGTGCCCACGAGGAACGCCAGCCCGATGAGGTTCGGGAACGCCATGAACCCGTTGAGCAGCGTGCCGACGGCCCACACGAACGGCACCGACACCACCGCCCCGACCATGATCAGCGCCGTGAAGACGATGCGGTACGGCTTGATCCCCTTCGAGCCGAAGAGGAACTCGAAGCATTTCTCACCGTAGTAGCACCAGCCGATCAGCGTCGAGAACCCGAACAGGAACGAGCTGAGGGCGACGATGGCGGAGGCGCCGGGGATCGTTGTGCTGAGCGCCGCGGCGGTCAGGTCGCCGCTCGCCGCCTGGTAGGCGGGGTCGGTCCACATCCCGGACTCGAGGATGACGAAGGCCGTCATCGAGCAGACGACGATCGTGTCGATGAACACCTCGAACACGCCGACGACGCCCTGCTCGGCCGGGTGCTTGACGTTCGCGATGCCGTGCGCGATGGGCGCGCTGCCGAGGCCGGCCTCGTTGCTGAGCACGCCCCGGCTGACGCCGGCTGCGATGGCCTGCGCCACGCTCGCGCCGATGAACCCGCCCACGGCCGCTGTCGGCGTGAAGGCCTCGGCGAAGATCAGCCCGAACACGTGGGGCAGTTTCCCCGCGTTGATGAGCACATAGGCCAGCGCCGTCACGACGTAGATGACGATCATCGTCGGCACCAGGCGTTCGGCGACCGCCGCGATGCGCTTGATACCGCCGAGCAGCACGAGCCCCACAGCCGCGGTGATGAAGACGCCCGGCACCCACAGCGGCACCTCGACGCCGCCGATGGTTCGGAAGGCCTCGACGAACGTTCGGGCCACCGTGTTCGACTGGGCCATGTTGCCCGTGCCCACGAGCGCCGTCACCGCGCCGAAGAACGCAAAGAGCGCCGCCAGGACCTTCGCGAGCTGCTTGTTGGGTACGCCGCGGGTGATGTAGTACATGGGGCCGCTCGCGAGTTCGCCGCTCTCGCGCGTCACGCGATAGTGCACGCCCAGCACGGCCTCCGCGTACTTGGTGGCCATCCCGACCGCCGCGCACACCCACATCCAGAACACCGCGCCCGGTCCGCCGATCAGAATGGCGGTGGCCACGCCGCCGATGTTGCCATTGCCCACGGTCGAGGCCAGCGCGGTCGAGAGGGCCTGGAACGGCGTGATCGTGCCCTTGCCTGTGTCCTTCGAGAACGCGCCCTGCATGACCATCCGGAGGGCCAGGGGGAACCGTCGGATCTGGACGAAGCCCGTGACGAGCGTGAGCAGACCGCCGACGATGACGAGCACGAGCGGCATGGCCATCGGCTGCCAGACCATGTCGTTCAGCTCGAGGATGCGGTTGGTGAGTTGCGTCAAGTCCATGCAGGCATTCTCCGTGAGCGGCGCTGGGGGAAGCTACAGCAGGCCGCGGATTGTGAACACGATGATGACGAGGATGGCGAGCGGACACACGAACCGAATCAGGAATCCCCAGAGCCCGAAGGCCGGGAACCGGGCGCCTCCGGCACGGAGTTCGTCCGAGGCCCCGCGCACGCCCCACGCCCAGCCGACGAAGAGGGCGATGAACACGCCGCCAATCGGCAGCGCGAAGTTGTTCCAGACCGTGGCCATCAGCGACAGGAAGTCGAGGCCGACGCCGGGCAGGCGGCTCAGCCAGGAGACCGATCCGTTCGCCAGCGCCGAGGGAATCGACAGCGCGAAGGTCACCGCGGCGACCACGACGACGGCGCGCGGGCGGGTCCATCCCCGCGCGTCGATCAGGTGCGCGACGGGGACCTCCAGCAGCGACACCGTCGAGGTCAGCGCGGCCATGAACAGCATGATGAAGAACGCCGCGCCGAACAGATGCCCGCCCGGCAGCGTGTTGAACAACTGCGGCAGCACCGCAAAAATCAGCCCGGGGCCGCTTGCGCCCGGGTCGAACCCGTCAATCGAGAAGCCTGCCGGGAAGATGATGAAGCCCGCCAGCAAGGCGATGCCGGTGTCGAGCGCGACGACCCACAACGCGGCGCCGGCGATGCCTTCACGCTTCGACAGGTAGCTGCCGTAGGTCAGCATGGCCCCCATCCCGAGGCTGAGCGAGAAGAACGCTTGGCCCAGCGCGGCGTTCAGGACGTCGGCGTGGAAGACGCGAGTCAGGTCCGGTCGCAGGTAGTAGGCGAGCCCCGCGGACGCCCCCGGCAGCGTGAGGGCCCGGATCGCCAGTCCGGCCAGGAGCAGGATCAGGAGCGGCATCAGGACCGTGGTGACGCGTTCGATGCCGCGGCGCACGCCGGTGATGATGGCCGCCGCGGTCGTGGCAATCACGAGGAGCGACAGCAGCGACGTGGCCAGGCCGTTGGCCGTGAAGGCAGCGAAGAAGGCGCCGACCTCCTGCGGGCTCGTGCCCACCGCGCCGGTCGCCGAGAACCAGATGTACGCGACCGTCCAGCCGGCGATGACCGAGTAGAACGACAGTATTCCGACTCCGGCCAGCACGCCGAGCCCACCGGCCAGCCACCACGCCGAGCCTGATCTGATGACCGAGAAGGCGCTCACCGGGTCCTTCTGCGCCCGGCGGCCGATGGCCAGTTCGGCAATCATGATCGGCAGGCAAATCACCAGGACACACACGAGGTACACGATCACGAACACAGCGCCGCCACCCTTGCCGACCTGCGTGGGGAAGCCCCAGACGTTGCCGAGCCCCACGGCCGATCCTGCCGCCGCAAGGATGAAGCCCAGCCGCGATCCCCACGTGCCCCGGTTCGTTGACATGCCGTCCTATCCGCTCCTGTCTCGCGTCGTTTTGACGGGTGAATCCCGAGATTCTATCGGAACGCGCGTACGGCCCCAACGGATTTCGGTGCCTGATGGGACCCGATGCGCTGCAGCAGGGGAGCGTGGTCCGCGCGGGGCCGGACGAACCGCCGTGTATAATGCCGCCGGCGACGCGACACCCTGATGCGGCCGGCGAATCGTGGCTGGTGCTGAGGACGCGCCGTGGGTCCGCGCGGCGGAGGCGGGCAAGGAGTCGTCGATGGGCGCACGCATACTGGACGGGGCGGCCCTGGCCCTGACCATTCGAGAAGAGCTGAAGCCGCAGGCGGCAGCAGTCCGGGCAGCGCGGGGCCGGCCGCCGGGCCTCGGCATCGTGCTGGCTGGCGCCGATCCGGCCTCCGAGATCTATGTCCGGAACAAGCTGAAGGCCGCCGCCGAAGCCGGCATCCACGCCGAACTGGTGCGGCTCGCTGAGAACGACCGCCTCGACGACGTGCTCGCGGCCGTCGCGTCGCTCAACGCCCGCCACGACATCGATGGCCTCATCGTGCAGTCTCCGCTGCCGGCAGGCATGGGTGACGAAGCCGAGGCGCGTGTCATCGACGCGATCGCGCCCGCCAAAGACGTCGACGGCTTCACGCCCTACAACGTGGGGCGGCTCGTCCAGAACCGACCGGCGCTCGTGGCCTGCACGCCGTTCGGCGTGATGGAACTGCTCGACCGATCCGGCATCGAGCTGAAGGGGGCACGCGCCGTCGTGATCGGCCGCAGCGACATCGTGGGCAAGCCCATGGCCCTGCTGCTGCTGCATCGCCACGCGACCGTGACGATCTGTCACTCCCGCACCAAGGACCTGGCCGCCGTGGCCCGATCCGCGGACGTCCTGGTCGCCGCCATCGGACGCCCGGCCTTCGTGACGCCCGACTTCGTCAGACCCGGTGCGACCGTCATCGATGTGGGCATCAACCGCGTGACGGATGAGACCCTGGTCCGGTCCTGGTATCCCCCGGACGCGACGCGGCTGAAGGACTTCGAGAAGCGGGGCGCCATCCTCATCGGCGACGTGCACCCGGCGGTCGCCGACGTCGCTGGTGCGATCACCCCGGTGCCGGGCGGCGTCGGGCCGCTCACCGTGGCCATGCTGCTCTCGAACACCGTGCGCGCAGCCGAGGGCGGTCGGGAGGCGGCGGATCGCTGATGCTCCGAGTGGCCCTCACCGGCGGCATCGGGACCGGTAAGACCGTGGTGCTGGGACGCTTTCAGGAACTCGGCGCGCCCGTCATCGAGGCCGACGTCCTCGCGCGCGAGGCGTTGGCGCCAGGGACGCCCGGGGTCCGTGCGGTGGCCGACCGGTTCGGACCGGGCGTCATCGGCGCGGACGGCCGCGTCGACCGCCGGGCGCTGGGCGCGCTCGTGTTCGCCGATGATCGAGCCCGGCGAGATCTCGAGGCGATCGTGCACCCGGACGTGCGGCGGAGGCTCGACACGTGGATGGCTGAGCGGACGGCAGCGGGAGCCGCGGTCGCCATCGTCGAGATTCCGTTGCTGTTCGAGACCGGGCGCGAGCGCGACTTCGATGTCGTGCTCGTGACCGCCTGTGACGAAGACGAACAGGTCAGGCGCGTGATGGCCCGCGACGGCCTGAGCGAGCCCGATGTGCGACGCCGGCTGGCCGCCCAGTTGCCTATCGCTGAGAAAGTTCGCCGTGCCGACCACGTCATCCGGACCGATGGTCGCCGTGAGGACACGCTGGCGCGGGTCGATGCCGTCTGGCGCGCGCTCGTGGAGCAGGCCGCTGAAGGCCGGTCGGCGCGGTGACCGCGGCGACCGGCCTGTGCCCTGACCCGACCGACCGGCCGGTCGGCGAGACGCGTCGGCGGGCGTCCAGAGTCTCCGGTTCTTCGTGCGATACTGAACACGTGTGCCCAGGGCCCTGTGCCTGATGCGTGACACGTCGCCTGGGCGTCCAGTGAATGGCCCCGGCGTGACCGGTCCCGGGCGTGGGTGCAGTGCTGTGCCGAATCTCGAATCCCGAATGCCGAATCCCGCCGTCGGACCTGGTTCCCGGTCCCGGACCGCGGGTCCCGACCAGGTGGGACGCCCCGGGGTCTGGCTCGGCGCGGTCCTGACCCTTGCCGTGGCGCTCGCCAGTGTCTCGTGCGGCGGTTCTCCCACCACGCCCACTCCGCCCACACCCCCTGTGACGCCGGCGCCGACGCTCACCGGCGTAACGCCCACCACCGGGTCCACCAACGGCGGGACAGCCATCACGCTGACGGGGACGAACTTCGGAGCCGGTGCCACGGTGACGATTGGCGGCGCGGCCGCGACGAGCGTGTCGGTCGACTCGACCACGTCGATCCGCGCCGTGACACCCGCGCGGGCGGCCGGCGCCGCCGACATCGTCGTGTCCGTCGGCACGCAATCGGCGACGCTGCCGGGCGCGTTCACGTTCGTGGCGCCGCCGCAGAACGCCCCGCCGACGATTGCCGCGATCACCGTCCAGGGGACGCGGCCGAACCAGCCGCCGAACTTCGCCGATCTGAACGAGGAGGTCGTGGTCACCGCCACGGTGACCGATCCCGAGACGCCGGTTGGCCAACTCACGTTCGAGTGGTCCGCGACGGTCGGGACCTTCACCGGGACCGGCCCGGTCGTCCGCTGGAGGGCACCCAGCCAGGGGGCGACGCCGCTGACGGTGACCCTCACGCTGACGGTGACCGAGACCTGGGCCGGTGCCGCTGGAATGGCCGTCGCCCCGGCCACGCAGACCGTCACTGGGACCGCCTCGGTCGATCTGCACGATTCCACCAAGGAGATCGCCGACCTGACCTACGACTTCCTCCTGAACTTCTCGAAGCAGACGCCCCCGCCCGAGTATGTCGTTCGGAACTTCTACAGCGGCTGCGCAGGCGCGGAGTCCGAACTGGCGGACGTCAGGAAGAACCAGAGGCACTACCGGATCACGAACTGGAAGCTCGCGGAGCACTTTCCGGTGAAGGTGGAGTTCGGAGGCAGATGCGACTACCGGAACCGCGACGGGGACGGATGCGCGTTCGTGCCGGTCGAATGGACGTCCACCTGCATCGAGACGTTCGAGGAATGCACAGCGGGCCAGACACGCACGGATATTGGCACGGATCAGACGACGATGGTCTTCCGTGAGAAGCGCTGGTGGCTGTGCGACAGCGACTGGGATCCGATTTCGACGACCCCGGCGGGACTGCCAGCGTTCATCCGCTGAATCGCTCCGGTCAGCGGGGTGCCGATGCCAGCTCGGTTCCCACGGGACCGACGTCCTCCTGCGCGGGCGCGATTCGCTCCTCGACGAAACTGTCCCACTCGTGACAGTGCGGGCATTGCCAGAGCAGTTCGGTGCTGCGGTAGTGGCACCGCTGGCAGACGTGCGGGTCCAGGTAGAAGATCGACTGCCGCGTCACGTCGGTGTATCGCTCGACCGTGTCCCGTCGCAGGTCCGTGTCGAGGAGCAGGCGCCACACCGCCTGATGGACGGCGAGTGCGTGGGGGTTGTGGCTGAGGGCCTCGAGGAGCAGGTCGAGGGCCTCAGCGACGCTGCCGCGGGCGCCGAGGTGGAGACCCAGGGCGAGGCGGGCCCGCCAGTCCTGGGGGTTCGACGCGATCAGGGAACGGCAGAGGCGTTCGAAGCGTTCGCCGTGCTCCTGCCGGTTCGGCAGCGAGGCCAGCCGTTCGAACGCCAGGTAGGCGCGCTCGGGTGCGACGTCGGCCACGCGTTCCCACGACCGGGCGGCTCCCTCGACGTCTCCCTCGTACATCTGGACGTCGCCCAGCCCCAGGTAGGCCGGGACGATGCGGTCGTCGAGGTCGATGGCCGCGCGAAACCGCTTGCCGGCGGTGGTGTAGTCGAGCTGCTTCAGGTCCTTCCGGCCGAGTTCCGTCTCAAGGAATGCGAGGATCTGCCGGTGTCGCGGCTGCTCGCTCTCGTCGGTGAGTTCGACCAGTCGCTGCCTGACGTCACGCGCCTCCCGCCACTGGTGCTGCTCTTCGTGGAGCTTCTGCAGGTTGACGAGGGCGTACGGGTTCTGGGGATCGAGGCGCAGCACCTCCTGGAAGGCTTCCAACGCGCGGTCGACGAAGCCGCCCCGCTTGTAGTCGAGTCCCAGGCAGAGGAGCACGTACGCGTGCTCGAGCTTGGCGAGCTTCGGCCGCTGGAGCAACCCCTGGTGAATGGTGATCGCCCGCCCGACCTGTCCCTTCTCCCGATACAGGTTGCCGAGGATCATCTCGATCTCAAGCGCCTCCGGCTGGATGCGGGCCGCCCGGTTCAGTTCGTCGATCGCGCGATCGAGCTGGCCTGACACCATGAAGTTGAGGCCGAGGATGTAGTGAGGGGATTCTCGCGCCCGCCGGCGGTCGATCCAGCGGCCCTCGCGCAGCTTGTAGCGCTCCCAGGCCTTGCCGACGGCCAGGCCGACCAGCAGGGTGACGAGCGCGGCGATGAAAGCCCCGTAATCGCCCATGATCAGAACATCTGCGTGCGCCAGAGGTCGTGGAGGTGCAGGACCCCCTCCACGCGGCCTTCCCGATCCACGACGGCGAGCGACGTAATCTTCCGCTCCTCGAGAATCTTGAGCGCCTCGACCGCGAGACGGTCGCGGCCGATGGTCACGGGGGCAGCGGTCATGATGGCGGCGGCGGGCGTGTCGAGCAGGTCCGGCCCGCCGATGTGGCGGCGCAGGTCCCCATCCGTGATGATGCCGACCAGGCGGCCGTCGGCGGTCACCACGCACGTCATCCCGAGCCGCTTGGCCGACATGACCGCAATGGCGTTCCGCATGGGGGTGTCCTGACTGACGACCGGCAAGTCGTCGCCGCTGTGCATGAGCGACGCAACCTTCATCAGACGTTTGCCGATCCCTCCGCCCGGGTGCAGGCTCGCGAAGTCCTCGGCCTTGAACCCCTTCTCGACGAGCAGCGCCATAGCGAGGGCGTCCCCCATGGCCAGCGTCGCGGTCGTGCTCGCCGTGGGGACCAGGTTGAGCGGGCAGGCCTCCTCGTCCACGCCGCAGTCCAGCACAACGTCCGCCGCCCTGGCCAGCGGCGAGGTGGGGCCGCCGGTCATGGCGATCAGCCGCGCGCCGATGCGGCGGATGGTCTCCAGCAACCGCAGCAGCTCCGGCGTCTCGCCGCTGTGGGAGAGGGCGACCACCACGTCTGGGGCCTGGACGGCGCCCAGGTCTCCGTGCACCGCTTCGGCCGGGTGCAGGAAGAAGGCCGCGGTGCCCGTGCTCGACAGCGTGGCGGCGATCTTGCGCGCGATGATCCCGGACTTGCCCATGCCGGTGACGATGACCCGTCCGCGGCATTCGAAGAGCAGGCGGACGGCTCCGCTGAACCGTTCATCGACGCGGCCTTCCAGCGCCAGAATGGCCTGCGCCTCGGTCCGCAGCACTTTGCGGGCGAGTTCGAGATCCGTCATGCACGCGCCTTTCCGCGGCGTGCCGAGTCGATGCGGACGAGGAGGTCAAGGAGCGGCTCGAGCCGATCGAGCGCGAGGGCGTTCTGCGCATCGCTCTTCGCGTCCGCGGGGCGCTCGTGGATTTCGAGGAAGATCCCGTCGACACCGGCGGCGACGCCTGCGGACGCCAGCGTGTCGATGAACTCGGCCTGGCCCGCGGTGACGCCGTCGCCGCCGCCCGGAAGCTGCAGGCTGTGCGTCACGTCGAAGACGACCGGGTAGCCGATGCGTCGCAGGATGGGGAACGCGCGCATGTCGACGACCAGGTTGTGGTAGCCGAAGCTGGCTCCGCGCTCGGTCAGAATGATGCGATCGTTGCCGGCCGAGGCGGCCTTGGCGGCCGCATGGCGCATGTCGTCGGGTGCCAGGAACTGGCCCTTCTTCAGGTTGACGGCACGGCCGGTCCGCGCTGCCGCGACGATCAGATCCGTCTGGCGGCAGAGGAACGCGGGGATCTGCAGCACGTCCGCGATCGAGGCGACCGGGTCGGCCTGCCAGGTCTCGTGGATGTCCGTGAGCACGGGCGCGCCGAGGGCGGCCTTGACGTCGGCGAGCACCTGCAGGCCTGTGTCCAGGCCCGGCCCCCGGAACGACCGGACCGACGTCCGATTGGCCTTGTCGAACGAGGCCTTGAAGATGTACGGCACGCCGCAGCGCCCCGCGACCTCGGCGATCGCGCCGCCGAGATCGACCGCGTGAGCGGGGCTCTCGATGACGCACGGGCCGCCGATCAGGACGAGCGGGCATCCCCCGCCGATTTGGACCGCGCCGATCTGAACCGTCCGCACGGCGCCATTATAGTCCGGCGGTTCCGGCCCCGCGGCCGGCGACGCGGGGCTCACGCCTCGGCCCGTCCGGCGGCAGCGAGCCGTCCCGCCTTGTGTGCCAGGGCGGCACCGACGAAGCCCGCGAACAGCGGATGCGGTACCAGCGGCTTCGATCTGAATTCGGGGTGGAACTGCACCGCGATGTACCAGGGATGGTCCGGCAGTTCCATGATCTCGACGAACTTACCGTCGGGCGATTTTCCCGAAATGCGTGCGCCGTGCTCGACCAGCGTCTGCTCGTACAGGCGGTTGAACTCGTAGCGGTGCCGGTGCCGCTCCCGGATGAACATCGACCCGTAGACACGGTTCGCCAGCGACCCTGGCGTGATCTCGCACGGGTACTGGCCGAGCCGCATGGTCCCGCCCAGCTCCTCGACGCCCAGCAGGTCGCGCAGCTTGTAGATCACCTTGTGCGGCGCCTGCTCGTCGCATTCCGTCGAATCGGCGCCCTCGAGGCCGCACACGCTGCGGGCGAAATCGACCGCCGCCCATTGGAATCCATAGCAGATGCCGAAGAAGGGGATGCCGCGCAGCCGGGCCACGCGCGCGGCACGCATCATGCCGCGCGTGCCGCGGGCGCCGAATCCGCCCGGGACGAGAATCGCGTCGGCGCCGTCGAGCAGACGGTCCCCGCCGTCCTCTTCCAGCGCTTCCGCCTCGACCCAGTGGAAACGGACCGACGCGCGATGCGCGAACCCGCCGTGGTGGAGCGCTTCGTTCAGGCTCTTGTACGAGTCCTCGAGCTCGACGTACTTGCCGACCACGTGGATCGTGACCTCGTGCTCGGGGTTCTTGATCCGGTGCACCAGCTCTTCCCAGGCCGCCATGTTCTTCTCGGTCGGCGGCAGGTGCAGGTATTTCAGGATGATGTCGTCCAGCCCTTCCGCCGCGAGCACGAGCGGGACCTCGTAGACGCTCTCGACGTCCTTGGCCGTGATGACCGCTTCTTCGTTGACGTCGCAGAAGAGCGCGATTTTCCGCTTGATGTCGGGCGGCAGGAACCGGTCCGTCCTGCACAGCAGGACGTCCGGCTGGATGCCGACCGACCGGAGATCGCGCACGCTGTGCTGCGTGGGCTTGGTCTTCAGTTCGCCGGCCGTGCCAATGAAGGGCACGAGCGTCAGATGGATGTAGAGCGTGTTCTCGCGCCCGACGTCCTGGCGCAGCTGCCGGATGGCTTCGAGGAACGGCTGGCTCTCGATGTCGCCCACCGTGCCTCCGATTTCCACGATCAGGATGTCCACGCCCTTCGCGAGATCCATGATGCACTGCTTGATCTCGTTGGTGATGTGCGGGATTACCTGGATCGTTCGGCCCAGATAGTCGCCGCGCCGCTCCTTCTGGATGACCGACAGGTAGATCTTGCCCGTGGTCCAGTTGTGGTTGCGCGTGGTGGTCGTGTCCGTAAAGCGCTCGTAGTGGCCCAGGTCCAGATCCGTCTCGGCCCCGTCGTCGGTCACGTACACCTCGCCGTGCTGGTACGGGCTCATCGTGCCCGGGTCCACGTTGATGTACGGATCGAGCTTCTGCAGCGTGACCCGGTACCCGTGGCCTTCGAGAATCGCGCCCAGCGAGGCGGCCGCAAGGCCTTTGCCGAGGGAGGAGACCACCCCGCCCGTGACGAAGATCAGCTTGACCGGTTTCTGATCGTGAGTCTGCATGGCTCCTCTCGTCTACAGCCGCCCAATCGCCGCGAGGCGTCGGACGCGTTCCAGATCCTCCGGCGTGTCCACCGGTGACGGCGCGCTCGGCGCGTCGACGACCAGGATGCGGTACCCGTGCTCCAGCGCACGCAGCTGCTCCAGTGATTCCGCCCGCTCGAGCGGGGTCTGGGGCAGGGCGGCCAGTGTGAGCAGGAAGTCCCGCCGATAGACGTACAGTCCAACGTGGCGCCTGACCCGTGCGGGGAGCGGGCCGGGGAGGCGCCGGTAAGGCGCCGCCGCCCGCGTGAAATACAGGGCGAATCCCCGCTGATCGACGAGCACCTTGACGACGTGGGGGCTCGCGAAGTCTTCCTCCGTCTCGAACGGCGTGCCGAGGGTCGACATGACGAGGGACGCATCCGTCTCGAACGGCGCGCACGCGCGCGCAATCGTGTCCGGGATGACACCAGGTTCGTCTCCCTGCACGTTGACGATCAGGTCCGTCTCGATGGTCGCAGCGACCTCCGCGATGCGGTCCGTCCCGCTCGCATGGTCGATTCGCGTCATGACAGCCTCACCGCCGACGTCGCGCACGGCAGCCGCAATGCGTTCGTCGTCGGTGGCCACCAGCACGCGGCCGACGCCCGGCGCCGACGCCGCCCGTTCGTAGACGTGCGCAACCATCGGCCGGCCGGCAATGTCGGCCAGCGGCTTGCCCGGCAGCCGTGCCGAGGCGAATCGGGCGGGGATGACGACGGTGATGGTCTGTTGGGATGGCCCGGGTGGCGCACCGGCGGGCGTCGAAGGGTGCACGGCGAATCATAGCACGCCGGGTGCGGGTGGGCTGCGGGGGGATCCGCGGGTTTGATCCGGGCGGCCGTCGGGCGTACGATCAGCACGCGGACTGAAACATGGGGACGGTGACTGCCGCGCGGGCCGGCTGGGTTGCGGTCGTACTGATGCTCGGGGCGGCCGTGGCGGCCGTTGCGCTCGGGGACCGCGCGGGAGGCAGGATGCCGGCCGCACCGGGGGCGACGGGGACGACGGCCGGGCCGGAGCGCCGTCCCCTGGTTGACGCCCTGGCGCGGCCTCGGGTCGGCGGCGTCCCGGTTCGCCGAGACCCGTTCAGGTTCGTCCAGCCAGCCGCGACGGATCAGTCGGCGATCGCGGCGGCGCTGAGGGACGCGGCCCTCCAGGCCCTGGCATCCGCGTCCCAACAGCCGCCCCAGCCGCAGATCCGGCTCGTCGGCATCGCAGAGAGCGGCTCGGGCGACGCGACGATTCGGACGGCCGTCGTGAGCCTGGACGGCGAACTCGCCCTGGTCCGCGAAGGCGAGCGCCTCGGGCAGCGGTACCGGGTCGCGCGCATCACGGCGGACTCGGTGCATCTCGAGGACGGCGACGGCGTTCCGTTCAGGGTGCTGCGCTGGCACTGACGGAGCCCTCCCCGCAGCCGTCGCTTACGCTATAATCCCGAAACAGC
>CAYZYG010000120.1:0-14085 GCA_964481395.1 uncultured Vicinamibacterales bacterium
GGGGAAGAACAGGCGACAGGCGACAGGCGACGGGCGACAGGGGAAGAACAGGCGACAGGCGACGGGCGATAGGCGACAGGGTGGGATCAGGGCGGCGCAGCCTGATCCCCCCGAGCGCCTGTCGCCTATCGCCTATCGCCTGTCAACACCTCCTCGAAGAAGGCGAGCGCGCGCGGGTCCTTCGACTGGCCGAGCCAGAACATCGCCTGCTTTCTGACCGCGGCGTTGCGATTCGTGCGCGCGATCCGGATCAGCAGCGGCACGCCCTCGTCGGGCGGGAGCTGGCTGAGGGCGAACAGCGCCTGCGTCTTGACCTTGGTGTCAGGGTCCTTCTCGACGGCCTCAGCGAGCGTTCCCGCCACCTTGGCGCCGGCTTTCTGGCCGAGCCAGAACAAGGCCTGGCCGCGCACTTTGGATGACGTGCTGGTCTTCGCCAGGTCGATCAGGACGGGGACGGCGTCGCCTTCCTTGCTGATAGACAGCGCGAAGACGGCCTTCTCTCGGATGTCGTCGGCGCCCGCCTTCGCCAGCACGCGGCGCACCCCCTCGAAGCCCGCGCGGCCCCGTGCGGCGCCCATCCAGAAGATCGCCTCTTCCGCCGCTCTGCCGGCGGCAGGTTTCAGCGCCATCCGTTCGAGTGCGGCGTCAGCCTCGGACGCCTCGTGAAACGCCACCGCCATCAACGCCCCTGAGGCGGCACGCCGCTCGGCGCCCGGAGATTCGGCAAACCTCGCGAGCCAGTCCACGCTCTGGGCCGGCCTCACACCCGTCAGCACGAGGACCGGACGTCCGCCCGCGTCGACCTCGCAGTCGGCGGAGTAGGCCGCGACCCGCTGGACCGCATCGGCCTGGACGCGTGCGAACACGGTGACGCGGTCCGCGGATTCGAGGGACACCCGGCCGCGGTCCCGACGGTCTCCGATGGGCACGTCGTCGCGCAACTCGAGCGCGCAGCCGCATCGCGTGATGTTCCCGTGCCGCGACGAGCAGCACGCCCTCCCGCCGGACTCGTTGGCCGGCATCTCCCAGGCGATCCACAGGGGATCCGCAGCGCTCTTCGCCGCGGCGTCGATCGCCGGCGCGAGCGGGCCGCTGAGGGCCTGGGTCCGAATCTGACCGTTGACGATGCCGGACGGCTGTGCCGCGGCGACCGAAGCCGCCAACAGCATCCCAAGCGTCGCTGCGCCGATCGTGCGTGTACTGAACATGTTCAGGGTCCTCACCTGTGCGCCTTGAGTCGGGGATTGGCGATTGGGGGTTGGGGATTGGCTGGTTCCGGTTCAAGGGCCCCGCGTTCTTCCCTGTCGCCTGCCGCCGGTCGCCTGTCGCCTGTCGCCTGTTCTTCCCCTGTCGCCTGTCGCCCGTCGCCCGTCGCCTGTTCTTCCCCTGTCGCCTGCCGCCTGTCGCCTGTCGCCTGTCGCCTGTTCTTCCCCTGCCGCCTGTCGCCTGCCGCCTGTCGCCTGGTTCCTACTTGCTGATAAGTTCGAGCAGAAAGTCCGTCGCTTCCTTCGACTTCATGATGGAGAGCCGGGTGATGGCTTCCTTCCTCAGCGTCGCGTCGGTCTCCTTCTTTGCGATGTCGATGAGACCCGTGGCGTTGCCCTGGATCAGGAGGCCGTCGATGACGCTCTTCTTGACCTCGGCCGTCTGCCCGGGCTGCCAGTAGATCTCGAGCAGCAGGGCGCTGGCCTTGGCGTCGCGCCGCATGCCCACGAACTGGATCGCCTTGGCCTTGAGCGCCGCGTCCCTCTCGGTGCGGACCACCTCGATGAGGCGATCGACGTCGCCGGCGATGAACAGCCCCTCGAGCGTGGCCTTACGGACGTCGGCGTCCTTCTCGCGGCGGTAGAGATCCCAGAGTTCGGTCGTCGCGCGCGCGGCGCCGAGCATGTTGACGGCACGCTTCCGAAGTTCGGCGTCAGGCTCGCTCGTCGCGGCGCGCAGCAGCGCGTCCTTCCGCCCGCCGACCATGTAGGCTTCGAGGATCCGGCGCTTCATCGCCCTGTCGGAAGACGAGGCGTAGATGTCCTGGAGCGCCTTGAAGTTCTCGTCTCCGCCGGAGATGCCCAAGTACTGCAGAGCCTCCATCTGGAGATCCGGATTGGCCGCGCCCTTCGCGGTCGAGGCCAGGATTTCCCGAGCCTTCGGGGTTCTGCTCTGGCTGATGATGAACAGGGCGCGCTTCTTGACCTGCGGCGAGTTCGGTCCGGCCAGCAGTTTCTCGAGGATCGGCAGCGCCTGCTCGCTGTCGTTGTTCATCAGGCTGTTGAGCGCCAGCAGCTTCAGTTCGTCGTCTCCCGTCACGGCGACGGTCGACGGCGGGGCTCCGCGAAGCTGCAGTTCGAGGGCCTTGGCGTCCTGCAGCCACCGGCTCTCGGGAAACGTGACCTGGAGGGAGCGGATCGAATCGAGGGCGGCTGCGGCCTGCCCGAGCTTGTAATGGGCGTACGCCATCCAGTACTGGGCGGCATCGGCGCGCTCTCCCTTCTCGGCCAGCACCTTCGCGAAGATCTCGCGGGCGCGGTCCCATTCGCTACGGTCTAGCGCGGTTCGGCCCTCGTAGTACAGGTCGCGGACGTGCCGCTCGGCCTGCTCGCGGGCCCTGGCTGCCTGTTCGCGGGCCTGCGAGGCCTGTTCGCGGGCCTGCGAGGCCTGCTCGCGGGCCTGAGCCTGCGCGTCCTGCGCCAGCGCGACGTGTTCGTGGGCGGTCTGCATGGAGGCGAGCACCCGCGCCGCTTCGTGCTGCGCGGCCGACGCGGCCTCCAGCACGGCGGCCGCCAGGCGATCCGCGGCGACCGATTCCTGCGCCCCGGCGGCTGGTTGGATGGCCGCGGCGAGGGTCAGCGTGGCGATGAGTGTTCTGGCGTTCATGTTCGTATCCGTTTCTGCAGCCTACGATGAACTCGACTGCCTGATGGGCACCGCGGCTCCGTCCTTGACCTTGGAGCTGAGCACCCGGACCTTGAACAACAGCCCCTGACTCTCGATCCGCGTGCGGAGCTGATCCAGATCGTCGGCGGCTACCGTCGACGGGCTGTTGGCGATTTCCATCAGGACGCGCTCGAGATCGTCGAGCACGTCCGCGATTCCCGGATCGTCGCTGCGCAGCGCCGCCTGCCGGTAGAGGCGGTTCGACGCGACGAGATCGCTGGCGACTTCCTGCTCGGCGGAAATATCCACGAGGGCCCCGCCATTCAGATTGGTGATCTCCGCGAGCACCATGGCGGAGCGTTCGAGGTGATCGGAGACAGCGATGAGGAGGATCCGCTGCGGGCCGCCGCCTTCCGATGCCGCCGGCGTTTCGGGGTCGCCTGGCAGGCGGGTGTAGCGCCCCGCCACGAACGCGGCGATGAGGAGCGACGCGAGGGCGCCTGCCGCCACGAGGCGCGGCATGCTGAACCAGCCTCGGAACCACGACCGCTGACGCGACCGCTCGGCCTCGAGAGCCGGCTGAAGCCGCGCCCACACCAGCCGGCCGTACGACTCGTCGCGCTCCGGCACGGACGTGCCGCCGATCGCCTTCAACTCCCGCTCCATGGCTGTGAACCTCGCCCGGCACGCCTCGCAGGACGCCAGATGATCCCGGGCCGCCGCCGGCGCGTCCGGTTCGCCGTAGAAGAGCAGCACGAGATCGTCGTCGTCGAGATGCGTCATGACTCACCACCGTAGAGCGGCTGCATCGACAGCCGCAGTTTCCTCACGGCCCGGAACACGCTGTGCTTCGTCGCGCTCTGCTGCAGGCCCAGCACCTTGCCGATTTCCTCGATGGACAGCCCCTCGAAGTGCCTCAGCATGAACGCCGCCCGTTCCTGGAGGCTCAGCTCGTGGAACGCGTCCCTGAGCTTCCCTGCGAACTCCCGGTCGGCCAGCTTCCGGTGCGGGCTCCCGTCGGCCGATCCGTCCACCGGCTCGAGCCCCGGACCCGCCTCCTCGTCATCCAGCGACTGGACGCGTTGCCGCTTCGGGCGCTGTCGCAGGAGGTCGTGGGCGCAGTTGAACGCGATCCGGTAGAGCCACGTCGAGAACGCCGATCTCTCCTGGAACTGCCCGATCTGCCGGTAGGCTCGGAGGAAGGTCTCCTGGACCACGTCCTCGGCGTCCTGCTCGTGACCGGTCACGCGGTAGGCCACCCGGAACACCGGGCGGCTGTACCGCTCGACCAGGAACCGGAAGGCGTCGTGGTCACCGGCCCTTACCTGGGCCACCACCGTCAGGTCGCTGGCGTCCATTCGTTGAGTTAGACGGAGGAGGGTGGGGCAGGGTTAGGCGGAAGCCCGGGATCCGGGCCCCGGGATCCGGTGCTGCAGGGCACAGGCGCCTGGGACGGGCGATGACAGGGCCGGTGGTGACACGCCCGGACCGAGGATCACAGACGAGACGAGCCTCAGCGGGGCGGGCCGGCGGTGAGGATCGCGTTGAAGAGCAGACGGAACGTGGCGTGGGACTGGCCGCGATGCTGCGCCCGGAAACCAATGAGCACGACGCGGCCCTGTCCGGCGCTGACCTCGACGGCCGCGCCTCGACCGGCGATCTTTCCCTCGCCCTCCAGCCACCCGCTCAGGAGGACGTCCTTTGCCCCGTAACGGGCGATGGTTCGCAGGCCGGCTGCCGCCGTCGCTTCGTAGGCGGCGCCCATGGCGAAGAACGCGGCCGTTTCCGGCGCCATGCCGAACCCCAGCGGTTGATCGGGATCCACGTCCAGCCGCAGTACGGAGCCGGGGCAGAAGAACTCGGCGGGCGCCAGGCCCTGGACGACGTTGCGGATCGGCAGCCCGAACGTCTCGATCGCCAGCGCGGCCGACTGATCGAGGCACACCAGCGTCCCCCCGGCTTCGACGAAGGCCTTCAACGCGGCGAGCCCGGCCTCCCCAAGCCCGCCGACGTACTCGTCGGGGACGGATCCGGCGCGGTTGCCATCGACGATCCGGCGCGGCGCGATAGAGGGCAGGATGATGACGTCGTAGGCGGCCCGCAGGTTGCCGGCACGGACATCGGCGTCCCGAACCGTCTGGAATGGGAACTCGTACTGCTCGAGCAGCCAGCGCGTCCAGCCTTCGTCGATGGCATCCATCCACGGCCGGTACAGACCTGTACGCGCGGCGGCCACCGGCGCTGAGACAGGCGGGCGGCCGCGCATGCCGACGACGCGCAGGCCGAGATTCCGCGCGATGGCATCCAGGACCGGACGGGCCTTGCCGGGCTGCCGCACGACCAGCGTGCCCGGCGCCCACGTGAAGCCGTCCAGACTGGTTGTCGCGACGCTCCACTCGAGCGGGATGCCCGCCTCGAGCAGTCTGTTGGCAGCCAGCACGCCGGCGTTGCCGCGCGCGTCGACCAGGAAGTAGTCGGGGCGGGCGTGCCCGAGCACGTAGGCCGGCGGGACGGTTCCGCGATCGACCTTTGCCATGACGGGCGCGTCGAAGGCGGCGTTGACGACCTCGACCTTCACGCCCATCTGGTAAGGCAGCGTCCAGCCTGCGGCGTCGTACGGGCGCTCGGGCGGGGCTTCCGGCGCCAGTTTCCGAACGGGATACCGCTGCACCTCGAGCAGACTCTTCGCGTAGGCGCGGAACGGTTGCGCCATCGGAATGACGATGGTGCCTTCCGGATAGAACGTCTCACCGGCCTTGAACGGCTCCTGCACCTGGTAGACGTCGACACCGCCATCGGCCATTAGGCTCACGAGTTTCGCCGCTGCCGCACGATCGTGCTGTTCGGGCGGGATGACGAACGCGGCCGGGCCGCCCGCCTCGCCGCGCGCGATGCTGCGCCGCCCCATGGCCAGGAAGTTCGCGAGCAGCTCGTCCTTGTAGCGCGCGGACGCCGACAGCAGGCCGCGCATCGCGATGAGGTTGTAGTCGACGATGTCGCGCAGGCGCCAGGTGCCGCCCGGCCAGGGATTGGGAAAGTTGATCTGCGCGCGGTAGTCGGGAAGCCCGCGCGGCGCGCCGCGCAGGTCCTTCGGCGCGACCTCGACGGGGCTGGCGAGCCTGGCGCTGGCGGCCTCGGTCAGCAGGCATACGGTGTTCCGCCCGAGCGGAGCCGAATCCTCGTACCCGGGCCAGTAGTAGTCGTACATCGCGTTGGAGATGACGCCGGCCTTGCCCTCGCGCTCGAGTTCCATGGCCATGGCGCTGCCGAGCAGCGCGGCCTCTCGCCAGATGAGAGGGTCCTGGTTCTCGTCGATAGGGTCGTAGTTGGGCGGCACGAAATAGCGCGGCCCGTTCGATCCCATCTGGTGCATGGCCAGGAAGACCTGCGGGTGCCAGACGCGCGAGAAGAAGTGGGCCAGCGTCCGGCTCTCCTGCATGTTCAGCATGAACATGTCGCGATTGATGTCGTGTCCGACGTAGCGGTGGTACATCCACGGCATCGGGCCGCCCTCGAAGGGCGTGCCGCGTACGCGGCGATGCCAGTCGACGACCATGGTGTGCCCGTCCGGGTTGAGCGACGGGAACAGGATGACGACCACGTTGTCGAGGATGTCGCGCGTGCGCGTGTCGTCCGCGGTCGCCAGCTCGTAGAGGAGTTCGTTGGCCGACTGCGACGCGCCGATCTCCGACGCGTGAATGCTGGCGCCGATGGCCACGACTGGGCGGGCGCCGCTCAGGATCGCTTCGGCCTCACGGTCGTTCGCCAGCCGCCGCGGGTCGGCGAGGAGGCGATTGTCGATCTGCAGCGTGTCGATCTCGCGGATGTTCGCCGGCGAACTGATGATGGCGGCGATGATGCGCCGGCCTTCTGTCGTCGGGCCGGCATCGACGAGTTGGACGCGGTCCGATGCGGCATCCACGGCCCGGAAGTACCGTTCGATGGAGGGCCAGTCGGCGAGCTGGCCGTCGGCGCCCATGCGGAAGCCGAAGAACGCCTCGGGCGCCGGCACCTGCCCGGCGGCGGGCGACGCCACCACCACGGCCGCAGGGGCGGTCGTCTGCGCCAGCGCCGGGGCGGAGCAGACGACCGCCAACGCGAGCAGTCCCGTGACGCACACTCGCAACCGTCTCATGTCGGATCTCGCCATTTGCCACCGGTCCTCGTCTGTAACCTTCGCCATACACCGTGCGCCCGCCCGTGGCTGCTGGAGGCCGAGGCTCAAGCCCCGGCTGGTGTGCCGGCCCTCAAGGGCCGGCCTCCAGCGGGAGGTTCCCGCCTGGATTCCCACTTCCGCGGGAATGACGGCAGTGGATGACGCTCCTGTCCACTCCGGCCGGCCCGCCTTAGTCCGGATTGACGGCGGCACGGTAAGCTGACCGCACCCGGCCATGACATCGAACGGGGAATGGGGACATTCACAACTGGTCCCCGATCCCTGGCCCCCGGCCCCTGTCCTCCGTCAGTCGCGCCCCCGTCGCCCCCAAGTGAGAGTCGTGATCGTCCCAGAACGCCTCGACGAGCGGGTGGGTGTCGAGCGCCGCCTGCACGAGGCCCCGCAGGACGCCGCGTCCCCGGCCGTGCACGATGCGGATCTCGCGCAGTCCCTCGGCATGAGCGGCGTCCACGTAGTCCAGGACCACGGCGCGGGCGTCACGGGGATCGAAGGTGTGCAGATCGAGGGTGCCGTCGATCGGGAGGCGGACGGCATCGTCGCCGATCACGGCCGCACGTAGGCAGCGGTGACCGTCGTGTGGATCCCGCCACGAGCGGTGAAGTCGCCGACGACGGTCATGCGGAGAGGACTGCACGCGGCGACGAGGTCGTCGAGAATCTGGTTCGTGGCCGCTTCATAGAAGATTCCCCGATTGCGGAAGTCGAGGAAATAGTACTTCAGGGATTTCAATTCGAGGCAGGTCGCATCGGGAACGTACGAAATCCGTATCTCACCGAAATCGGGAAGGCCCGTCATGGGACAAAGCGACGTGAACTCGGGCGCCCGAATCGTGATCTCGAACTCGCGTCCGGGACGCGGGTTGGGAAACGTCTCGAGGCGGGCGCTTGACATCGCACGCGATTTTATCATTTCTGCACCGGAATCTGCGGATTCCGGCTGGATCGACGATTGACACCCGCCCGGGGCCGCGTTAGCATGACTGCTCCGTCGGTCATGAATCCTGAAGTCCACCGCGTCGCGCGCACGGTGACTTTCGGCATGTCGTAATGGCGCGCGTGTTCACGTGAGGAGAGCGGCAATGGCTGAAGCCCGGAGAATGGGCAAGTCCGAACTGTTCGCGCACTTCGCCGAGCGGTTCGAAGTCAAGCGTGCCCAGGCGCGCGAGTTCTTCGACGAGTTGAACGTGCTCGCCGAAAAAGAACTCAAACGGTCGGGCGAGTTCCAGCTGCCCGGTATGGTCAAGCTGGTCGTGCAGAAGCGCAAGGCCCGCACGGGCCGGAACCCGGCCACCGGTGAGCCGATCAAGATCCCGGCCAAGACCGTGGTGAAGGCGCGCATTGCCAAGCAGATGAAGGACGCCGTCCTGCCGCGCAAGTAGCTGGCCGGTTCTCTTCAGGCACGCGACACAGGGGTCGTGCGGCAGAGGCCGGCGCCGCGGCCAGCCGCACGACGACCGACGGATCGCTCGTCGCTCCTCAGACCGCCGCCTGCCCCGGCGGCCGGAGTCGGTTGAGTTCTACCACGAACGTGGATCCCTTCGAGACCCGACTCTCGACCGTGAGACGACCCCCGAGCTGATCCACGATCTTTTTCGAGCTGGCCAGACCCAGCCCCAGTCCCTGCCGCTTCGTCGTCTGGAAGTCCTCGAACAGCGTGACCATCCGTTCGGGAGGGATCCCGCAGCCGGTGTCGGTGACGCGCAGGCGCACGGCTCGCTCGTCCGTGACGACGTCCACCGTGACGGTCCCGGCGGGAGGCGTGGCCTCGATGGCGTTCATCAGGAGGTTTCGCAGCACGCGACCGAGCGCGAACATGTCTCCCTCGACGAGGGCGTCCCCGGATGCGAGCTCCACTTCGAGCGACAGCCCCGCCGCTTCCGCGTTGAGACGCATGCTCTCGGCCGCGTCGACAGCCAGCTTGTTTACGTCGAGCGGGAAGCGTTCGAGCGTCATGGGCCGCGCGATGTTGCGCAGATCCTCGAAGACACGTTTGATGGTCGAGAACTCGCGGTCCACGGTCCGCTGGAACAGCGTCCGGTACTCCTCGTCGTCGTGCATCTTGAGGATCAGCCGGCAGTTGTTCTGGACGTTCTTGAAGGGGTGCGACAGATCGTGCACGAGTCCCGCCGCGACCTTTCCGAACACCGCATGGCGCTCCTGCTTGCGCACGTCCTCCTGCAGTGCCACCAGACGGTCGGCCATCCTGTTGAACCCGTGCCCGAGGCGGCTCAGCTCGGTGACCGAGTGGATGTCGACCCGCTGGTCGAGACGTCCCTCGGCGATCGCGCCCGTCGCGTCCGTGACCGCCACGATGGGCCGGATGAGGGAACGGGCCCAGATGGAGCCGACGAGGACCATGATGAGCAGGGCGAGGCTGATCGCGGCCAGGAGTTCGCGCTCGTGGAGCATGGCCGCCGCGAACGCCTCACGTCTCGGCTGTTCCACCAGCACGAGCCACTGGAGTTCGGGGATCCGCACGCCGACGCCCAGCAGCGCGGTGCCGTCCTCGCTCTGGTACTCGTGCATCACCGACTCTTCACTGCGCGCAGAGGCCATCGCCGCGACGACGGGGTGCTCGGTCATCGGCTGGCGACGGGCGACCAGCGGCTGTCGATTGGCGTCTCCGTGAGCGAGCAGCTCGCCCCGCGCGTCGATCAGCAGCGCGACGCCGCTCTGGCCGATCCGGATCCGGCCGACCATGCGCCACAGCTCCTCGATGCTGAACTCGCCGACGAGCCAGCCGCCGCTCTCGGATCCCCGCCCGATGGGCAGCGTCACCGTAGTGGTCGGCAGCCCGTCGTCGTCGAGGGTGACCGGCGACATCGCGACGCCAAGGGAACCCGGCACGACCGATTCAGGGACCGCCAGCCGCGTGCGACCGAGGTGGCTCGTGGCTTCGACCTCACGGGACGCGCTGAACTTGGTCAGCTCGCGGAACTCCGGAAACCGGGTCACGAAGTTCTTGAGGATGCGGTCCTGCTGATCGACCGTGAGGTCCGTGTTCTCCAAGTCGGCCGCGAGCGCCTGGAAGATCTGGAAGTTGGTGGTGACGTAGCGACGGACCTGCTCGCGAACCTGTTCGGCGATGATCCGGTTTCCCTCCTTGACCGTGACTTCCGTGCCGGTGCGGAGGGAGTAGACCGAGACCGCGCCGTAGATCAACAGCGGCACGACGGCCGCCGTGGCGAGCATGATGGCGAATCGGACGCTGAGCGACCTCACGGCGCGCCTGCCCCCGCGCCTGCCGGTTTCCAGGCCCACAGGACGTGCAGCGCATCGCGTCCGCGCCCTGAGTCGGGCACGACGAACCGGCGGCTGACCGCCTGGAGCGACTGGCTCCACACGAGCGGGATGCCGGGCGGGTCGGCGCGGAGCGCCTCGTCGAGGAGAGCCACCGCAGAGCTGACGCCATCCGGGTCGACCGTGTCCCGGATCCGTGCGAGCGCGTCGTCGACCTGCGGGCTGCCGTAGCGCCAGTAGTTCCAACGGGTGGGAGCCGAATGCCAGAGCTGGTACTGATAGGACAGACGGGGGCCGCTGAGCAGGGGAAGCAGGACCGCATCGAACTCGCCGGCGAAGATGCGTTGGTTGAACGCCCCCGACTGAGGAGCCTCGATGCGCATCTCCACGCCTGCCGTGCGGAGCTGCTGTTGGACCAGCAGGGCCAGCCGCTCGTAGACGGTGAACCCCTCCGGCACGAGGCAGGTGAACGTCAGCAGCGGGGTGCCGGCGCCTCTCGCCGGTTCCCGCGCCTTGCCCAGCGCCATGCGAAGCGCCGTTGCGGCCGCCGCCGGCTGGTACGCCAGCGGACGGCGCTCGGTGGGGCGGGCCCAGTGATTGGGCCAGATGGGGCTGGCTGCGACTCTCCCCTGGTTGCGCAAGGCCTGTCTGAGCAGGGCTTCCCGGTCAACCGCCAGGTTCAGCGCCCTGCGGATCTCCGTCCTCCTGAAGGGCTCGCGGGCCGAATTGAAGACGATGGTGTACGCCACGTACCCGAGGTGGGCCCGCAGTTCGACCGAGGACTGCGCGCGGAGGAACTCCGCCGCCTCCGGGCTCACGTCCCAGAGAAAGTCCACGTTGCCCCGCAGCATTTCTGCCCAGGCTTCCCGCAGCGTCTCGTACGAGCGGATGACCACCTGGTCGATGGCCGGTTTGCCGTCGAAGTAGTGCTCGTTCGCGGTGAGCGTAATCGTATCGGCCGTCGATGAGGTCTCGACGAACGGCCCCGTTCCGATCGGTTTCGTCCCGGGTCCCGGCTTCGAGGCGGTATAGTCGAGGTCGTCCAGGAGCAAGGAACAGGGGCGGGACAGACGGACGACGATCTCACGGTCCGAGGGGGTGGTGACTCCGACGACGTCAGCCAGGCAGACGGATCCGGCGGAGCCCTCAGCGGCGCCGGCGGCTTCGCGGAAGTACTGCTCCACATGCGCGGCGCGCAAGGGTGTGCCGTCCGAGAACGTCACGCCGGCGCGCAGCCGTAGCGTCCAGGCGAGCCCGTCTTGAGAGACCGTCCAGCTTTCAACCAGCACCGGGGTGGGGCGCCCGTCGGCGCTGCTGGCCGTGAGAAGCTGAAACGTCTGGTAGGACGCCAGCGATCCGATGTTGCGGGTGCGGTCGTCCTCGACCGTCTGCGGAACACCAACGGTCAGCGTGACGGGTTCGGCGTGCGGAGGTGGTGACGGCGAGGAACACGCGAGGGCAACCACCGCCCCAGCCAGACCGCTCACGAGGAGTGCGGTCGGCCGCGCCAGCCGCAATGACAGGTGCCTGCGGCGCGGGCGGGCGGAGCGGCAGTCGGCCCCCTCCCAGGGTGCGTGCGGTTCTGCTACTTGGCGTCCTCTGGCGGAACACCGATCATCCATGGGCAGGCCGGGAACTCTCCGTTCTTGGGTTTGCGGGCCTTGACGATGACGATTCTCATTGTATCGCTCCCTTCAGTGCGGCGGCAGTCTCTTGTGCCGCCGAAACCAGCGCCGATTCGAATGCGTGCTTGTGACAGGACGGCGCTGCCATGTCACCGAGCTCGGTGTGGGCGGCGACGGCGCAGCCGCCGCCGCACACCGGAACGAACGAGCAATCGCCGCAGTGACGCCATGGCGCCAGGGTGGCGAAGCGCGCGGCAGCCTCGGCCTCGCGGGGGCCGGAACGGCCTTCGATGTGTCCGACCGACAGGGCGTTGTCGCCGGTGAAACCGGGACACGCGTAGAGCGAACCGTCGGGTCCGATCGTGTGGGAGTGCCGGCGGTAGAGTTCGCACGGTCCCATGTGCAGGCCGTCCGGGGTGTCGAAGCCGCGCCGTGCGGTCTCCTCCCGGAGGAACGACATCTGGTCGTCCACGAAGTGGCACGAGTCGCAGACGGAGCCGGCGCTCGCGCCGGCCGCGCTCATGCACGAGCCGTTGAGAGGCTTGCGGTCCGCACCGACCGGCGTGATGGGGATCATCCCCGCCGGGACGGGAGGCTGTGCCGGCTTGATGACCGGCTTGAACGACACCCGCGAGAGGCGCGGCGCGAAGTCCTGGCTCTTCAGGAAGTCGAGGAGCGCCGGGTAGCGCGAGGCCGTCGAGACATCGAAGTTGCCGCCGATGGCGACGCGCACCTTGCCCGCGACCAGGCGGATGTTCTCGATGATGCGGTCGAACGTGGGCTGCCCGCCGCGCAGGGGCCTGACCCGGTCGTGCGTTTCGCGGTCACCGTCCAGGGTGACCTTCACGCCGTTCAAGCCCAGCGGCAGCAGCTCGTCGACGAGTTCGGGGGTGAGCTGCAGGCCGTTCGTGATGACGTTCAGGAGAATCGCGACACCGCGGGTGCGGGCGGCCTCCGAGGCCCGATGCGAAATCCGCAGGACGGCCGGGATGTTGAGGAGCGGTTCGCCGCCAAAGAACGTAATCACGAGCCGCGAGGGACGGATGCGATCGAGCTCCCGGCCGATCCAGTCCACGACAGCGTCGGCCGTCCGCAGCGACATGCGCGGGAGGCGCGGCCCGCCCGGACCGTGGTCGCCCTGATAGCAGTAGTCGCAGGCGAAGTTGCACTGCAGCGTGGTCAGCACCGTGACGCGCAACTGCGACGAATCCTCGCGGTGGGCGTCGAAGTGACGCTCGACGGTCGCGCGCTCGGCGTCCCGGCTGGCGACGACGAATCCCTGTTCCGCCAGCGTGGCGAGCGCATCGCGTTCGTGGGGCGCGAGCGCGTGCACATCCGACCCGGATTCGAGGCGATCGAGCAGCGCGGCCACGTCGGGTGACACGACCAGTTGAGCGTCTGAGAGCATGTTCATCACGAACAGCTCACCGCTCTCGAGTGGCACCCGGACATTGAACCTCGATGGCTGCATTGCCCTCCCCTGACTCGCCGGGGAGTGTGCAACGGTCGTTCCACGGAGCAGGAACGCGCGGCGGTGTGCAGCGACGGGAATCAGGGCCCGTGGGACAAAGCGGATAGCCCTACGGGCATCAAGGCTTTAGGGGCCGGGACCTACCTGAGGTGTGGGATCGGCTCCGCGAAACTCGCGCGGACGCACGCGAATCGATGATGCCTCGTTCCGAGGCAGTGTGCAACTTTTGCGATCACATGACAGGCGTCAGTACGCAGAAACTGCAATCACGGATCAGCCCTGGCTCCGCAGCTTGCGGGCAATCTCGCGAATATGCAGGCGTTCCATCCGGTGCTTGAGCGTGCTCAGCGGCACGCCGAGGCTGCGGGCCGTCGCCGTGACGTTCCAGCGGTCGTGCTCCAGTGCCTTCAGGATGAAGTTGCGCTCGAACGTCTCGATGGCCTGATCCAGCAGTCCTTCGTGCTCGGCTCCATCGGCGCGGCTGAGCGGAGCCAGGTGGTATTCGTAGGGCAGGTCCTCGGTCGTGATGCTGTCCTTGTCGGTCACCGCCACGAGGCGCTCGGTGAGGTTCTCGAGTTCGCGAACGTTGCCCGGCCAGTGGTATTTCTGCAGGACCTCCAGCGCAGCCTCATCGAGTCCCCGGACGTCCTTGCGGAACTTGGCGTTGTACCGCCGCAGGAAGAACTCGACGAGCTCAGGGAT
>CAYZYG010000121.1:0-13978 GCA_964481395.1 uncultured Vicinamibacterales bacterium
GTCTTGAAGGCCGTTGTGAAACTTGACTCATGTGCAGCGGATCTGGGCCTTCAAGCCGTCTCGAGCGCCGCGCGGATCGCCGCCGCGAGCTCCTCACCGGTCAGCGGAACCGGGTTGGCCTTCATACTGGCGGCCCTGCCGGCCTGCTCGACGATCTCCGGAAGCGATGCATCCATGACACCGTAGGCGGACAGTGGCCGGACGTCCAGCGCCTGGCATTCCTGCGCCAGCCAGTCGACGGCCTCGTCTGCCGTCGCATCAGCCCGCGCCGTGAGCATCGCCGCCACCTCATCGAAGCGCGCGAGCGCCGAGTGGCCCGGGTGCCGCGCGCGCAACGCGCGCAGGTTCGCCCGGCACACGTGAGGCAACAGCGCGGCGCAGACCGCACCGTGCGGCACGCCGAACAGGCCGCCGATCGGCGCGGCCAGACCGTGCACGGCTCCCAGTCCGGCGTTGGCGAGCGCCAGGCCCCCCAACAGGCTTCCCAGGGCCATGTCGTCGCGCGCCCATGTGTCGCCGGCGTGTTCGCAGGCCCGGCGAAGCGATCGGGCGATGCGCGGGATGCCCGACCGGCAGAGCGCATCCGTGAGCGGTGTGGCGCGTGACGACAGGAAGGGCTCGATAAGCTGCGTCAGCGCGTCGAGTCCCGTGGTCGCGGTCAGCGACGGTGGCAGGTCGTCCGTCAGCGCCGGATCGACGATGGCCACGCGCGGTAGCATCAACGGATGGCGCAGGCTGACCTTGACCCGGGGTTCCGGCACCGACAGGACGGCGTTGCGCGTCACCTCCGATCCAGTCCCCGCCGTTGTCGGGATGGCGACGACCGGGAGAGGAGCGGATGTCAGCGGCCGTCCGCGACCCACGATTTCGAGGTAATCCAGCGGGTCGCCGGGGTTGGCGGCGAACGCCGCGACAGCCTTGGCGGCGTCGAGCACGCTGCCGCCGCCCACGGCGGCGACGACGTCGAACCCGCGGCTGCGGGCGTACTCGGCGCTCCGCGCGACGAGGCCGACATCAGGCTCGCCGTCGATGGCGATCACGCGGAACTCGGTGCCGGCGGCCTCGAGATCGTCGGCCAGCCACGACACGCGGTCGGCGTGGCGCCCCGCGACCACGAGGGGACGACGTCCCAGTTCGAGCACCAGGCCGGCTGCCTGCCTGGCCGACCCGCGCCCGAAGATGATCCGGCCCGCCGTGGCGAATTCGAACGACGTGGCGCCTACCACCCGTCGTCTCCCGGGAAGATGTTCGTGTACCTGATGGCCTCCCGGGGCTCGACCATGAGCGGGGCGACGGTCTCGCGCCAGGTGAGGTAGTGGGCCGTGTCCTTGTGCGCGCCGACGGCGGTCTCGTCGCGGTAGACTTCCACCAGCACGAAACGTGTCGGATCGTGCTGCTGCTGGATGACGTCGAAGCGGGCGATGCCCGGCTCCCGGACGCTGTGGCTGGCGTTGACGACGGTCGCGGCGCGAAAGGCCTCCACACCGTCCGGGGTCACATGCACGTGGACGTGGATGACGATCATGCTGGGATCATACAGGGGACCGGGGACCGGGGATCGGGGATCGGTTCTGAGGTGATTGGAACACCAGACACGACGGCCTCGGCGATGCTCCAATCACCGGCTCCTCCGGTCCCCGGTCCCTGGTCCCCGGTCCCTGGTCCCCGGTCCCTGTTGTACAGTTCCCCCCGAAGGAGCGCAGCGTGATGAGGAATCGGATGCATTGGGCGATGGTGGCGGCCACGGTCGCGGCGGTGGTGGCCCTGCAGGATGTGGCGAGCACGCAGCGGACCGGCTACTCCCTCGGGGAATTCGCGCGC
Source organism: uncultured Vicinamibacterales bacterium (assembly GCA_964481395.1). GTDB lineage: Bacteria > Acidobacteriota > Vicinamibacteria > Vicinamibacterales > JAKQTR01 > JBFMFH01. The sequence continues at coordinate 1,822 of CAYZYG010000121.1, forward strand.
CGCCGCCAGGCGCTGATGAAGCAGGCCGGTGACGGCCTGATCGTCTTCTTCGGCCAGGACCGGCGCGAGCCGGCCGCGCACTTCCGCCAGGACAACGACTTCTACTACTTCGCCGGCCGCGAGGACGTGAATGCGATCCTCGTGATGGTACCGAAGACCGGTGAAGCATTCCTGTTCCTGCCCGAGCAGAACCCGCGCGAGATCATGATCGACGGGGCCAACCTGCTGAAGGATCCCGAAGGAGCGGCGAAGAGCGGGATGACCGCCGTGCACCCGCTGACCTACTTCGACGAGTTCCTTGCGCGCAACGGCGCGTCGAACGGGCTCACGCTGCACCTGCGTCTGTCGCCCCGCGACAACGTCGACGGCGCGCGCTACGAGTCGGACCTCTTCTACGCGCGTCGCTCGCGCACGCACTACAACGATCAACTGCCCGCCGACCACTACCGCGTGGCGAAGCTGAAGGAGCGGTACCCCGCCTTCACGTTCCGCGACATCACGCCGGCGGTCGACGCCATGCGGGTCATCAAGTCAGCCGAGGAGATCGCCGTGCTGCGCCGCAACGGGCGGCTGTCGGCCGAGGCCGTCAAGGCCGCGATGCTCGCGTCGCGGCCGGGCGTGTTCGAGTACGAGATCGAGGCGGCGGCCATGGGCGTGGTGCTCAGGGGCGGCGCCCGCGGCGCGGCCTACGCGCCGATCGTCGGGTCCGGCCCGAACTCGTGCGTCTGGCACTACGACGAGAACTCGCGCCAGACCCAGAACGGCGACATCGTGCTGATGGACTTCGGCGCGGATCTCGACTACCAGGCCATGGACATCACACGGACCTGGCCGGTCAACGGCCGCTTCACACCCGAGCAGCGCGAGGTGTACCAGACCGTGCTGGAGGTGCAGAAGGCCTGCATCGAGGCGTACAGGCCCGGCGTCACCGGCGACGATGTCGCGCGGTACGTGGCGGACAAGATGAAGCGAATCGGCGTCGATGCGGGGACGCTCCGGGGCGGGATCGGCCATTACGTCGGCATGGCCACGCACGACGTCGGAGCGCGGGGGGCGCTGCGCGAGGGGATGGTGTTCGCCATCGAGCCCGCGCTCTACTTCCCCGAGAAGGAGCTCGGCGTTCGCATCGAGGATACGGTGCTCATCACGAAGGACGGCGTCGAGGTGCTGACGAAGGACGTGCCGAAGGAGATCGCCGAGATCGAGGCGCTGATGGCGGGACGCTCCCGCTGAACGGCCGGAATCGGGGGCCGGGCGGGCGGCGTCCTATCCAGCATGAGCGCCGATCCCGTCGTCCACGACCGCGATCCGGGAGAATCCGGCACCTACATCCTCCGCGCATCGATGGAGGTGCCGCTCCCGCGGCCGCGGGTCTTCACGTTCTTCGCGGATGCGCACAACCTCGAGGCCATCACGCCGCCGGAGCTGCGGTTCCGCATCCTGACTCCGGACCCGATCGACATCCGGGCCGGCGCCATCATCGACTACACGATCGCCCTGCACGGGGTCCCGATGCGGTGGCGGACGCTCATTTCCCGGTGGGATCCGCCGCACGCCTTCGTCGACGAGCAGCAGCAGGGACCCTACGCCACCTGGATCCACCTGCACACGTTCCGCGACAGCGCCGGGGGCGGCACCCTCATCGATGACGAGGTGCGGTACCGGCTGCCGTTCGATCCGCTGGGACGATGGGCGGTTCCCCTCGTCCGCAGGCAGGTGGGGCGGATCTTCGCGTTCCGCCAGCAGCGCGTCCGGGAGCTGCTGCAGGGGCGCGCCTTGTGAGGCGGCTATCCTGGCGCGCCCGGTCAGACACCTGAACAATCGAGTATAATCACGACCCGGAACCCGTCAGTTCCGACCTTCCTGAGAGGTTCCGAATGGTCCGGCGTGGTCGAGTCTGCAGACCGTGGTCCAGGCCTCTCCTCGCGGCGGTCATCGTCGCAGGCCTGGGGTTCCCGCTCGACGCCGATCAGACGAAGAAGGACCCGCCGGGGCAGAAGCAGCAGCCGGCCGCGACGTTTCGGACCCGCGTCGAGTACGTGCAGATCGACGCCACGGTGTACGACACCGACGGCCGGTTCGTGGCCGACCTCACGAAGGACGACTTCGAGGTCTTCGAAGACGGCAAGAAACAGACCATCGACCGCATCGAATTGGTGAACGTGCCGGTCGAGCCGCGGCCGACGCGGGCGCTCCTGTCGGGCCGCACGTGGGAACCGGACGTGTTCACCAACGACGTTCCGCCCGGCCGCCTCTACCTCATCGTCATGGACGATCTGCACGTGAACCCGGCCCGCAGCCTCGCGGCACGCCGCATCGCGCGGTCGTTCATCGAGGAGAACATGGCGCCGAACGACGTCGCCGCCGTCGTGGTGACGTCGGGCAACCGCCGGGCGGCGCAGGAGTTCACCGGCAGCCGCCGCCTGCTGCTCGAGGCGGTCGAGAAGTTCCAGGGGCGCAAGGTGGTGTCCCCCGGCCTGGCGAGCCTCGCGGTCACGGGAACGCCCGAGGAGGCGTCGGCGGGCATTGCCGATCCCCAGCGGATGTTCAACGCGCGCACGTGGCTCGACGTGCTGTCGTCGCTGGCGACGTTCGCCGGCACGATCCAGGACCGCCGCAAGTCGATCGTCATGATCAGCGAAGGCCCCGACCTCGACCTCGCCGCGAGCGAGATCACGCCGATGTACGCCCCGATGAACAACCGGGAAAGCCAGGGCGTTACCGGCGAGGACCCGATGAAGGCCGAGGTGCCCAGCGGGTTTCCGCTCGCGCGCCGCGAACTGCGCGACAAGCTGCGCGATTTCGTGGACGCCGCCAGCCGCGCCAACGTGACGCTGTACGCCTTCGATCCCGTGGCGTACACGGGGGGCGGCGACGACATGGTCGATATCGCCAGCGGACTGCCGGGTGAGGCCGACGCAAAGACCGGCCTCGAGATCGTGCGCAGCAGCCGCGTGATGGACGGCATCCGGGCCGCGCAGGACAACCTGCGGACGGTGGCGAACTCGACCGGGGGCTTCGCGGTGCTCTCCCGCGCGTACCCGGAGGCCTTCTCGCGCATCCGGGCCGACAACAGCCAGTACTACATCCTTGGCTACTATCCGGCCAACGACAAACGCGACGGAAAGTTCCGGAAGATCGATGTCCGGGCGCGGAGAGCGCGACTCACCGTCACGGCGCGGCGCGGGTACGTGATGCCCAAGGCCGACAGGAAGGCCGCGGCCGAGGCGGTCGAGACCGCCGACGGCACGTCGCCGCCGCTCCGGGACGCCCTGCTGTCCGCGCTGCCTTCGGCCGGTCTGCCGGTCGCCGTCACGGCTGCGCCCTTCAACGCGGAGCCAGGCCGAGCCTCTGTGCTGCTGATGCTGCAGACGCCGCCCGGCGCGGTCAAGTTCCTCGAGGAGGGGGACCGCTACAACGGCCAGCTGGAGGTGTCGTTCGTGGCCGTGGACGAGTTGGGGACGACTGTCGGCGGCGAGCACGTCGATCTGTCGATGCCGCTGAAGCCGGACCTGTACAGGCTGGTGAACGAGGTCGGCATGCTCGTCGAGTCACGCGTATCGCTGCCGCCGGGACGATACACGCTCCGCATGGCGGCGCGCGACGTGGTCGGCGGGCGCATCGGCTCGGTGCACTGCGACGTGGCCGTTCCGGACTACGCCAGGCTGCCGCTGTCGATGAGCGGTGTCGTGATCGCGTCAACCGAGACGATGGCGGCCAATCCGAGACCCGATGCGGAGCGGAGCCGGCTGCTCCCCGATACGCCGTCGGTGGTGCGGCGCTTCCGGGGGAGCGACCAGTTGTCGGTGCTCGCCGAGGTGTACGACACGAGGATGGACATCCCGCACGGGCTGGACCTCGTGGTCACGGTCATCGGAGAGCAGGGGCAGGAGGTGTTCCGGCACGAGGACACGCGCTCGACCCGCGAGATCCAGGCGGCGGCCGGAACCGCGGGCGGATTCGGATACGTGACGAGAGTGCCGCTCGCAGCCATCCCGCCGGGGTCGTACATCCTGGCCGTCGAGGTGCGCTCGCGCCTGGATGTCGACAAGCCTGTCCGCCACGAGACGATGTTCACCGTGGTTCGCTGACCCGTCGGTCGGCCGCACCACGACCTGACGACCTGCGGCCCGTGGCGGTCGTGATCGATTCACGACATCCAGTCCTTGGGGACCCGGTCGCTCCGGCCCGGCGGGTCATCTCCACGCGCGGAAGGGGCGGCTGCTGCTGTAGAGCGACAGGCGGTGGGTCAGGGATCGATCCACGGTCCCGCGCCTGGCTTGGAGGCCCAACGCTTCCCGCGCGGCGGCTGCGGCGTCCTGGAATCGGCCCGCCTCGGCGTACGCCGCCGCCAGCGTGTCGAGCGACTCCGGATCCTGCCGCGAGGTCAGGCGGACGGCCCGCTCCGCCACGACGATCGCCTTGGCGCCATCCCGCACGTCGTCTTCCGGCGACGTGGCCAGCAGCCACCCGAGCCGGTTCAGCAGGAACGGTCTGTCGGGTTCTCCCTCGACGGCCAGCGAGAAGTGCCGGGCCGCGTCCGCACGGCGCCCGAGCGCGCCGTACGCTTCACCCAGGTTCGCGTGCGCGGTCGGCAGGTCCGGATCGAGCGCCACGGCGCGTTCCAGGTGGGGCAGGCCCTCCCCGAAGCGTTGTTGCGCGCAGAGGATCGACCCGAGGTTCAGATGCGCTTTGGCGACGGGCTCCTTCAGCCGCAAGGCCTCGCGCAACTGCGCCTCCGCTTCCGGGAATCGCCGCTCGGCGGCGAGGACGACGCCGTAGTTCAACCGCGCTCTGGGGTTGTCGGGCCGCTTCTCGACCGTGTCACGCCAGATTCGCTCTTCGCTCCCGTAGTCCCGGTTCCGCTGGAGCGTGAGCGTCGCGAGTCCGCCGGCCGTGACGGCCAGGAGGACGAACGCGACGATTCCTGCGACGTCGCGCTGCCGGGGATCGGGGAGGCGCCGCTGGATCAGCCGCGATCCCGCTGCGTACGCCCCGATGACGACGAGCGCGACGACGGCCACGAGAGCGGTGTACATGCGGCGCTCGGCGGCGATCTCGGTCGCGAGCGGAAGGACGCTGGACGAGGGCGCGAGCAGCGCGAAGAACCAGACCCCGGCGAAGCCCCACGGCGCCCGTCGGACGACAGCGGCGACGGTGGCCCCGACGAGCAGCGTAACGACCGCCGCCTGCGGCGCCACATCCTGGAGAGCACTCGCCATCGGCCAGCCGTCGTAATCCAGCACGAGGGGCGCAGGAACGAACGACAGCCGCACGTAGTGCACGAGGACGCCGGTCTGCGTCAGAAGGTACGTCCACGGCGTCCAGCCCTCACGGTCCATGCCGATCGAGTGCGGCCATCGCTCGATGGCCACGCCGGCCGCGAGCACGACCCAGGTCGCCGCGAGACCGGCGTAGAGCCGCCACCGGAACTGTGGTCGAGCAGGGCCAGCGGGGTCCGGCGTGCGCGGTGCGCCGGGTGCCGCAGCGGGGGATCCGAACATCCAGTCCCAGGCCAAGACGACGAACGGTGCGGTGACCATCGTCTGCTTGCTGCCCATGCCCAGTGCGCATGCGACGATGGCGGCGGCGCTCCACATCCGTCGCCGTGCTCGGCCGATGTCTGGTTCCGTGCTTCGACGCGCACGGTCGGCGACGTTCTGCATTCGGGCGGGGGAACCTGTACCTTCGCTCAGCACGGAGTCCTGAGGGCGCCGGGACCATCGCTGCCCTTGCGCGTCGAAGGACTCCGCCGCTCTGATCGCGCAGTACAGGGTGAGCAGGTAGAACAGGCCCATCAGGACTTCGGTGCGCTGCGTGACGTAGGTGACGGCGTCGGTCGTCAGCGGGTGGACGACCCAGAGGAGGGCGACCGCTGAAGCCAGCGCATCCGCGGCCTGACCGAATCGCGGGCGGAGGCGATCCGAGAGGAGCGTGCGCCGCACGACGCCGAAGACGGCCAGCGCGGCCAGCACGTGCAGGCCCAGGTTCATCGCGTGGTAGCCCCACACGTTGGCCAGATACCGGGTGGCGACGTCGGGGGGCGCCGCCGCGCTGCCTGATGCCATGACGTTCCGTGCATCCGCCGGCGCCAGCGCGTAGTTGACCGCCAGGGTCAGACTCGCGACCGGTCGGGCAGAGACCGGGCTTTCTGGCGGCGCGGACATCGCCCGGGTCAGCGGCCACAGCGTCCGGATGTTGGGGTTGCGCTGAATGGCGAACTCATCGTCGAAGATGAACACACCGGCGAAACTCGTCTGATAGGCGAAGATCGCAGCGCCCGCGAGCAGCAGCGCCACGACGGCCGCCGGCACCGCCCGACGTCCCTGCCGGCGGCGCGAGGCTGCGGTGGTGCGGCGCGGTGACGGTCTCTGGCGTGCCCTGCTTCCCATCGGAGTTCCTGCCCGCATTCGCTTCCGGGTCAGCGCGTCATGGCGGAGGCGCGGCGGGCGGCTTCCCCCTCGGCGCCGGTGAGCAGACTCTCGAGCGACGGCCTGGGCTGCGCCACCGCGAAGATCTGATAGGCGAAGAGCGACCGGCTGACGTGGATCAGCAGCCGGTTCACGTCGAGCAGCAGCCGGGCCAGCCACGTGTTCCCGAGCGCCAGCGGAAACGGCGCGGGCACGCCCCGTATCTCCAGCACCCGGAACCCGGACTGTTCGAACAGGCGTCGGAACGTCCGGAACGTGAACAGCCGCGTGTGCGTGAGGTCGAGGATGCCGCGCTTGCCGTAGTTGAATTGGCCGGCGAGCAGCATCAGCCGTACCGCCCAGAAGGCCACGTTGCCCGTACTCGCCAGCAGCCTGATGTCCGGGTTGCGGGCTGCGCTTCGGAGGAAATCATCGACGAAGCGCTCGGGCGACACCAGGTGCTCGACGACGTCGAGCATGATCGCGTCGTCCACCTGCGTCAGATCGATCGGCAGGGGACTCTGGTTGAGGTCCCCAATCTGGAAGTCGTCGAACGCGCGGCCGTCGGCGGGCGGCTGCTGGTCCACCCCCGTGGTGCGGCATCCCCGTTCCCGCAGCGCGTGCGCGAGATGGCCGCCGCCGCATCCGATGTCGAGCACGCGGGAGCCCGACCTGATGCGCTCGAGCGCAAGCGTGTGCGTGCTGGGGAAGTCGAGCCTCGACGGGCTGCGCCCCGGGGGAGCGCAATCGTACCGGCGGTCGTAGAAGAGAGAGAGTTGCTGCGCGCGCGCCCTCAGGCAGGCGGCGACGACGTCCTTCGCGTATGCGAGCCCGTTGACGCGGCAGATCTCGCTGCCGTAGTAGGTCGGGATCGGCAGTTCCCTGATGCGCAGGCCCGCCAGCACCAGCTGAATGATGATCTGGGTGTCGAAGTCGAAGCCGTCGCTGTTGAGGCGGAAGGGAATCCGGCGGAGCGCGTCCGTGGCGTAGACGCGGTACCCCGAGTGGAACTCGCTGAGCCGCGTTCGCAGGAGGCGGTTCTCGATCCACGTCAGGATGTGGTTGCCCGCGAACTTGTAGAGGGGCATGCCGCCCCGGCGGGCCGCTCCCGGGACGAGCATCCGCGAACCGAAGACGGCGTCGGCCTCGCCGGACGTGACGGGGGCCACCAGATCCGGCAGCGACTCCGGGGCGTACTGGCCGTCTCCGTGCAGCAGCGCAACCGCGTCGAAGCCGTGCGTCAGGCCGTAGTGGAGGCCGACCTTCTGATTCCCGCCGTAGCCCAGGTTGACCGGGTTGAACAGCACCGTGAGCGCGAAAGGAAACTCGTGCCCCTGCCGCACCGCATCGCCTCGGGCGAACGTGTCGTCCGTCGAACTGTCGTCGATGACGAGGACCTCGACGTCGTACGTCTCGGCCAGCGACGGCGGGACGCGCGCCAGCACCGGCTGGATCGTCCTCTCGGCGTTGTAAGCGACGACCAGCACCAGCAGGCGCGGGCGCGCCAGCCCGGCCGGCGTGGTCGCCGTCGACCCCGCGTGGGGTCCACCGGCAGAGTGTTCGGCGTCTCGGATGCGAGACAGCTCAACCATGGTCGCAGACGGGAGGCATCTTAGCGTACGAGTCGTGAGGGTACGCACGAAGGGCCCCGCGGATGACGGCTCCGCGAGGCCCTTCGCTCAGTCGTCTCCCCGTGACCCGCCACGGGGATGCAGCGTCAGAAGGAGAACTTCGCGCTGATCCGGATCTGGCGCCGGCTCTGGTACTGGTCGTTCACCATCCAGAAGGGGTTGTCCCACAGCGCGCCGCCGTAGGCGCCGCCCGCCGCTCTCGGCAGGGTGTAGATGTACGCCGCCTGCTCGACGGTGTACGCACCGGGCTGGTTCACCGTGCCCGCCGCGGGCACCACGAGCGAGCCCGAGTAGAAGTACGTGATCGGCAGACGCATGTTCGTCTGCGAGTAGGTCAGCACGTTGCCGTACCCCTGGTAGTAGTAGTTGGTCGGCGTCTTGAAGTCGAAGACGTTGTCGAAGTTCGCCTGCAGGCTGAGCCGACGGCTGCCGATCTTGAACTGCTGGGTAATCACGAGGTCGATGTTCTTGTACACAGGCAGGCGGCCCAGATCGCTGCGGCCGTACGGGAACACCGGATATCCGCCGCCGCTGGCCCGGAACACCGTCGAGTTGGGCAGGCCGCTCTGCAGGATGAAGAACGCGCCGGCCGAGAGGCCGAAGTCCCAGTCGTAGCTGCCGGACGCCTTGAACTGGTGCGGCCGGTCGGAGTTGAGGAGCCCGTACACGACATTCTGGTTGATGTCGTAGCTCATGACCGTGTTGTCCCACAGCCGGTTGACGTTCGGGGAGTTCCGGCCCCATTCATCGGAGCTGGCGAGGCCCGGGTAGTTCCCGTAGATGCGGCTGTAGGTGTAGGCGGCGTCCATCGCCCAGTTGTTGGAGAGGCGCTTGCGCAGGGAGAGCTCGACCGCGTCGTAGTTGCGCTTCGGCTTGGGCGTGATGAGGGACGGGTAGCGCGGCTCCATCTGCGCGGCGAACCCTTCGCCAGGGTTCGAGATCAGGTAGACCTCGGCGAGGGTCTGGCCGCTCGGGTCCGACTCGAGATCCGGCGCGTAGATCCCCACGTCCTCGATGGTGCGCGTGACCCACTTGTGGATATAGCGGAGACCGACGGACATGCTCCGGTTCAGTTCGTGGTCGACGCCGACCTGAAAGTCGCCCGTTCTCACCGGCTTCAGGTTCGGGTCGATGCCCGTCATGCCCGGCCGGTCGAAGTAGCCGGCGAAGATGGGGTCGGGCTGGTTGGAGCTGTGCCGCCAGTCGGTGGACGTGATGAACGTGCCCGGGCAGCCGGTTCTGCCCTCGCCGCACGTGATGGTGGTGAAGTCGTACGTGTCGAGCGTCCAGTCGTAGGTGACCCAGTGGTCACCGCCGAAGGAGCCGCGCGGCAGTTCCAGCTTGGTGATGTCGTAGTACCAGCTGTAACTGCCGTACACCTTCCACTTGGCGTCGCCCGTGACGTCGTAGGCGAACCCGAGTCGCGGCGCGATCTTGTCGGCCATGCCGAACTTGATGCTGATCTGGCAGTTGGGATCATCGGGCGCGACCGAGCAGTCCGGCACGTCGCCACCCTTGTACGACGGCACGAACTCGTTCTCGAGGCGGACCCCGGCGTTGATCGTCAGCTTGCTGTTGAGCGACCAGGTGTCCTGGAACCAGATCGAGTAGTTGTTCGAGTGGACGTTGCCCACCGTGCCGTTCTGCACCAGTTCGTAGTACCCGTACCGGCCCCGGACGCCGCCGTAGTCCTGGTTCCAGTAGATCGTGATCGACGGATAGGTCAGGCCCTGCCGGACGTCGTTGCTGAACCGCTCGTAACGCAGCCCCGCCTTGAAGGTGTGCTGGCCGGCGAAGTTCCGGAAGTACGTGCCGTTCACGTTGACGAACAGGCGGTTGAAGATGTTCTTCTCCGTGCCCGACGAGGTGAGCTGGCTGTTGGACCAGCCGGTCGTCTGGCAGTAGCTCGACGGCACGTCGAGCAGGCCGCACGGCGACTGATTGTAGATGTAGCGGATGTTGTTGAACCGCACTTCCGGCGGGGTGGTGTTGTTGTAGTGGAAATAGCCCGCCGTCGCGTTGAGGAACAGCGTCGGGCTGACCACCCAGTCCACGTTGCCGGAGTAGGTGTCGTTCCAGGTATCGCTGCCGCCCAGGACGTAGGTGCGGTCGAAGGTCTCCTGGTCGAGGTTGCCCGCGACGCCGCCCAGCCACGGGAGCGTCGTCGTCGTGTACCCCGCCATCGACTGCCCCTGCTGGATCCAGGGATAGTTCGCGTTGGCCGCGAACCCGATCGGGTCGTTCTCCGGCTGAAGGGTGGGCGCGGTGCCGCGGTTCTTGTTCCGCTGGTTCGAGCCGCTGAACTTGACCCGCAGGTTGTTGCTCAACTGCGTCGTGATGTTGTAGTTGAGGTAATTCGCCCAGTTCGACCACTCGAAGCGCCGCTTCGTCTGCTGCGGGTCGTTCTGAAACGTCGCGTCCCGCTGGTAGCTGTTCCGGGTGAACGACCACCCGCCGTAGTACCACAGCCGGTCCTTGAGAATCGGGCCGCCGAAGTCGGCGATGGGGCTGAGGTACGTCCACCCGTCGTCGGTGGCCAGCAGATCGGCACTGCCGACGCATCCCGTCGTGGCGCCGGCCGGCCGCGACGAGGTGGCGACGGAGCCCTGGACCGCGCCGATGCCCGCCATCAGGCCGCTGGAGTTGCAGTTGGTGCCCTCGGGCGTGAAGTTCGCCGCGTTGCCCCCGTACGCGTACGGGTAGAAGCGGTGGTAGCCGCGTCGGTCACCGTAGCCCCAGTCGCCCTGGTTGTAGATCCCGACGGTGCCGCGCATGGAGTTGCTGCCAGACTTGGTGATCGCGCTGATCACGCCGCCCGTCGAGCCGCCGAACTCGGCGTTGTAGCCCGACGACTTGACCTGCACCTCCTGGACGAAGTCGAGGAGCATCGTCTTCCCCTGCGTGCCGTTCTGCAGGTTGGTCGTGTCCATGCCGTCGATGATGAACCGGTTCTCGGACCCGGACGAGCCATCGACCTGGATGCCGCCCTGACGGGATTCCTGCTGCGCTCCGGCCGCCGTCGAGACGACCGTCGCGAAGTCACGTCCCTTCGGGATGCGGTCGATGACGTCCTGGCTGACCGTCGTGAACTTGGCCGCCTGCTTGACGTCGATGAGCGGCGGTTCGCCGGTGACCTCCACCGTCTCGGACACCGCGCCGATTGCCAGCGATAGGTTGATCGTCAGCAACTGGCCCAGCGAGAGCGTCACGTTCTCGGTCTTCGCCGGCGTGAAGCCCTGCAGCGTTGCCGTCACTGTGTACACTCCCGGCGACAACGCCGGGAATCGGTACACACCCTGATCGTCCGTGACCGCCGTGCTCGCGCCGGCCATGCCCGTGTTCCTGGCCTCAACCGTTGCGCCAGGCAGCACACCGCCTGAGGAGTCCCTGACGGTGCCTTGAATGGAACCCGTCTGCTCCTGGGCCGCCGCCGTGTCCGCGGCGGCCAGGCAGACCAACACCACTGCCCACGCTCCCACCATGCGTCGGGATGTCATCCTTCCTCCTCTCCGTGAACAAACAACAGCAACACCTGGCTGGAGGCGACGACGGGCCAGGATCACACGCAAAGCCGGAGGCACGCCGCGGACCCTCGACGGGGCTCGCGCGGGTCCGCTTACCTGGGAAACGGCCTTTCAGTTGTCAGTGAATACGACGAACGCCCGATTATGCCGGGATGATAGGCTCGATAACCGGTGCCGTCAACACCTGATATTGGCGATGGACCGGGCGGATCGGCGTGGCGATCATTTGGCGAATGTGTCGCACGACCGAAGGTCGCCGGTCTGGAGGCCGGTCCGGAACCACCGGACGCGCTGAGCCGACGAGCCGTGCGTGAAGCGGTCCGGGACGACGCGCCCGGTCGTCATCTCCTGGATCCGGTCGTCGCCGATGGCCGCCGCGGCGTTGAGGCCCTCTTCGACGTCTCCCCGCTCGAGAATGTCGCGCTGCCCGGTCGAATGGCCCCACACGCCGGCGTAGCAGTCGGCCTGCAGTTCCATCCTCACCGACAGGTCGTTCGCCTGAGCCGGCCGTGCCTCCTGCAGGCGCCGCACCTGCGCCTCGCTCCCCAGCAGGATCTGCAGGTGATGGCCCATCGCGTGAGCGATCTCGTAC
>CAYZYG010000122.1:0-4487 GCA_964481395.1 uncultured Vicinamibacterales bacterium
TAGGCGACAGGCGATAGGCGACAGGCGATAGGCGACAGGGGAAGAGCGGGGATCAGGGATCGGGGATCAGGGGGAGGACGGGTGTTCAGCACATCGGTCGAGATGCTCCTGCACGTCACCTACCGGGAGGCGGTCGCACGGCGTCACGCCCACCTGACGCTGGAGCATCTGCTCTACGTCATGGCGCACGACCTCGAGGGCGAGAAGATCCTCGCGGCGTGCGGTGCCGATCTGCCTCGGCTTCGGCGAGAGCTCGACACGTTCCTCCGTGAGAAGCTCGAACAGCTGCCTGCCGGTTCGGACAAGGAACCGGAACAGACGCTGGCCTTCAGGCGCACGCTTCAGGCGGCCGTCCTGCACGTACAGAGCGCGGGGCGCGAGGAGGTGAAAGCCGGCGACGTGCTCGCGGCGCTCATGCAGCAGTCCCGCTCCTTCGCCGCCACGCTGCTGGCGGCGCACGGCGTGACCCGGCTCGATATCCTCAACTTCATCTCCCACGGCATCACCAAGGTCCCGCAGCCGCCGGCGCCAGGCAGTCAGCCCTCCGCGCCTCGTCCCCAGGGGCGGCCGGGCGAGGCTGAGGAGCAGGCCCCGGCGGCCACCGACCCTCTCGACGCCTATGCCGTGAATCTGACCGCGCGCGCCCAGGACGGCAAGCTCGACCCCCTCGTCGGTCGCCAGCGGGAGTTGCAGCGGACCATGGAGATCCTCTGCAGGCGGCGCAAGAACAACCCGGTGTTCGTCGGAGACGCCGGTGTCGGCAAGACCGCCCTCGCAGAGGGGCTGGCCCAGCGCCTGCTGGAGGACGACGTCCCGGTCACGCTCAAGGGTGCCGAGATCTTCTCGCTCGACACCAGCGCGCTGCTCGCGGGCACCCGTTTCCGCGGCGACTTCGAAGAGCGCTTCAAGGCCGTCATCGCCGCGCTCGCGGCGCGCCCGCTGCCGATCCTGTTCATCGACGAGATCCACGCTACGGTCGGCGCCGGCGCGACGACCGGCGGCACGCTCGACCTCGCGACGATGATCAAGCCCGTGCTGACCGCGGGCGAACTGCGCGTCGTCGGCTCGACGACGTTCGAAGAGTTCAAGCACATCGAGAAGGACCGCGCGCTCGCCAGGCGGCTGCAGAAGGTCGTGGTCGACGAACCGACCATCGAGGAAACGGTGCGGATCCTGAAGGGACTCCGGGGCCGCTACGAAACGCATCATCACGTCCGCTATCCCGACGATGCCCTGGAGGCCACGGCGAAGCTGGCCAAGCGCCACCTGCGGGACTACCGGCTGCCTGACAGCGCCATCGACATCATCGACGAGGCCGGCGCGCGCGCGCGCATGGCCACTCCGGCGACCCCTCCCGACGGACCGCCCGCGCCTGCCCATCTCGTGGAGACCGCAGAAATCGAGGCCGTCGTGTCGCAGATGGCCAATATTCCCGAGAAACAGGCCAGCGCATCGGATCGGGAGCGGCTGCGCACCCTGGAGGACTCGTTGCAGCGTGTGGTCTTCGGGCAGCCGGAGGCCGTGCAGACGGTGGCATCGGCCATCAAGCGATCGCGTGCCGGGCTCGGCCAGCCGGACCGGCCGGCCGGTTGTTTTCTCTTCACCGGACCGACGGGCGTGGGCAAGACGGAACTCGCCCGCCAGCTGGCGTTGCACCTGGGCAACGAGTTCGTCCGGTACGACATGTCGGAATACATGGAGAAGCATGCCGTCGCCCGGCTCATCGGAGCGCCGCCCGGGTACATCGGGTTCGAACAGGGCGGGCTCCTGGTCGACGCGGTGCGGCAGCACCCGTACGCCGTGGTGCTGATGGACGAGATCGAGAAGGCCCATCCCGACGTGTTCAACATCCTGCTCCAGGTGATGGACCACGCCACGCTGACCGACAACATGGGACGGAAGGCCGATTTCAGCCAGGTCATCCTGATCCTGACGTCCAACGCCGGCTCGCGCGAGATGAACGCCGCGATGATTGGGTTCGGCACCGGGAATGCGTCCATCAGCGCCCACGACAAGGCCGCCCGGCAGCGGGCGCGACAGGCCATCGAACGCATTTTCAGTCCGGAGTTCCGCAACCGCCTCGACGCGACCGTCACCTTCCATCCCCTGTCGCCGTCCGTGATGGAGACGATCGTCGAGAAGTTCATCCTGCAGCTCGAGTCGCAGCTCCGCGAACGGCGGGTGGCGATCGCCCTCGAGCCGGAGGCCCGCGCGCTCCTGGCGCGACGCGGCTACGATCCCTTGTACGGCGCGCGTCCGCTCGCACGGGTCATCCAGACCGAGGTGCGCGACCGGCTGACGAACGAAATCCTCTTCGGCTCGCTGGAGCAGGGCGGCAACGTCAGCATCGGCGCCGCCGGCGACGCCCTCACGTTCGCATTCGAGGCTGCGCCGGCTCCCGCAGCCGATCAGGCCGAGGCGCCGACGACGTAACGCCGGCTGCCCGACCGCCCCGGCCCGCCTCGATTGCGCGCCGGACACATGAACCTGGCCTATGAACGACGAGCAACGAACGCAGCGAGTACCGATCACCGACACACCGGAGCCGACTTCCCGTCCCCCGGCGCCGCCCGATGGTGAAATCCGCGTCGTCGATCGGCGATGGTGGGCCCGCGGCGAAGCGGGCGACGGTGGTGGAACAGACGAGCCGGAGCGGTCTGACAAACCAACCTACGTCCAGGAGCTGGAGCAGCGCCTGGCTCAGAAGGACGAGGAGCTTCGGGCTACGATCGCCCGGTACCGGGAGGCCGCGGCCGAATTCGACGAATCGCGCGCGAGGTTCCGGCGCGAGGTCGGCCGGGAGGTCGAACGGGGCAAGCGCGCGATTCTGGCCGATCTCCTCGAGGTCGTGGACAATCTCGACCGCGCCGTCGATGCGGCACGTCAGGCCGAGCCGGGTGGGGCCTTGCTCGCCGGCGTCGAGATGGTGCGCGGGCAGTTCCTGGGCAAGCTGGAGGCATTCGGCGTGAAGCGGGTGGACGCCGGGGGCCAGGCGTTCGATCCGTCTCTCCACGAAGCCGTGACGACGGTTCCCGTCGACGATCCCGCACAGGATGGACGCATCGTCGGCGTGGTGCGCCACGGCTACGTCATCGGTGACGACGTGCTGCGCCCGGCGGTCGTGGCGGTGGCGCGGTTCGAAGCGGAAGGAGCGGGGACATGAGGGCATCCGGCATTCGGGAATGCGTGGCGGCTGTCGCCGTCGCCGCGGGGTGTACGGCCGTGCTGGCCGCGTCACGACAGGACGCCCGGCCGCCCGCGCCAGCCAAAGCCAGCGTGTCGAAGTCCGCGTACGGCACGACCAAGGAGGGAACGGCCGTGGATCTCTACACGCTGACCAATCGGCGGGGGATGGTGGCGAAGGTCATCACCTACGGCGCGCTGTTGACCGAACTCCACGTACCCGACCGGAACGGACAGATGGCGGACGTGGTGCTTGGGTTCAGGGACCTCGCCGGCTATGAAGGTCCGCACCCGTATTTCGGCGGGACCATCGGGCGCGTCGCCAACCGGATTGCGAAGGGCACGTTCACGCTGGACGGCGCCAAGTACGTCCTCGCCACGAACAACGGCCCCAACCATCTGCACGGTGGCGAGAAGGGATTCGATCGGCGCGTCTGGCGGGCTCAGACGGTCTCCGTGCCCGACGGCGCTGCCGTGCGCTTCACGTACGTCAGCCCCGACGGCGAAGAGGGATACCCCGGCACGCTTGCCGTCACCGTCACCTACACCTTGACGGACCGAAACGAGCTCCGCCTCGACTACGCGGCGACGACGGACAAGGCGACCCCGCTCAACCTGACCAATCACAGCTACTTCAACCTGGCGGGCGATGGTCAAGGCGACATCCTGGGGCACGACCTCACGATCATGGCCGACCGCTTCACTCCCGTCGACGACACGCTTATTCCGACGGGTGACCTGCAGCCGGTCAAGGACACGGTGATGGACTTCACCCGCGCGACCGCCATCGGCGCGCGCATCGACCGGGTGCCCGGACCGCCGCCGGGAGGGTACGACCACAACTACGTGCTGAACCACGGCGGCGGCGTGCTGGCACAGTCCGCGATTCTCCAGGACCCGTTCTCGGGGCGCCGGATGGAGGTCCTGACCACCGAACCCGGGATTCAGCTCTACACCGGGAACTTCCTCGACGGTACGATCACCGGGAAGTCCGGCGTGCCCTACAAGAAACACGCGGCGTTGTGCCTGGAGACGCAACACTTCCCCGACTCGGTGAACCGTCCGAATTTCCCGCCGACCATCCTGCAGCCGGACAAGACGTTCAAGTCGACGACGGTGTACAGGTTCTCGGCGCGGTGACGCCCGGCGCCTCGCTGACGGCGACAGGCGCCAGGCGTCAGGCGACAGGGGAAGAACAGGCGACAGGCGCCAGGCGTCAGGCGACAGGGGAAGAACAGGCGACAGGCGACAGGCGTCAGGCGACAGGGGAAGAACAGGCGACAAGGTGCGAGCGCGATAAGGAC
>CAYZYG010000122.1:4587-13826 GCA_964481395.1 uncultured Vicinamibacterales bacterium
CAGGCGTCAGGCGACAGGGGAAGAACAGGCGACAAGGTGCGAGCGCGATAAGGACCGGGATGGGTGACCAGCGACGGCGACCGGTCGTGGCGGCGGCGATGAGCCTGGTTGTGCCGGGCGCCGGCCAGTTCTACGCGGGCAGCGCCATCGTCGGCGCCTTCTGGCTGGTGATCGCCGTGGCGTTCTGGTACGCCGACCAGGTCATCCTGGCCCTGAGTTCACACGCGCTGGCCAGCGTCTCTGCGTACTGGGCGGTGCAGCGTCTGACGCCCACCGCCCGCGGCCCCTCCCGTCGGCCGCGACGGCGTCAGCGGCCAGCACCTCGGTAGCGACCGCCGGCCCCGTCCTCGCAACCGGTCCCCGGTCCCTGTTCTCAGAACGCCGCGAAGCCGCTGTCGGCCATGTGATCTTCGCGCACCAGGTTGAAGAGGTTCTGCAGCGAATCGTAGTGCTGCTTCTCCCAGTCCGCCAGGAACTGGTAGAACTCCTTCACTTCCCTGTCTGTGGCCGATGTCGCCGCCTGCGAGAAGTACTTGATCGCGTTGCTCTCGAGCGTCATGCCGATCGAGAGCACTGCCAGTTCGAACTGTGCGCCCGCGGCCTGCTCACGGAACTTGCCGGTGAAGACCTGCGACGACAGTCCCGCCGGCATTTTGGCGTCGAACCGGAAGGCCTGGACGCCCTGCTCGTCGTAGTTGGCCGCCACGGACTTCAGGAACGCCTGGTGCTTCATCTCGTCCGAGGCGAGCTTCGTGAACAACTCGGCCACGGCGGGCTTGCTCGCGCGGTCCGCCGTCATCGAGTAGAACGTGTAGCCGTCGGTCTCGATTTGGTAGGCCTTGCCGATGATCTCGAGGATCGCGTCTCGCGTGGTGCTCATATGTGACTCCCGCTCGCGGGTTCCGCTCCGGTTCAGGCCGGAACGGCCGCCAGTTTCTCCACCTGCTCGGCCAGCTCTTCGGCCGACATGACGATCCCGCCCACGCGGCCGTAGAACTCCACCGGGCGGCGTCCCTGGATCGCGGCCCGCACATCCTCGACCATCTGCCCCGTCGACAGTTCCGCGACGAGCACCCGCTCGGCCCGGCTCGCGGTCTCCACAAGCGCCTCGGACGGGTACGGGAACAGCGTGACCGGCCGGAACAGCCCGACCTTGAGGCCCTTCTGCCTCAATGCGTCGATCGACGAGCGCGCGATCCGCGCGACCGTGCCGTACGCCACGATGAGGACGTCCAGCTGTTCGTCCGCCTCGTACGTCTCGTGCCGGACCTCGCTGGCCATCCGCCGGTACTTCGCGACCAGGTCCCAGTTGTGCTGCTCGAGTTCCTCGGCCTTGAGATAGAGCGAGTTGATGATGTTCGGCGGGCGATGGCGAGCTCCCGTCGTCGCCCAGGGCTTCTCGGGCAGCTCCTCGGGCTCGATGCGCCGCTTGAACTCGACGGGCTCCATCATCTGGCCGATCAGGCCGTCGGCCAGCACCATCACCGGATTGCGGTACTTGTCGGCGAGGTCGAAGGCCTCCATGACCAGGTCGGCGGCCTCCTGCACGGTCGACGGCGCGAGCACGAGCACGCGGTAGTCGCCGTGTCCGCCTCCCTTGGTCGCCTGCAGGTAGTCGCTCTGCGACGGCAGGATCCCGCCCAGGCCCGGCCCGGCCCGCATGATGTTGACGATGACCACCGGCAGCTCGGCAGCTGCGATGTAGGACAGCCCCTCCATCATCAGCGAAATGCCGGGGCTGGACGACGAGGTGATGCAGCGGCATCCCGCGCCGGCAGCGCCGTAGAGCATGTTGGAGGCCGCCACTTCGCTCTCCGCCTGCACGAAGGTTCCGCCGACCTGCGGCAGGCGGCCCGACATGTACTCGGGAATCTCGTTCTGCGGGGTGATCGGGTACCCGAAGAACAGCCGGCAGCCCGCCTGCACGGCCGCCTCGCCGATGGCCTCGCAGCCTTTCAGAAGCTTCTTCGCCATGTCCCTCTCCCGCCTACCGCGCACCGGCCAGCGCCGGCTGCGCCTGTCCGATCTCGTAGCCCTTGTCCAGGCAGACGTGGTTCAACTGCACGATCTTCTGCCGGCCGGAGAACGTCTCGGCCAGCACGTCTTTCACCGGCGCGAGATCGACGAGCCCCGTGGCGCCGAGGAACGCCCCGAGGGCCACCATGTTGGCGGCCTTGGCGCTGCCGGCCTCGAGCGCGATCTGGTTCGCCGGCACGAGCACGTTCCGGATGTCCCGCCGCTGCGGCGCGCGGTTGATGAGGCTGGTGTTCACGACCAGGACGCCGCCGGCCCGTACCGTCGGCTCGAACTTGTCGATCGACTGCAGGTTGAGCACGACGGCGCCATGCGGGCTGCGCGACACGGGCGATCCCACGGGCCGGTCCGACAGGACGACCGTGCAGTTGCAGGTGCCGCCACGCATCTCCGGGCCGTACGCCGGCATCCATGTCACTTCCATGCCGGACTTCATCCCCGCGTACGCCAGGAGCTTGCCGATGAGCAGAACGCCCTGGCCGCCGAAGCCCGCCATGATGATCTCGCTGTACATGTGAGTCCTCCCGGCCCCGGCTCAGTGCGCGGCCTCGGGCGTCTTCACGTCGCCCAGGGGGTAGTACGGAATCATGTGTTCCTCGAGCCAGTGGCACGCGTCGTTCGGCTGCATCCCCCACCCGGTGGGGCACGTCGACACCACCTCGACCAGCGAGAAGCACGTCTTGTCGATCTGGAACTTGAACGCCTTGCGGAGGGCCTTCTTCGCCGCCATGATGTGCTTCGGCTCGTGGACGGCGACCCGCGTCAGGTAGGCGGGCGTCCGCAGCGTCGCCAGCAGTTCCACCACGCGGATCGGATACCCGGCCAGCGACACGTCCCGCCCCGTCGGACACGTCGTCGCAATCTGACCCGGCAGCGTCGTCGGTGCCATCTGGCCACCCGTCATCCCGTAAATGGCGTTGTTCACGAAGACGACGGTGATCTTCTCGCCCCGGTTGGCCGCGTGGACCGTCTCGGCCATGCCGATCGACGCCAGATCGCCGTCACCCTGGTAGGTGAACACCACGAGGTCCGGCCGGCCCCGCTTGATGCCCGTCGCGACCGCCATCGCGCGCCCGTGCGAGGCCTGGTGCATGTCGCAGTTGAAGAACTCGTACGCCAGCACCGAGCAGCCGACCGGAGCGATGCCGACCGCGTGTTCCCGCACGCCCAGTTCGGCAAGCACCTCCCCGACCAGCCGGTGGATGACGCCGTGCGTGCATCCGGGGCAATACGTGGTGGGCTTCTCCGTCAGGCCGACAGTCCGTTCGGTCGTCTTGCCCTTGTTCTCGACCTGCACGGCCGTGTCCGGACACACGAGCAGGCAGTAGCGGCACCCGTTGCACTGGTCGTTCACGATCGTCGGGTAGAAATACCCTTTCGCGTTGATGTCGGCGGACATCTCGAGGACGTGCTCGGGGCACGCGTACACGCAGAGTTCGCAGCCCTTGCAGCGGTCCACCTCGAAAATCGGGCTTGGCACGGCAGCTCCTTTGATTCAGACGACGGCCGTCCGGCGGCGCGAGCCGGGCGCGCGCCACTCGAGCGGTGGAGTAATCCTCCGGGTCACGCCGAGCACGGGCACCGAGCCGTCCGGTCCGCCGGGACCGGACTCGGCCAGCACGCGCCCGAGGACCGCCCGGAAGCGGATGGGCACGCCGGTGTCACGGCTCACGTGTTCGGCCAAGACCACGCCAGCCTCGACGACGTCCGGCGTGGTCTCTTCCATCAGATGGGTGTTGGCCACGAGGCCCGTGACCGTCAGCCGGGACGCGGCCTCAACCTCTCTCAGCATGCGGATGACGTCAGCCGGCGTTTCGGCGAACGGGCGGTTGCCGTTGACGACGAACAGCACATCCGCGACGCGAGGATCCTGCAGGCCCGCCACGGCGCCGAGCACCCGGGCCCCGACATCCGCGCCGCCCACATCCATGATGACCCGCCGCTTCCCGGCCGCCGCCAGGCCGACCGACCCGCGCACCTGCGGCACCAGAATCGGCAGGTCCGCATAGAGGCGATCGTCTGTGGGCACGACCAGCTCGATCCCCAGCGCCGCGAACTCCTCCCGGAGCAGCCGAGTCCGGAAGTAGGGCTTGACGAGGTCCAGATCGACGATGGAGACGGTCTCGCCGCGTTCGCGCCAGCCAATGGCCAGATTGACGGCCAGTTCCGTCTTGCCGGCGCCGAAATGGCCCACCAGGACCGTGACCGGAGCCGAAAGGACGTCGAAGACGGACGGCTGTTCGCTTGAGTCGGCCATGCGTGACGGATTCACCAACAGGGGCGGCCGCGGGTCGCCGCGTTCAATGAGGGCCCACGAGACGGGCGGCAGGTCCAGGTGTTCCGGAAATCCGACACCCCCGGCACCCTGTGCGCAGATCTAGCAAAACCCGGGCCGACCGGGCCGACCACTCCCGCTCTAGAGCGGGAGTGGTCCCGGAGTCGTCGCGGAGTTACGCCGGCGTGTCGCGGGTACCGCGACTGCCCAGGTCGAAGGCCTTGTTCAGGCGATCCTGCATTCGGTCGTACTGCGCCTCCAGATCGGCCAGGGCGGCCTTGTACCCGGCTTCGTCGATCTCGCCCCGGGCGCGCCGCTCGTCGAGGGCCCGCTGCTGGTTCTCGAACCACCGGTCGGGATCGAAGTTGTAGGTCACGGGGGGATCATACAGGGATCGGGGACCGGGGACCGGGGATCGGGGATCAGCTCTCGACGGCGCGCACCTCATCTCCGGAGTGACAGGACACGACCGGGAACGGCATACACCCCGTCGGTGTCACGGTTCGCGAAGGCGCGCGCCCCTCAGGGCGCCGCGCTCACAGGCGCCATCCGGTCCCGGGTCTCCGGTCCCCGAATTCCGGGGTATCCTGAAGTGTGTCCTCCGACTGGCCACGTCCGCAATCGTCCGGGATGTTCCAGGGGGAAGCCATCACCCTCTGGCGGGTCCGCCGCCGCGAACGGCTGCTCTGCTGCTTCGTCGCCGAATGGACCACGGGCTTCTGGCTGGGGGTCGAGTGCTCGGCCGGGGAGCTCATGATCAGCGAGACCCTCGCCGATCTGGGCGATCTCCTCAATCGGGCCGAAGACCTGAAGCGCGGGTATCTGGCCGACGGCTGGGTCGAGGAGATCACTCGAGGGCCGATGCCTTGAACACCGCCTTCGCCAGCGCGGAGTAGTCTTCCTCGCCCGCCCCGGATGCCATGAGCGCACTGATGTACTGCTGCACGACGGCGCTCACTGGCGCCGACACGGCCAGTTCGTGCACCGTCTGCATCACGATTCCGAAGTCCTTGTGATAGAGCTTGGTCTTGAAGCCCGGCACGTAGTTCTGCTTCAGAATCCGCTCGCCGTGCACCTCGAGCACCCGGCTCGCCGCGAACCCGCCCAGCAGCGCCTCGCGCACCTTGGCCGGGTCGATGCCCGCCTTGCGCGCGATCGCGAATGCCTCGCCGACCGACGCCAGCGCGCCGCCAATGCAGATCTGATTGCACGCCTTGCACACCTGTCCTGACCCGGGCGGCCCGATATGGACTACGCGCTCGGGATTCCCCATCGCATTCAGGATGGGGCGGACCCGCTCGAGGGCCGCAGCGTCGCCGCCGACCATGATCGACAACGTCCCGTTGATGGCCCCGATCTCGCCGCCGCTGACCGGCGCGTCGAGCATGCGCACGCCTTTGGATTCGGCGGCCACGGCCAGCCGGCGAGCCGCGGCCGGCGCGATCGTGCTCATGTCGACGATCACGCTGCCTGCGGCAATCGTCTCCAGCACGCCGTGCTCACCGGCTACGACCCGTTCCACGTCCGGCGTATCCGGAACCATGGTGATGACGACGGCCACCTGCGCTGCGACCTCTGCCGGCGTCGCGGCCGCCGCTGCGCCTGCATCGACGAGGGCGTCGACCGGCCCCCGGCTGCGGCTGTGCACCACCAGCGGAAACCCGGCCTTCCGCAGGTTCAGCGCCATCGGCTTGCCCATCAACCCAAGTCCGATAAATCCCACCCGTTCCATCTGTCTCTCCTACGCTCGTCTGTGATCTTCGCCCCGGGGACATCGATCGAGGACCACGAATGGGCACGGGGGACCGCAGAACTGGCCCCCGATCCCCGGTCCCCGATCCCGGACAATCGTCAGTACCGTATGTAGACCGTCTTCCAGTCCGTGTAGAAGTCCAGCGCGTTCGGCCCCTGCTCCTTCGGCCCGAAGCTCGAGTCCTTCGTGCCGCCGAACGGCAGCTGGTATTCCACCCCCGCGCTCGGCAGGTTGACGGTCACCAGCCCGGCCTCGATCCGCTGGACGAACTCGAACACCCGCGATACGTCCTGTGTCTGCACCGATGCCGACAGCCCGAAGGCCACACTGTTCGCGATCCCCACGGCGTCATCGAAGTCCCGCGCACGGAGGACCGCCAGCACCGGCCCGAAGATCTCTTCCTGCGCGATGGCCATCGCCGGCTGAACATCGACGAACACCGTGGGCTCGACGAAGTAGCCATGCTCGTACGGCCCGTCGCTCAGCCGCCGGCCGCCCGTCACGATCGTCGCTCCCTCCTGGCGCCCGGTCTCGATATAACGCAGTACGGTCTCGAGCTGAGCGGCATCCACCGCCGGCCCCACGTCCGTCGCCGGGTCCATGCCGTGGCCGACCCTCAACGCACGCGTTCGTTCCACGAGACGCGCGACGAACGGCTCGTAGACGGCGTCCTCGACGATGACGCGACTCGTGGCCGTGCACTTCTGCCCGGTGGAGGCGAACGCCCCATTCACCGTGTTCTCAACCGCCACGTCCAGATTCGCGTCCGCCAGGACGACCGTCGGGTTCTTGCCGCCCATCTCCAGCTGCACGCGCAGCCGTCGCCGTACGGCCCTGTCGTAGAGCAGGGCGCCGACACTGCACGAACCCGTAAACGACAGCGCCTTCACCTCCGGGGCATCGACCAGGGCCGTCCCGAGCGTGCTGCCCGGACCGGCAACGTAGTTCACGACGCCCGCTGGAATGCCCGATTCCACCAGCGCTTCAACGAGGCGCCAACTGCTCAGCGGCGCGGCCGACGCCGGCTTGAGCACGACGGTATTGCCGGCCACCAGCGCCGGCGCGAGCTTCCACGCCGGGATCGCGCTTGGGAAGTTCCAGGGTGTGACGAGGCCCACCACGCCGAGCGGCTTCCGGACGGCAACGCTGAACACACGCTCGCGCTCCGACGGCGCGACCAGGCCTGGCATCCTGGCGCCCTCGCCTCCGAAGTAGCGGAAGATGTTGATGGAGCGCCGTACCTCGCCGCGCGCCTCGGCCAGGGTCTTCCCTTCCTCGCGGGTCATGTCTTCGGCCGTGCGCTCGAACCGCTGGTCCAGCCAGTCCGCAGCCCTGAACAGCACGGCGCCGCGGGCGGGAGCCGGCATTGACGCCCATCCCGAAACGGCACGGGCCGCGGCTTCCGCCGCGGCCCGCATGTCCTTCGCCGTGCCCTGCACGAAATACCCGACGTTCTCGCGTGTATCGGCCGGATTCCGGTTGGCGACTCGTTCGCCACCGTCCAGCCAGCGGCCGTCAATCAGGTTTCCGTAACACACTCCGCTACTTCTTCTCGATCTGGGAGAGGATCTGCTTCGCCTTCGTGGCCGAATCGGACGTCGGCGCCAACTCGACGCACTTGTTCAGATCGGCGGCGGCCTTCTCGAACAGCGCCTTCGATTCCTCGTCCTTCTTCTGCTCGGCCGCCATCGTTCCCAGCTGCCACTGCGCGAATCCGCGGTAGTAGTACGACGGCGCGTCCTCCGGGAAGCGCTGGACCGCGAGATTGAGGTACTTGACGGCCTCGGCCGGCTTCTTCTGGCGCAGCAGAGCGAACGCGGGATCCTGCAGTTCGGTGATCTCCTGCACCTTGCTGAGATCGAGCGTCGAGAAGAGCCTCCAGGCGTCGGGCTCGCGGTTGTTCTGGGTGTACATGCTGCCCAGCAGCGTCAGGATCTGCGTGTCGCTGGGCACGCCCGCCACGTAGAGTTCGAGTTCCTCGATCGCCTTTGCGGTATTGTTCTCGGCGTTGTAGGTGTGCGCCAGGTACTTGTGGATCTGGTGCGCCGACGGATAGGCCACCAGCAGCTTCTCGAAGATGGCCCGTGCCTCGGCGTGCTTCTTCGCAGCGAGCAGCGGCTGGGCCTCCAACATCGCCAGACGCTCGGCGACGGTCGGGTCGGTCCCGAGCTTCTTCATCTTCAGGTCGAACTTGGCTTCCTTCAGTTTCTCCCCGATCTCGACCTGCACCTGCATCGGGTCGTGCCCGGCGTGCTGGACGATGACCATCCACTGCCCTTCCGCCAGCTTCTCCGCCTTCCAGGACCCGTTCTTCGCTGTCTTGACCTCGGGCCCGGTCTGGGTCGCGACGCTGAACAACCGGACGCTCGCCCCCTCGATCCCCTTGCCAGCCTCGTCGGTCACCTTCCCGCTCATCTTGTACTTGCCCTGCCCGTCCTGGGCAAAAGCCATGCCCGCCCCGAGCACCAGGACGAGAACCGCCAACCACGCCACTCTGCGCATGACCATACCTTTCGTCAATGAGGACACCAACCCGAGTATCCCACCTTACCCAGCCATACTAATCCCGGACGCTTCGTCTGTCGATGCTCGGAACACGCCGGGGCCCGCCGGGGAGTCGCCCGAGGCGTCACGCCCCTCGGAAAGGCCCCCAGAGCTGGACGTCGGACCGCCGAGGCATGTGGAAGCGGACGTCTACCGATTCGAGGCCCGCAACCGCTCAACCGGGATGCCGCAGAGGAACTTGAAGGTCGTGTCTCCCGCGTTCTCGTAGGTGTGCACCGCGTCCGGGGGGACGAACACGACGTCGCCCGGCTTCAGGTCGTACCAGCTGCCGTCGATGAGGACGCGCCCCCGTCCGTCGACGATGAAGTTCTCGTGTTCGTACGGATGGGAGTGGTGAGGCGAGTGCCCGCCCGGGGCGATCTCGACCATCCGCAGCGCGTACACCGGCGCGCCGTCGTGCGCATCGTCGATCAGCCAGCGCATCGACGTGCCGGGCGCCTCGTCGCCGAACGTCTGAGCCGGCACATCACTGTAATGACAGACTTTTCCTGCAGCCATCGTGGTCTCCCCTGTCTCCGGTCGCCTGTCGCCTGTCGCCTGCTCTTCCCCTGTCGCCCGTCGCCTGTCGCCTGTCGCCTGCTCTTCCCCTGTCGCCCGTCGCCTGTCGCCTGT
>CAYZYG010000123.1:0-13557 GCA_964481395.1 uncultured Vicinamibacterales bacterium
TGCCCCACGCCGGCGATCAGCAGCCCCAGGCCGGCCGCATCACCCAGGCCGGGGTCGGCTATGGCGTGCAGCCGGCCAACTTCACCCCGTCGTCCGCCCGCTGGTTTGCGCGGCAACTGCTGGAAAGCGCTGGCCTGCGCCAGGTCGCGGCCGACTGGCAGGCGGAGCTGGCCGCGCTGGGCGGCGTGCAGACCGCGGCGGACCAGATCGAGGGCGCAGTCGGGAGCGGCTGAGCGACCGGCGCCTCAACCCGCCGGCCGCAGCCAGCCCAAAAGCGCCCGCTCGGCTATGTTTTGAACACAACCACAAGGAGCACAACGGTCATGCAACGCATTTGGTGGAAGGAAAGCGTCGTCTATCAGATCTATCCGCGCAGCTTTTGCGACAGCAACGGCGATGGCGTGGGGGATCTGCGCGGGATCATCGGCAAGCTGGACTATCTCCAGGCGCTGGGCGTCGACGTGGTCTGGCTCTCGCCGGTCTATCAATCGCCCAACGACGACAACGGCTATGACATCAGCGATTACCAGGCCATCATGGACGAGTTCGGCACGCTGGCCGACTGGGATGAGCTGCTGGCCGGCCTGCACGCCCGCGGCATCAAGCTGGTGATGGACCTGGTGGTCAACCATACCTCGGACGAACATCGTTGGTTCGTCGAGGCGCGCCAGTCCAGAGACAATCCCTGCCGCGACTACTACATTTGGCGGCCGGGCAAGGAAGGGCGCGAGCCCAACAACTGGGAGTCGCACTTCAGCGGCTCCGCCTGGCAGCTCGACGAGGCCACCGGCGAGTACTACCTGCACCTCTTTTCGCGCAAGCAGCCCGACCTGAACTGGGAGAACCCGCAGGTGCGCGCCGAGGTCTTTCAGATGATGCGCTGGTGGCTGGACAAGGGGATCGACGGCTTCCGCATGGATGTGATCAACATGATCTCCAAGGCGCCGGGGTTGCCTGATGCGCCGGCTGCGCCTGGGCAGCGCTATGCCTATGGCGGGCAGCATTTCCTCTATGGCCCGCGGCTGCTGGAGTTTTTGCATGAGATGAAGCGGGAGGCGCTGGCCGGCTACGACGTGCTCACCGTGGGCGAGACCCCTGGCATCGGCCCCCAGCAGGCCGGCGAGCTGACCGATGAGGAGGACGGCGTGCTGAGCATGGTCTTCCAGTTCGAGCACATGGGGCTGGACGGCGGCGCCAGCAAGTGGGAGCTCAGGCCTTGGTCGCTGCTGGCGCTGAAAGAGGTGATGACCCGCTGGCAGCAGGGGCTGGCCGACCGCGGCTGGAACAGCGTCTACCTCAGCAACCACGACCAGCCGCGCGCGCTCTCCCGCTTCGGCGACGACGGCGTCTACCGCGTGCAGTCGGCCAAGCTGCTGGCCACCTTGACGCATTTGTTGCAGGGCACGCCCTACATCTACCAGGGGGAGGAGCTGGGCATGACCAACGTCAGCTTCCCCTCCATCGACGACTACCGCGACATCGAGACCCTCAACGCCTATCGCGAGATGGTGACCGAGCGCGGCGTCGCCCCGGCGACGGCTCTGGCCAGCATCCATGCCAAGAGCCGGGACAACGCGCGCACCCCCATGCAGTGGGACGCCAGCCCCAATGCCGGCTTCACCAGCGGGCAGCCCTGGATCCAGGTCAACCCCAACTATCTGACCATCAACGCCGCGCAGGCGCTGGCCGACCCCGATTCGATCTTCTACTACTATCGCCGGCTGATCGACCTGCGCAAGGCGAACCCGGTGATCGTCTATGGCCGCTATGAGCTTCTGCTGCCGGAGCACCCGCAGCTCTACGCCTTCACACGCACCCTGGGCGACGACCGCCTGCTGGTGCTGCTGAACTTCTCAGCCGAGCCGCTGGCCCTTGAGCTGCCGGCCGGCGTCAGCCTTGCCGGCAGCGAGCTGCTGATCGGCAACTACCCGGCCGAGGGGGCGGAGGCGGCCAGCCTGCGGCCCTATGAGGCGCAGGTCTGGCGGCTGCGCTAACTGCTCGATCCGCAGTCTGAAGTCTCGGGTTGTCAATCCAACGCGCGTTGAACCGCGAGCTCGGCGGTCGCAGGGGACTCGGCGGGCAGCGCGTGCGGCGTCGGCGGCGCCTGCGCCGCCGGCGCCTTTTCGCGGCTGGGGCGGGCGTCTTTCTTGCGCCGCCCGCCGCGCTGGCGCTCGGCCAGGAAATAGCTGCCCAGGACAAACACCAGCGCCGCCAGTTGGGCCGTGATGCCTTCCCACGTCGGATAGAGGCCGAACCACATGCCGGTCCAATAGGGCAGCGTCAGCCAGCGGATGGGGTGCGTCGGCAGCCAGCCGACCACCTGCATGGCGTGGACGGTGTTGCCCACCATCATCAGCAGCACCGCGCCGATCAGAACGCCCGTCCAAACCAGCATCTTCTTGTACGGCAGCCGCGACTGGAACTTGAAGGTGATCACGCCGACCGCCAGCACCGCCAGAATGCCGATCGCCACGCCCTCGACCACCGTCCACAGGCTGCTTTCCAGCACCAGCGCCTGCAAGAAGAGCACGGTCTCGAAGCCCTCGCGGTAGACGCTGGAGAAGCCGAGCAAGACGAAGCCCAGAAGCTGGCCGGCGCCGACGCTGCCCAGCAGCGCCTTTTTCTGGGCATGGAAGTTGGCCAGGTGATCCTTCCAGTACACCTGGTGGAAGAACCAGTTGGTGATCAGCAGCAGCACGCCGATGGCTACCAGCGAGACCACAGCCTCCAGCTTTTCGCCGTAGCGGCTGAAGCTGGTCAGCACCTGCTGGGCCAGCCAGAAGGTGACTGCTGTGGCCAGCAGGGCCAGCAGCACCCCTGCGGCCATGGGCCGGCGATAGATGCGCTTGGCGCCGACCATGCTGGCCATCAGGGCCGCCAGGATCACCACCGCCTCCAGCCCTTCGCGGAAGACGATGATGGCGGCGTTGGTCGCCACAACTGCCGGCGCGCTGTCGCCGCCGATGGCCTCGCTGGCGGCGGCCAGGCGGGCATCCAGCGCCTGGCGGGTAGCGGCGATCTCTGACCGGCTGGCGCCGTGCTTGATGAGAAAGGCCAGCCCAGGCTGCTCACCCTGGCCGTACCAGAACAGCTCTTCGATGGGCGTCACATGCTGCGGCGCAAAGGCCACCAGCTTCGCTTCTGGCCCGCTCTCCAGGATCGCATAGGCTTCCAGACGGGCCGACTCGGCGAGGGTGTATTCGCCAGCGGCCACCGCGCGCTCCATCTGATCCAGCGCCGCGCCGATGACATCGAAGTCGGCGTTGCTGTCCGGCCGCTGCCAACTGTCCGGCATGACCTCGCGCAAGATGGCAGTCAGCTCGTTGGCCTGGCGGCGCACCGCGGCCGGGTCGGCGACGGCCCCGCCAGCGCCGGCCGCGGCCAGGTCGCGCTGCAGGGCGGCAAAGCGGGCGGCCGCATCAGCGGCCTGGGCCGGCTGGGCGCTGGCCAGTTGCGGCTCGAGATCGGCGAATGCGGCCGCGGCGCCGTCGGCAAAGGTGATGGCCTCGCGAATCTCGAGATCGATGGCCACCTGGCCATTGCGCACCCCCCGGCCATACTCCACCGGCACCAGGCTGAGGAAACGCAGCATCTGGCCAGCGCGGCGCGTTTGTTCGGTCGGGCTGAGCGGCGCGGCGCGAAAGCCTTGCAGCGCCGCGCGCACCTGAGCCAGCGGAGCGTCCAGCGGCTGGCCCGCCACGGCCGCCGCGCGCAGCTCGGCAAAGGATCGTGTGGCCGCCTCAGCCTGCTCAGGGCCGCGTTGCTCCACCAGCGCGGGGATCAGGAGCGCGAAGTAGCCCTCGGCCAGGGTAGCCGCTTCGGCGCTGCGCGCGCCAAAACCCTGCCCCTGGGCCACGGCCGCCGTGTCCAGCGCCTGGTTCAGGCGGGTCTGGTAGGTGTCGAGCAGATCGGCCTGCACCGCCTGCATGGCCGCGCCGGCTTCGATCTGGCCGCCGGCAAAGCCGGCCACGACTACGGCCGCATCGGCGCTGGGCCGCGAGAAGCGGGTGGCCTGGCGGAACTCGCGCACCAACAGCCAGCTCTGCGCCTGGTCGCCGCGGCCGGTCGCGATGGCTTCCTGCACCACGGACATGGCGCCGTCCAGCAGGGCGGTCCAGACCTGGGCGCGCGCGGCGGCCAGGTGTATCGGATCGCTGGCCGCGGCGGCCTCGGCGGCCTCGGCCAGCCCCGCGGCCGCCCGTTGGGCGGCCTGCGGGGCGGCTGCGCTCAGCGTGGGCGCCAGTGCGTCCTGGTAGAGGACGGCGGCCGTCTGCACCATCTCGCCGGCCGCGGCCGGATCGTCGCTCATGGCAAGCTGAGCCTGGACCAGCAGCGAGCGCAGCGTTTCGGCGGCCTGGCCCGGCGCATCTTGCGCCTGCGCCGGCGCCGCCCAGCCCAGCGCCAGGCATCCGATCACCATCAGGGAGAGCACAGTCCAGGCGTTCGCTGCACTGAAACGGCGCATCGCGCCCACGAGATTGAGCATGGTTACTCCTCGATCACGACGCCAAGCTGGGCCGCGACCTGGGCGATCTGGCCGGTGACAGCCGTTGCGCGGTTCTGCGCCTCGGCGCCCAACAGGTCGGCTTCCTCGGCCGTGTAGCGCCGGCCGCCTTGCTCCTGCTGATGGACATCCGCCACAAAGGCTTTCAGACTGCTAAGGCCGCTTTCGATCTGGGCAGCCTGCGCTGCGTCCACGCCGTCGATCAGCGGGCGGACCTGGCCGTAGACGATCTGCAGGCCGCCGAGGATATCCTGGATGTCGGCCAGCCGGGAGATGGCCACGAAATCGCGCTGGGTCGAGTCTTCGCCGGCGATGAAGCGCGAGTCGCGCCACGAGGCGAAATACTCGCTCATGGTGGGCACCATGACCACCAGCGCGGTGAAGGCATCGGACGTGCTGGGCGACCACTCCTGCGCCGCGGTCTGAAGCTGGCTGGCGTAGCTGTCCAGGGCGTCGGCGCCAGCTTTGAGCACGGCTGCATCGGGCAGGGTCTCGCCGAACTCCACGGCGCCGTCTTGGTTCCAGTCGGCCGCCACGTCGGCGCTGTAGGCCGGGAAGGTGCCCCACAGCGTGCTCTCGACTACGCCAAAGAGATTGCCTGGTCGCTCCAGCACGCGGCCGTCGGGCAGGTTCAGATCGACGGGGGCCGCGTTTTCCGGATCCTCCTCGCCGCTGGGGCCGGCATCCAGAATGACATCGAACTCAGCCAGGGAGGGTGTGCCTGCGACAATGCCCTCCATCTTCTCGTATTGCGGGCTGGCCTGAACCCACAGCTCGCGCGCTGCTTCGATGACGGGGATCAGCTCGCTGCGTTGCTCTTGCCAGAGGCGGGGATAGTCGAAGCCGGCGGCTTCGGCCAGCGCGTAATAGCGGTCAGTTTCGGCCTTGAGCGCGCCTGTGCTGGCCGTGAGGCTGGCAGCCTGATCGAGCAGAAAGTCCTTGATGCCGCTCAGATCGGCGGCGGGCGTTGGCGGCGTGGCGGTGGGCTGGGGGGCGGCGGGTGCTGAGCAAGCTGCCAGCAGCGTCAGAAGGATAATCGCTATCAGCGGTGTGCGAACTCGCATCGTTTGTTCTAAACCTCGCAAGAATGAAATTGACTATGCCACCTGTTCATGCTAGACTGACAACGGACAAGCGGGAAGGTGCAGGGCGCGCAGCCGCCGCGCGCGGTGAGCGTCCTGGGTACCGTCAGCAGCCCAATTGTCCAGCCGGGAGGGCACGGGTGGCAGCCTGTGCCCTCCCATCGCGTCGTCGATCGATCAAAGGCGGCTACAGGCCGCCGGATGCGTGGCCGTTGTGGCCGTTGTGGCCGTTGCCGCCGCCCATCGCGGCCGCGCAGTTGGCGCAGTAGCCGTCGAAGCACATGCAGCCCTGGGAAAACACGAGGCCCAGTTCTTGCTCCCATTGGCGGCGCGCCTGGGCGATCAGCGCCGTGCGCAATTGGATCACGGTCTTGCAGTTGCGGCAGGTAAAGAAGAAGCGTTCTTCCTGGTTGACCGCTGCGTAGACCTCGCGCTTGTGGTCCCGATCGAAGTAGCGCGCTGAGACCAGGTCCGCTTCCTTGAGTTTGGCCAGCGTGCGGTAGACGGTGGCCAGACTGATCTCGGGGGCAGTCTCCCGGGCCCGCAGCCAGATAGACTCGGCGTCCAGGTGTTCATCTGCGTCTTCCAGAACGCGCAACACCAGCGTGCGCTGTGCGGTGGCGCGCAGGCCGCTGACCTGGAGCTGTTGACGGCTGTTTTCCAGCAACTTTCGTGTGACCATGACGACCATCCGGGCGCAAGGCGCTTGTTGTAGTTGCAAATCATTCGCAATTGGCCTATACTACCGCGCATTGCCGCTGGCTGTCAAGCGCCCGCGGTGAATCCGGCATTCGCCGCTGATGCAATCTGATTTACACCCTGGTTGAAAAATGGTTAGCAAGGCGCAACAACACTACCTGGCCGAACTCTATCGTTTGCAGCAAGACAGCGCCAGCTTTGTGTCGCTCTCGACGCTGGCCGAAACGCTGGACGCGTCGATCCAGGCGGTTTCGCGCATGGTGCGCCGCCTGAAGGAGTACGGCCTGGTGGAGCACGAGCTGTATCAGGGGGTGTCGTTGACGGCTGAAGGGGAGCGCCAGGCGATGCCCGCCATCCGCCGCCACCGGTTGATCGAGGTGTTTTTGGTGCGGGTCATGGGCTTTGGCTGGGATGAGGCGCACGAGCTCACCGATCAGCTCGAGCTGGGGGTGAACAGCACGCTGGAGGATCGAATGGATGCGTTGGCGGGGTACCCCACCCGCTGCCCCCACGGCGAGCCGATCCCCTCGAAAGAGGGGGTCATGCCGCGCGTCGACGATGAGCCCCTGGTGAACAAACAGCCAGGCGCCAGGCTGCGTATCAGCCGCGTGCGCACCCGTGACGCGGAGATGCTGCAGTACATCGCCGCATTGGGCTTTTTGCCGGGCGTCGAGCTGCAGTTCGTGGCGCAGGCGCCGTTTGGCGGGCCGCTGCGCCTCGCGTGCCACGGCCAGGAGCACATCATCGGCCGCGAGCTGGCCGCCGCGCTCTGGGTCGAAAACCATCAGTGAGCCGCCACGGCCCCGGGAAGACCATCAAAGATGCCAACCTTGCGCAAGGTTGGCATCTTCTTTGGTCATCCGCACCCGCCGCCGCTCTTGTCGCGTTTGATCTGAAGCTGGATCTTGGGGGTGAAGTCCAACTGCCATGCGTGCGGATCAGGGTCGGCCGCCTCGAAGCGGTCGCCCAGCGCGGCCGGAAAGGCCCAGCAGAGGGTGTCGTCGCCGCTGGGGCTGGCCATCTGGACGATGACGTCGTCGCCCTGGCCAAAGGTGGCGATCCACTGGTTGATTCCCCCTTCCAGAATGTAGACGTTGGGGATGCTTTCGGCGCTGAGGGTTTTCCAGGCTGCGGTGGCGGCCGCCTCGTCGTTGCTGGCCAGCACGAAGACGGTGTTCAGCGCCTGCTGCGCGTGCAGGTCAGGGATGATGGCGGGAAGCTCGGCCAGCGGCACGTTCCTGGCGCCGGCGATGTGGAACTGGTTGTACTCCGCCTCTGGGCGCACATCCAGCACCACGGCCTTGAGGGTGTCGTCGGCCATGGTCTGCAAAAGCTCGCCGGGGTGGATCTGCACCTCACGGCTGGCCAGCGCGGCGTCCTTGGTGGAGGCGATGCGGGCATATTTCTGTTCGGGGGTCGGCGTGCCGATGACGATGATGCTGGCGGCCAGCGTCACCAGCCCCACGGCCAGATAGCGCCGCCAGCGCGGCTCTTTGGTCAGATCGCGGCCGCCGAATCGCTGCTCCAACTGCTCGGCGCCCCAGAACATGAAGAGCGCCATCAGCACGACGGCGGTGACCACCACGCCGTAGGGCAGTCCCAGCCACTCGGGGATGGTGATTCTGCCCATATAGCCGGCGTTGTTCCACCAATCCCAGTAGTACTCCACCGTCTCGCCGAAGACAAAGATGCCAAAGAGCACGCCCAGCACGAAGAAAAGGCCATCCAGTTTGCCGGTCACCATGGCCACCAGCGAGGTGCCGGGGCAGAAGCCGCCGATGATGAAGCCGACGCCCATGATCAGCCCGCCCACGATGCCCGAGGCCAGGTAGGTGGGGTTGACCCAGAGCAGGCTGAAATCCAGGATGCCCAGGCCGACGGTGATGAAGATCAGCACCATGGCGGTGACGATGGCGCCGAACATGACCTTGAGCACGGTCAGCTCACGGAAGTAGAACTGCGCGGCCAGCTTCTTGGAGTTGCCGAAGCCGGCGCTCTCCAGCACAAAGCCAAAGCCGAAGCCGATCACGGCGAAGACCAGGTACATCCACGGCTTGCCGAGCAGCGTTTCCAGTTGCAGGGGAAAGGGCATAAGAACCTCCTGGCCTGAAGGTCGTCGTCAAGGCTGGCCACGTCTCCGAGACGTTGGCAACCCTGGCGTCAACTCTCAGCGCCTCAGAGCCATAGCTTGCGCACGAAATAGGCCAGGGCGTAGGCGCCGGCGAAGACCGCGAACATGAAGACCCACGCGCCCAGCGACAACACCGCGCCGCCGGAGAGCGCCAGCCCCGAGGTGCAGCCGCGTGCCATGCGCGCGCCGTAGCCCATGATCGCGCCGCCGAGGAAGGCCATCAGCCAGCGGGTGCGCACGGTGATGTGGGGGCCTTTGTTGGTCTCCACCTTCAGCCGGCCGTTGCGCCAGCCGGAGACCAGGCCACCCAGCAGCGCGCCAACGATCATCGGCACGATCCAGTCGTCCAACGGGTTGAGGTCGCCCCCCGCCATTCTGAGCAGATAGGGGGTGCGGTCCACATGCTCCGGCGCGACCAGGTCCTGCCCGGCGACTATCAGGCGGTTCAGCCCGCCCGACGCGCCCAGGCCGTTGCCGGTCAAAAAGAAGGCCGCGAAAAGCACCAGCCCCAACAGCAGGCCGCCCAGGTAGGGGTGGATATAGTCCCGCGTGGGGCGGTTGAGCAGGCGGGAGCGCCAGCGTGGGCGCGGCGGGTCGATGGTTGTCATGCGTCACTCCTGCCCGGGAATGGAATTCCCGGGCTGACCAAACAAAGCGGCCTCAGCCGCTGGGAAACTGGTTCGGCAGGCCCTGAGGGGCCTTCGTGCATTCAGACGGTGAATTCCATTCACCGTCCACCGTTTACCGTTCACCGTTCACCGTTCACCGTTCACCGTTCACCGTTTACCGTTCACCGTTCACCGTCTACCGTTCACCGTTCACCATTCACCCTCCCTCCTGCACCGGCACGCTCTCCCACCCGGTCACCATCGCCTTGATATCCGCGGTGGGCGTGTCGCCGGTGGTGGTCAGGTAGATGTGGGCCACGACGAAGGTGGCCAGCAGCCAGGCAATCAGGCTGTGCAGCGGCGCCAGGAAGGGCAGGCCGCCCAGCATGGCGGCAGTCTGCGGCCACTGTTGCACCCCCCACATCAGCACGCCCGTCAGAATCTGCAAGGGCAGCAGGACATTCAGCAGGCCAAAGTAGGTGAGCTGCTGCAAGGGGTTGAGCTTCTGGCGGTAGCTCTTGGCAAAGGGGTGCTCCGCGCCGTGGAAGATCCCGTGCAGGTAGTACTTGGCCTGGACGATGGCCTGGTCGAAAAAGCCGCGCGGCCGCGGGATGAACTGGTGGATCTGGCCGGTGGTGACATGCCAGAACAGCGCCAACAGCGCGTTGGCCACCAGCACGATGGCCAGGAGATTGTGCAGCGTCACCATGTGGCGGAAGGCGAAGAGGCCGAACATGTCTGGCCGGTGGATCACCAGGCCGGTCAGGAAAAGGAAGATGATGGTGAAAGCCTGCAACCAGTGCCAGAAGCGCTCATAGCGATCGTACATGTACACCGGCTCGGTGGCCGCGGCCGCATGTTTTGGCTGCCGGCGCACGTTGATGACGCGCAGCGTGGCATGGGCGCCGATCAGCAGCAGGACGCCGACGAAGATCAGCGCGCCCGCCCAGTCGATCCAATGGATGCGGTTGTGGCCGAAGATGTAGACGCCATCGGCCTGCGGGTCAGGGCGATAGCTGAGCACACCCTCCTCGATGGCCATCTGGCCGCTGGCCGCCACGTTGTTGCCCTGGTGCACGAACTGCGGCAACACCCCGCCCGGCACGCGGCTGGCCAGCGTCATGGGCGCGGCCAGGCTGGAATCCTCGCTGTGGCAGGCCTGGCAGTCGCTGGTGGCCGCCTTGCCGCGCACCACGTTGTGGTTGATGCTGTAGGGCTGCACCTGGCCGTAGATCTGCGGGTTGCCCAGCCCCAGCGCCGCAAGCTGGGCGCGCACAGCCGCTTCGCTGGCCTCATCGTCGATCACCAGCTCCTCCTCGGCCAGCACGCCGTCGCCGTTGCGATCGAAAGCCTGGAGAATCTCCGGCCGGTATGCGCCCTCCACCAGGAACGCGGCCTGCAGGTCGATCTGCCGCACCGGGCGCACGTTGCCGTTGGCATCCTCATAGGTCCAGAACCAGGCGCTGATCAGGTTGTAGGGCGCCAGCAGCGACTGGCCATCCACGTTGGTGCGCTGCATCAGCACCGGCTGAAAGCCGCTGACCAGGTCGGTGACGGTGTCGTCCCCTTCGATGCCGCGGCAGTCGGTCACCGGCGTGCCGTCGGCGTGGATCACCGTCCAATCGGCGGCCTGGATGGCCGGCGCGTGGAGCTGCGGCACATGGCAGCTCTCGCAGGCCACCTCCTGCATGTGGCGTTCGGTGTAGGGCAGCCAGTCGCGGTGGGTGGGCACGGCGTCGTGGCACGACTCGCAGCGCCGCATGGTGGCCTTGCTCTCCGGCGCCAGGCCGATCTGCGCGCTTTGGCCGCGCGCCAGGGTGTGATCAGGCCGCACCAGGTACTCGCCGATCTCCAGCCGCCGCGGGTCATAGAGCAGATGGCTCAACTGCTGGTCGCCGCCCGACTGATAGTGGATCGGGTTGTTGAGCGAATAGTGGCAGTCGGTACACTGCAAGCCCCGCTCGGCATGCACGTCCCAGGCGTGGGTCAGGCTCGCCTTGTCGCTCAGATTGAGGCCCGACTGGTTGATCCGCTGGGCGGAGATGACCTGGCCGGTGGTGGCCGTCTGCGGCTGCTCCAGGTCGCAGGCGGCCAGCGCCAGCGGCTCGCTGCTCTCATGGACCAGGCCGTGGCACTGGGCGCAGTTCTGGTTGGTCGGGTCCTGGATGCGCGCCAGCTCCGGCTTGAGCGCGCGGTTGGCATCGAAGGCCTCCGCGTTCCAGGCCCAGCCGTCCTCGGTCGCCTCGACGATGCCGCTGCCCAGCAGGGTCGCCATGACCGCGTCGCCGAACTGCCCCGCCTGCAGGCGTTGGATGCGGGCGGCGTTGTTGGGCTCCGGGGTGTGGCAGAGCAGGCAGTTCAGCTCCATCACGCCCGATTCGGCCCAGTCCCAGGTCAGCGCCTGGCCGCTGACCGGGTCGAGGATGCTGGCTTCGGGCTGGCTCAGCGCGCCGCTCAACAGCGGCTGGCCGTTGCGCGCGGTGGTGGCCGGCCCGCCGCCGCTGGCGCGCGCGCCCATCACCTGCAGCCAGCCGGCCGTGGACAGGTCCAGCCGCTGGTCCCCCTTCGGCGTCAGATAGCGGTAGCTCAGCGGGTCGAACTTGCCAAAAAGGCCGGTGGAGGTGTCCCACGGCATGCCGGAGCCGGTTTCGCCCGGTGGGGTGAGGCTGCTTAGCCCCAGGTCGGCGTGGAAGGAGTGCTGCTCGATGAAGGCCGTATCGTGACAGGCGCCGCAGGTCTGGCCCAGCGAGAGGGCCGCGCCGCTGTCCAGCACATTCTGGCCCTCGGCGTCCAGCAGGGGGAAGGCTGGGTGGATGGGCGAAATCTGGCTGGCCGGGGCCGGCTTTGGGCTGGCCAGCGCCTGGTTGACGGCCCAGGCGCCCATTCCCAGCAGCGCCAGCAGGGCCAGGCTGATCAGCAGGCGGCGGTGAAAGCTGTGTCTCATGGTGCTCATTCCCCTAGGGCTGAACCGGCGTGCTGGCGGCCGGCTGGGCAGTCGCCCGCTTGACCACCTCCCGCACGCCCCAGGTCATCGGGTCGCCGGGATAGCCCAGCGCCTGCCAGTCCAGCCGGCCGCCTGTGTCGCCGTGGCAGTCGGTACACTGCAAGGCATTCTCCTTGGCCTGCACCATGTGCGTGGTGGGATAGTCCATGGTCGTCTCGGCAAAGCCAAACTGGCCGGAGAAGTCCAGGCCGGCATCCTGCGCGCCCAGCGCCAGCGCCGACGGCCAGTCGAAGGTGGTCCAGAAGCCCCCCTCGCCGGCCGTGCGCGGCGGGATCAGGATGTTGTTGACGGTGTCATAGGGCTGCTGGGCCGTGTGAACTTTGAAGGGGAAGATCTTGGCCGTGGGGTCGTCGATGCTGCCCGCGGGCACGATCAGCGCCGTGGGCTGGGTGGGGTCGATCACATCGCCCAGCAGGTAGCGGTAGGCTACGTTGCCGTTGAACCACTGGTAGGTGGGCTGGATGTTCTTGTCGTAGAGAAAGGCGCCCTTGATCTTCAGATATTCGTAGTGGTCTTCGGGCAGGTCCTGGCCGGCGGTGGACCAGTCCCATCTGATCTTGGTGGGGTTCTTCAGCGCCAGCTTGGGGATGTGGCAGGTCTGGCAGGCGATGCTTTGCGTGTGCAGGTTGATGCGCTCATCCTGGTGGAAGGCGCCCTGGTGGCAATCTTCGCAGGCCACCTGTTCGGCCGGGTCGATGTGGATGTTGTCGGCCAGCAGCCGGCCTTTGATCGCGTGATCCTCGGTTTGGTGGCAGTCGGTGCAGAGGAAATTCTCCCGGCCCATGTGCACATCCAGGTTCTCCGAGGGGAAGTAGAGGCTCTCGTCCAGGTCGCCATGCTTGACGTTGTTGCCGCCGCCGCCGTCGAAGTGGCACTTGCCGCACTCCTCACGCGTCGGCGCGCGCACCGAGCGCGCGGCCGCCAGCAGATCGATGCCCTCCGCGGGCAGGCCGTAGTCGTCCTTGTTGTAGATGGCCGCGTCCGCGTGGCAGGCCAGGCAGTCCACGTTGGCCGGCTCGTCGAAGTCGAAGCTGTCGTCGGCCCAGCCGTAGCCTGCGTGGCAGGTCATGCACTGCCGTTCGTTGCCCTGTGCGCTGATGCAGAAGTTGTTGATCTGGTTGGCCTTGCCCACCGTCACCGGTTCATCGCGCCAGGCCACCTCCACGGGCTGGCTCTCCCAGGTCCAGTGGGTGGTGTGCATGAAGTCCTCAGCCGCCTGGGCGTGGCACTGCAAGCAGGCCCGCGTCACATCGGGGCCGCTCTCGAAAGGCCCCTGAATGATGTGGCTGTGGTCGGTGGGGACCGGGTGTTTGGGCACGAAGGCCCAGGGGTCGGTCGTGGTCGTCGCGCCCGGCGGGGCAGCCACAATGCCGCAGGCTGCCAGGGCCAGCAGCGCGACCAGGACGATGAGCAGCAAGAGAAGGTTGCGAGACATGGGACGGGTCTCCGGGGAATGGGCGGAGGGGTCGGTGAACGGTGAACGGTGAACGGTGAACGGTGAGCGGTGAACGGTGAACGGTGAGCGGTGA
>CAYZYG010000124.1:0-7506 GCA_964481395.1 uncultured Vicinamibacterales bacterium
CCGCGAAGACGAGCGGATCGGCCGGTTCCGTGCCGAAGAGGAACGCCTTCACGCCGGCCCCGAACTGCCAGGCCGCGCCCAGCCCGATGGCGAGGCCCAGGCCGAGCAGCACGAGCGCCTGCCCCAGCACCATGCGCACCACGCTCTCTGGCGTGGCACCGAGCGCCATCCGCACGCCGATCTCGTGCCGTCGTTCGACCACGTGGTGCGCGAGCATCGAGTAGACCCCCGCGGCGGCGATCACCAGGCCGAGCACGCCGAACAGCGTCAGCAGCGACGTGAGGAATCGTCGCCTGGCCGTGAGTCGGTCCATGAAGGCTTCGAGCGTCACAGTCTCGTCGAACCGCTGCTCCGGGATCACCGACCAGATCGCCTTTTTCACCGCGCGAACGACAGTCATCGGATCGCCGGCCGTTCGGACCGCGAGGGTCATGGCCATGGGTTGCGACTGTGCGAGCGGCCAGTAGACCTGCCGGGACGGGGGAAACTCGGGGCCCTGCTGCCGGATGTTGCCGACGATGCCGACCACCTCGCACTCCACCCCGGGCGGCCCGCACAAGATGTGCTGCCCGAGTGCATCCTGCCCCGGCCAGTACCACCGGGCCGCCTCCTGGTTGACGACGACGACGAGAGGCGTGCCGGCGCGGTCGTCCACGGACAGGTGACGCCCCCGTAGGAGCGGGACGCGCAGGAGCGCCAGGTACCCGGGCGTGACGTGATGGATATCCGCGAAATCTTCCTCCCGATCCGGCATCAGCGGGTCGCGACCTGGAAGGCCGATCGGCATCGCGCTGAGGGATCGGAAGTTGCCGGTCAGCGGCATGCCCAGCGATGCCGCTTCCGCACCCAGGACGCCGGGCACGGCACGCACGGCCGAACCCACCTGTTCGATCATCGCCCGGCCGCGTTCGATGGCGGCATCCCGGTCTTGAGGCGTGATGGGTGGTGTGGTGATGCGCAGCGCGAGGACGTGTCGATGGTCGAACCCCGGATCGATTCGCATCAGCCGTGCAAGGCTCGCGACGAACAAGCCGGCGCCGACGAGCAGGAGGGACGCGAGCGCGACCTCTCCGACGACCAGCGCGTTGCCGATGCGTTTGGCGCCGTTACCGCGAGTCATCCTCGAGCCGCCGCTGCTGGTGGCCTCCGAGAGCCTCCGGCGCAGGTGCAGGGCCGCCGGCGCCAGACCAACCAGAAGTCCTGTCACCAGCGCGCTCAGCACGGTCACGCCGAGTACACGCAGGTCGATGGCCACTGCGGCGACGCGCGGCAACTCGCGCGGCAGGTTGTCGGCGAGCACGCGGACGCCGGCCCACGCGAGCCCCATGCCCAGGGTTGCGCTTGAACCCGACAGCAGCAGGTTCTCGACCAGAAACGCCCGGGTGGTTCGCCAACGGCTGGCGCCGAGCGCCTCGCAGATGGCCACATCTCGCGCCGCGATGGCGGCCTGGGCCAGCCTGAGGTTGGCCACGTTGGCGCACGCGAGGGCGAGGACCAGACCGACGGCGCCGAGGAGGAGTACCATCCAGGCGCGCACGCTCCCCACCACGTGCTCGTTGAGCGGCCGCACCTGCACCTGCGCACCCGGCCGCCACGTCGGATTCTGCGCGTCGATGGCCGCCTCCACGGCGTTCATGCGCTCGGCTGCCTGCGCGAACGACACGCCCGGCCGCAGGCGGCCGATGACTTCGTAGCCGGCCAGACGCATTCCCGTCCCGGCGGCCCTCGTCGGGCGCGAGCGCTCGCGGTCGGAGGGTGCCAGCGGGATGTACACCTCCGTCTCGCGGATGCCGCCGAGCGGATAGCTGAAGTGGCGTGGCATGACGCCGACGATCTGCCACGGTTCGTCGTTGAACTGCAGGGTCCGGCCGATCACATCGTCGGCGCTGCCGAACTGGCGCTGCCAGAACGCGTAGCTCACGATCGCCACGCGGTGCTGGCCGATCACCTCGTCGGAGGCGCGGAACGGTCGTCCGAGGAGCGGCGCCACGCGCAGGACGGCGAAGAACTCCGCGGACACGCGCAGGCCTCGGGCGGTTGCGGGCTCGTTGAGTTCGTTGCGCATCCGCAGGTTCGATGGCTGGGTTGCCGCCAGCGCGTCGAACGCCGTTTGCATCCGCCGCCAGTCGAAGTAGCTCTGCGCCGTGGCGTTGCCGCCCTCGGTGACGGACAGCGGTCCCTTGCCCTCGGTCTCGAGGACCGCCGCCAGGCGGTCGTACTCGTCGAACGGCAGGCCCCGCAGGGCGACCGCA
Organism: uncultured Vicinamibacterales bacterium; assembly: GCA_964481395.1. GTDB lineage: Bacteria > Acidobacteriota > Vicinamibacteria > Vicinamibacterales > JAKQTR01 > JBFMFH01. The sequence continues at coordinate 2,253 of CAYZYG010000124.1, forward strand.
TCGACCACCGAGAAGACCGCGGTGCCGGCGCCAATGGCGAGCGCCAGGACGCCGACGGCGATGCCGGTGCTGGTTGGTGCCGCCGCCAAGCGGCGAAGACCGAGGCGAACGTCCATGCCGATGCCGCCGAACAGCCGGTGGAGCAGGCCGCTCCACGGTGCGGCCGCACGGTCGCGCGCGTCTCCGCGCCGCTGCTCCTGCGGCGACACCCGGTTCGGCCCTTCCGCGTCGGTGATCCGGGCGGACAGCTCGTCCCAGTTCTCGATCTGGGCAAAGGCCGAGCGCTCGGCCTCGGCCGGCGACGCGCCCTGCCGCCGCGCCTCCTGGTAGAGGTCATCCAGCTGGCCCGCGATCTCCTCGACGATGCGTTCGGTCCGCTGGTTGCGCAGCGGCGGCAGCTTCAGGTGGACTCGGACGAGATGCTTCCAGTCAGCCATGTTGGCCTCCCTCGACGACGCGGCCGACGGCGGCCGCGAATGCTTCCCACTGCTCGCGCTGCTCCACGAGCGCAGTCTTCCCGGCGTCGGTCAGGTGGTAGTAACAGCGGCGGCGTTCGCCAGGGCGTTCGACCCAGCGCCCGTCGATGAGGCCGCGGTTCTCGAGCCGGTAGAGGACGGGGTACAGGGTGGTGATGCGGAACGTGAGGTGGCCGCCCGAGCCGAGTTCGATCAGGCGGCCGATCTCATACCCATGTCGAGGGCTGTGGGCGAGCACGCTGAGGACCAGCAGTTCGAGGCTGCCCTTCTTCAGTTCGGGGGTCGGCGAGCCGGCGGAATCGTTTCGCATGACACACAATATGCGTCGCAAAACGTGTTATTGCATCACGCGAATGTTTTGCGAGGCGAAATGTAGGGGCAGAGCGGGCTATCGCGACGTCCGACCACCCCGCGGGTCCGGATGCAGGCCGGGTCGGCCCAAGGCAGCGTCGAGGGGCGCGGCAGCCTGGCCGTCCACGCAAAATGTCGGCATCGGCGGCAACGGTGCCGACATCTTGCGCCAACCATCTTCCCTCGCGATGATGTCCAGTTCCCTCGCGATTCAATCTGGTCAGGGACGACGCAGGGGCCGGTGGCCTTGTCATTGTGAATTCCAGATTCTAGAATATGGAATGCCTCAATGCCTCCTTCCTCAGGACGTCGTCGTACTCGCCAAGCTGGTTTGCTACCGGGGAGAGCGTCCGCCGATTGCACAGGTCGCCGGCGACGTGACGTTGAGCCCGTCTCAGGTCCACGCATCGCTCAAGCGGCTCGAGCGATCCCGGCTTGTGGACACCCAGACCGGTCGACCGCTCCTGAAGGCGGTCGAGGAGTTCCTGATCCATGGCGTGAAGTATGCGTTTCCGGTTCAGCGCGGTGAGGCGACGCGGGGCGTGCCGACGGCGTACGCCGCTCCTCCGCTGAACGGCCAGATCGCGGCCGACAGCGACCTCCCGCCAGTGTGGCCAGATCCGGAAGGAGACGTCCGCGGGGTCACGCTCGAGCCCTTGCACAGGGCCGCCCCGAAGGCCGCGCGCAAAGATTCCGCGCTCTACGAGATCCTCGCGCTGATCGACGCCCTGCGCGACGGACGCGCGCGTGAGCGGCAACTGGCAGAAACGGAGCTGAGCGCACGGTTGCGGAGGCTCCTCCGTGGCTGATCCGAATCGCGCGCTCTTCGAATCCGTCGTGCACCTGCTTGCTCCGCTGCTCGACGAACTTGTTTTCGTCGGCGGCTGCACGACGGGCCTGTTCATCACGGACCGAGCGGCTGGCGGCGTCCGCCCGACCAGGGATGTCGACGCGATTGTCGACGTAACCTCCTACGCCGAGTACACGGCGTTGGCGGAGCGGCTTCGAGCACTGGGTCTTCATGAAGACACCACTCCTGATGCCCCTCTCTGCCGCTGGCGGGACGAACGCCTGATCGTCGACATCATGCCCACTGACGCCACTGTGCTTGGCTTCAGCAATCGGTGGTACTCCGCCGCCATCGATACAGCCGAGACGTTACACATTGCCGGACACGACGTACGTGTCGTCACGCCGTTGCTGTTCATCGCCACCAAGTTGGAGGCGTTTCACGGGCGCGGCGGCAACGACGTCTTCGCGAGCCACGACCTCGAAGACATCATCTCGGTCGTTGACGGGCGACCTGAGATCGTGAACGATGTTGCTGCCGCAGACGTGGACGTGCGCAGGTACATTCGCACGGAGATCCGAGCACTTCTCGACGACCCCAATTTCATCGAGGCGCTCGGCGGCTTCCTCCTTCCGGACGCAGCAAGTCAGGGACGACGCTCGCTTGTTGAACGTCGACTTCGTTCTCTGGCTCATACCGGAACTCTTCCGGTGCTGGGCGCGTCAGAGAAGCCCTCGGCTCTCCGACTTCGCTAAAGCACAGACATGCCGAGGCCGGCCAGATACTCGTACGTCTCGTCGTAGAACTCCGGCTTGCGCGTCGAGTCGGCCGGGTCGCCCGGCGGCACGAAGATCACCATGCCTTGCCTGGCTCTGGTGAGGAGCACGCGATAGAACTCTAGGAAGACGGTTCCCGAGGACCCAGCCAGAGTGTTCCGCAGGATGCGGATCTCGTCCTGCCAGGCGTCGACCTGCTGCCGGTCAGTGACGGCGAACGGGTCGGCGCGTGTGAGCAAGCCGAGGATGGCGTCTGGGTCGGCAGAGAGGAATACCCCGACGTCGGCCCAGTAGTAGGCCGGGACGCGTCTCGACGCGCTGCCGTTCTCCACGGCGCGGAGGATACCACGTGGACACCCGGGAGAGGGGCAACCCGGCGGTGGCTCGCCCGTAGCAGATCGGCGGTGGCCTGTCGCGAACAGGCACTAGGCTATCAGCACAGAATCCGGGCAGAGGCCTTGGTTGTGCCGTCATTGTGCGTCAATCGCCGAGTCTGGCCGCCATCGTCGTCCTGGACGGGGGGCGCCTTTGAACGCTCGGTCGAGCGCGAGTCGACCGGCCAACAGCAGGTACACTTCTTCCCTCGGGCAGGAGGCAGGGCACCCCTCGTAGCGTGTGAGGCGCACCGCTGACGACGATGGTGTCAAAGATCGAGAGCGCAACCGCCAGCCATCTGCTCACCACTCGCGAGGCTGTATGAGAGATTCACAATCACGGCGCCCGGGCATCCTCTTCGTTCTCCTAGCGGTGGTCGCCGCCGCCCCGTGCTGCGGCCAGTTCGCGGCGATGCCTTTCACGTTCATCGACGCTCGACCGGCGGCCATCGCGCCGCGGCCGGCCGTGGCGCAAGCCGACACCGTCAGCCCTGCCTGGGTGACGGTTCCCGCCGGCGCCTTCGAGATGGGATGTGTGCCCGGCGACGGCCAGTGCTTTCCGCAGGAACGTCCGCGGCACACCATCCGCATCTCGCGTCCGTTCGAGATAATGACGACGGAAGTGACGCTCGGGATGTACCGGCGCCTGGCTGCCCCACCGGCACAGCCCGTGTGGAACACCGATGACAGTCAGCCGGTGGTGGACGTCACGTGGGGCGAGGCCGACAGCTATTGCGCGGCGGCTGGCGGCCGCCTGCCTACCGAGGCCGAGTGGGAGTACGCGGCGCGCGGCGGACGGGCTGGAGAGCGGCACGTGTGGGGCAACGGTTCCTCGCCACTTGTCAGTGGCGCGGCCGCCGCCAACGTTGCCGACGAAAGCGTGAGACGCAGGTACCCGCTGATGACGATCTTCACCGGGTATGACGACGGCTACGCGTTCACGGCGCCCGCGGGCACGTTCGCGCCGAACGCCTCCGGCCTGTTCGACATGGCCGGCAACGTATGGGAGTGGGTGGCCGACCGTTACGGCGCGAACTACTACGCGGCGTCGCCGCAGACCGATCCGACGGGGCCGTCATCGGGCGACCGTCGCGTGGTGCGGGGTGGTTCCTGGTACAGCTACGAGCGCGATGTCCGAATCTCGCGTCGGGGCGGGGACGAGCCGATCAAGCGGCCGTACGGCAACGGCGTCGGCTTCCGGTGCGTCCGGGACGTCCCCGCTGAGCGACTCTGATACGGACGAGACGCGGCGGGAACGTCGCGGTCCAGGGCAGCGAGCATTCGGTCGCGAGATCGTGCACGGCTCATGCGAGAATGTCGCTCGCCATGCGATTTGTCTGCACGAGTTGCCAGCGTCCGTTCACCGTCTCGCCTGCGACGCTTGCCAGGTTCCCCAACTGGACGCCGAAAACCTGCATGAAATGCAGGAGCGGCAAGTCGCCGGCGTTGTCGCGCGAGGAGAACCTGACGACCACCGAGGTGCTGGAGAAGTACACCTCGGGCCCCGTCAGCGGCGTGTTCACGGATGGCGCGGCGACGCCGAATCCCGGCCCGGGCGGATGGGGTGCGGTGTATGTGGTGGACGATCGGATCATCGCGGAACAGCGTGGGCACGAGCCTTACACGACGAACAACCGCATGGAACTGTCAGCGCTGATCGCCGCGTGCAAGATGGTGCCGCGCGACACGAGCGCGGTGATCTTCACCGACTCTGAGCTGTGCGTGAACACGATCAGCACGTGGGCGAAAACCTGGGAAGCGCGCGGCTGGCGCAAGAAGGACGGTGAGATCAAGAACCTCGAGCTCGTGCAGGAGCTGTATCGGCTCTACCACGGGCATCCAGGACTCGAGCTGCGCTGGATCAAGGCGCACAACGGTGCACGCTGGAACGAATACGCCGACGCGCTCGCCACGGCCTATCGTCGCGGGTAGTGTCCGACCCGGAGATGCCCTTGCCGGACGGGGTGGACGCGGGAACTGACGCTGACTTGTTTGCCTAGCCGAAGCTCACCTGATGGGTGAGCGAAGGCTGGCTGGGAGACGGCGATTCGAGCTGAGTCGCCCCGAGACGTCAGTCGAGGGGCCCGATGGCCTGAAGACCGGCCGACCAGCCACGGTTCCGCACGCGGAAGGGCAAGTGGATTCGTGCTGAGTCACTCCGAGGCGTGCCGAGGAGTGCGGTGGCCTGAAGACGGGCCGACCAGCCAAACGACCGAACGAGAGTGGCCGGCACGGGGATTCGAGCTGAGTCGTCCCGAGACGTCTGTCGAGGGGCGCGGTAGCCTGAAGACCGGCCGACCAGCCAATCGACCGAACGAGAGTGGCCGGCACGGGGATTCGAGCTGAGTCGTCCCGAGACGTCTGTCGAGGGGCGCGGTAGCCTGAAGACCGGCCGACCAGCCAATCGACCGAACGAGAGTGGCCGGCACGGGGATTCGAGCTGAGTCGCCCCGAGACGTCAGTCGAGGGGCCCGATGGCCTGAAGAC
>CAYZYG010000124.1:7606-13017 GCA_964481395.1 uncultured Vicinamibacterales bacterium
GATTCGAGCTGAGTCGCCCCGAGACGTCAGTCGAGGGGCCCGATGGCCTGAAGACCGGCCGACCAGCCACGGTTCCGCACGCGGAAGGGCAAGTGGATTCGTGCTGAGTCACTCCGAGGCGTGCCGAGGAGTGCGGTAGCCTGAAGACGGGCCGACCAGCCAAACGACCGAACAAGAGTGAGGGAGTTTGGCTGGGAGGCAGGGATTCGAACCCCGATAACGTGGTCCAGAGCCACGTGTCCTACCGTTGAACGACCTCCCAGCATGGCTGGCCGCGACGGGCAGGTCTATTGAGTTTACCAGATGCCCGGGACATGGGCCAAGCCAACGCCACGGGGAGTTCGCAGGCCTCCGCCGACGTGCGCGCCGGCTTCCCGTGGCTCCCGGGATTACCGGTGCGCGCCGTGCCGGCTAATACGTACTGTTCGTGTACTTCGTGATCAGTGTCGCGCGCAGCGTCCGGTACATCGCCACGACGCGCTCCATCCGGTCGTTCGTGAGGCCGGTCAGAAACGCCGCCGCCTCGGCCGGCTCCCGCTTGTGCATCTCGAGGGCACGCCGCTCGACGTCAGCCTGCGTGTCGAAGAACTCCTGCTCCAATGGGTCGCGCACCGCGCGCAGGTCGGCCACGGCGGCCTGCCACTTCAGGTGCATCAGGTTGTCGACGAAGTCGACGGCCCACCTCGCCGACCCCTCCTGGAATTGTCTGGCGTCGTAGGTCCGGTACAGCTCGGACGTCGACGTGACGCCGGCGTAAATCGGCACGTACGTGCTGACGAAGGGGTTGTCGACGTAGAACCACAGGACGCCGCCGATGGGATTCGGCAGCCACGCCCGCAGCTGCGCGACCATCCCGTATCCGTGCTGGGCGATGGTCCGATGGCTCGCAATCCGTAGCAACTCCCGCAACTCCGCCGACGGAAACGGCGTCGTCAGATCGCTGCGCCGCGATCCGCTCCGACCATCGGGGACGAGCCAGGCGGGGTCGGCGGTCATGTCGTAGACGGTGCCCTCGAAGGTCGACCGCTGGAACGCGATCACATCACGCACCGAGATGGGGCGCTCGGGTTTGAACGAAAACGGGTAGAACGCGGCGCCCTCGATGGCCTGGCGCGACATCGTGCCCGGGTTGGACGGGCCGGTCAGTTGTCGATCCGGCCAGGCCTTCAGCTTCGGGGCGAGCCTGCTGTGGACGAGCCAGAGACGGTTGAGGCTGCCCTCGGTGATGGGCGGCGCATACGCCTCCTGCCAGATGAACGGCCGGCCGGCCTTTGGATCATACCAGCCGTGGTCGATGGCCACCTTCTGGTAGTTCGACGAGGCCTTCGTGTCGGGATCGGAGAGGTCGATCTCACGGATGCGGACGTAGTTCGGGATGACCGTGACGTGCCCGTCGGGAACCCGCCGCGCGGCCCAGATGACGCCAGGCTCGGCGCTTCCGCGCTTCCACTCCGTGCCAACGGAGAACAGCTCGAGTACCCACACCTCGTTTGGATCCGCGATGCTCAGCGTCTCGGATCCCCCCGTGGACGGCAGGAACCCGTACGTCTCCATGAGGCCGGTGATGACCGCCAGCGCCTCGCGCGCCGTCTTTGACCGCTGCAGTGCGAACACCTGCGCCTGCTCGACGGTGATGATCTGCGCGGTGACGCCCTCGATGTAGGGCACGTCGAGCTCGCGCTTCTGGCTGCACGTGCTCTCGGCGATGGCCACCTGGTGCTCGTTGATGAGCGAGTAGCCGGTGTGGAAGTAGGTGTAGGTGCGCGGCACCTGCGGCACCTCACCGATCACGTCGCCGTAGTCACCCACGGGCCGGCCGCCACGCTCATCGTCCCGGCCGTAGTAGATGAGCCCCCAGTGGACGGGCGCCTTCGATCCGGGGGGATGGGACTGGCCGGGCACGACGTGGATCCGGCACTCGCTGCACGCGTCGGAGTGCGAGTTGATGACCGAGCCGTCCACGGTCGCCAGTTTGCCGGCGCTGATGATGGTGCAGCCGTCCCCTTCCCCGGGCAGGGCGGCAGGGCCCGCCCCGCTCGCCGCGCGATGGGCGCCAGGCAATGCCGGCCCGCGCGCCGCCACCAGCGCGACGACGGTCGTGACCGCGAAGAACACGAGTGCCGAACGGAAGAGAAGTCTGGGCCTGGGGCTCATTGGAATCTCCATCTGCACGGGGCGTCACACGCAGGTCGCGTCGGAACCACGGGCACGGGGCATTCTACAGTCGACGGTGTCCGGCGCGAGGCACGGATCAAGGGAAGAATCAGAATCGAGGGGCGGTCGGGGACCGAGCCGTTCGAGTCGCGGATAGAATGAATGAATCCATCGTTCTACGCTTGGAGGATCCGTGTCTCTCGCCCATCCCGTCCGCCGTCGTCACGTCCGACTCATCGGTCCGGCCATTGTCCTGTCGCTGATGGCCACGGTGCTCGCGGCTGCCTTCCGGGTGGTCGCGTCAGCTCAGGCCCCAAACACCCCACCCGTCCCAGCCGTGCTGTCGAACATCACGACAGACGCCAGCGGCCAGCTCGTGTTCCGCCACCCTAATGGTGACGTCTACACCCTGCGCGAGCGGGCACCGGCCTGGACGCTGCAGCAGGTGCTGGGCTCGCCGACGGCCACGGCCAACGGCATCGCGTTCGATTTCGGCAAGCCCGACTTCAAAGGACGCCTGTTCTTCGGCCTCATCCCCTACCACGACACGAGATTCCCGCAGCCGGTCTACCGGACGAGCATCGCCATCACGGGCGGCAAGGCCGAGATCAACATCGCCGGGTCATTCGGCGATCGCTACGACATGGTCGGCTGGCGCGAGAGCGGCACGGGCATCATCGGCTACCGCATCATCGGCGCCGACGGCGCGATGATCTACGACGGCCGGATTCGCTTCAACGCAGCCGGCCCGAAGGGGCCGTTCTCGATCGCCACCACCCTTCAGGAGGGCCCGTTCCTCGCGAACGTGACGCCCACGAGCGCGGTCGTCTGGTTCAGGCTGAACCGGCCCGACGCCTGTGCCGTCGTCGTCGCATCCCGGGAGTTCCCGTGCGCGGCCGGATCGGCGCACCAGGAGATCCGGGTGGACGGGCTCGCCCCGGACCGGGAGTACCCCTACACGGTCCGGTACGGCGGTCACGAGGAGCGGTACGCCTTCCGCACGTCACCGAAGCCCGGCTCGCGCAAGGCCTTCACCTTCGGCTACGCCTCGGACTCTCGCGGCGGCCAGGGTGGCGGCGAGCGCAACTTCACCGGCCCCAACGCGCACATCATGCGGCGGCTGATGTCGGTGGCCTACACCCGCGGCTCGGCATTCACGCTGTTCACCGGCGACCTGGTCAGCGGCTACGTCACGAGCCCGGACACGATCCGGCTCGAGATGGCCAACTGGAGGCGCGCGGTCGAGCCGCAGGCCCGCTGGATGCCCATCTACGCGGGCCTCGGCAATCACGAGGTCGTGATGCGCGAGTTCCTCGGCCCGAACAACCGCACGGTCCGCATCAACCGGTTCCCGTACGACACGGAAGGCACCGAGGCCATCTTCGCGCAGGAGGTGGTCAATCCCGAGAACGGCCCCGCGTCGGAGGACGGCGCCTCCTACGACCCGAATCCGTCGGCGATCGACTTCCCCACGTATCGTGAGAACGTGTTCTGGTTCCAGTACGGCAACACGGCGTTCGTCGTCCTCAACTCGAACTACTGGTTCTCGCCGTCGGTGTCGACGCTGCCGGAGGCGAACGGGAATCCGCACGCGTACCTGATGGACAACCAGATGGCGTGGCTCGCGGAAACGCTGCAGCGGCTCGAACGCGACCGCGGCATCGACCACGTGTTCCTGACGGTGCACACTCCGGTCTTCCCCAACGGCGGCCACGTGAGCGACGACATGTGGTACAACGGCGACAACAAGGTTCGACCCGTCGTGGCCGGCACGCCGGTGGCCAAGGGCATCATCGAGCGCCGCGACGACCTGCTCGCGCTCATTCAGGGACACCGCAAGGTTCTGGCCGTTCTCACGGGCGACGAACACAACTACAACCGGCTCCGCCTCGACGCCTCGGTGCCGATCTACCCGGAGGGCTGGACCGGCCCGCGCGTGACGCTCTCGCGCCCGTTCTACCAGATCAACAACGGGGCGGCCGGCGCGCCGTACTACGCGCAGGAGCAGACGCCCTGGTCGGCCTTCGTCAGGGGATTCTCGACGCAGAACGCGATCTGCCTGCTCCACGTGAACGGCAGGCGGGTCCGTCTCGAGGTGGTCAATCCGGAGACGCTCGAGGTGCTCGACAGGGCAGACCTTAGGTAGAAACCGGGATCCGGGACCCGGGACCCGGGTGCTGCACGGCACCAGCGCCAGCGGACGGCAACGCAGCCGCTGCCACACTGAGGCAGAACCAGGGTGCTTGCACGGCGCTCTCGGCCCCGTGACGTCGCTCGGGACAAGCGAGCGCGCCCTACCGAGCCTTCTGTAGCACGGTGAACGTGGAGGGCGCGCCGCCGGTTCCGCTGACGACCAGCACCGCGCGCGTGGCCGACACGAACATCAGCTGCGCCTGGCCGGGGCGCTGCTCGCTCGTGAGCCGCCCGGTCAGCATGCGCGGGTTCTTCCATGCGAGCGCCTGCAGCGACTCAGCGCCCGTCCCCCCGCCGCAGCGCGCGCTCACGCTCAGCTGACCCGCGCCGGTCGGCCCGATGGTCCACCGCGAACCGGCACAGGTACCATCCCGCTCGATCCAGTCACCCTCCGCGCGCAGCGGCGGCAGCTTCCGCTCGGGAATCGCCACGTCCTCGCCGGCAAGGCCGCGGCCCACCATGTCCATGATCCACGCGAACATGCCGATGGGCGTCTCCTTGACCCTGGTCTCGGCCCCGCTGCCCCAGTCATCGAGGTACAGTGCCATCTCCGGCGTGTCCGCCCACACGATCCCCATCGGGGCCACCTCCAGGCTGACCAGCGCCCGCATCGCGCCGCCCTTGTCGTCACGCCCCTCGGCCAGGTATCCCTGCAGCTTCATCCCGTCGTGCGTGAACGTCACCTCCTCCGCCCGCGCGCCCACGGCCGCCGTCTTGAACTGCCCGACCTCCTGGTCCTGACCACTCAGGTACTTCTCGGGCACCGAGAACGGCTTCAGGCCTTCCACCCAGACGATGGCCTCCAGGATGTCGCCGGGCCCGGACCGACCCTTCTCAACCAGCACTCGTGTGACCACGCGCTCCTTGAACGTGTCGATGTCGATCTCGAGCCACGTCCCCGTCTGGCCCTTCTTTTTCGCGTCCTCGAGGACGGCCATCGTGAACAGGTAGTACTCGTCGGTCTCCTTGTCGTGGATGATGTAGCTGCCCCACGATCGAGGCGTGAACTGAAAGGCACCGTCGACGAGCAGGACTGGCTTCTGTCCCTTGATGTCCTGCGCGGG
>CAYZYG010000125.1:0-13005 GCA_964481395.1 uncultured Vicinamibacterales bacterium
CGCGCCTCGGGTTCGGATCGAAGGCGGTCATCACCGGGGACATCACGCAGATCGACCTGCCGACGGGGCGGACCTCCGGGCTCATCGACGCCATCCGCGTCGTCGGGCACATCGAAGGGATTGCGTTCGTGTACTTCGACGAGCGCGACGTCGTGCGCCACCGTCTGGTGCAGCTCATCGTCAAGGCCTACGAGACGTTCTCAGGGAACGGGGCCGCGGACGGCACCGGCGAGGGCCGGGGGCCGGCCTCCTGACGCCGATGTCTCCCGCCGACCAACGCCGCCGCCCGCTTCGCGTCACCGTCGTCAGCCAGACGCCGTCGCTGACGCGCGCGCCGGGGCTCGGCTCGTGGCTCGAGGGCGTGGCACCCTCGCGGGCCCGGGGCGACGTGACCGTGGCGCTCGTGAGCGACGCCCGCATGCGTGCGCTCAATCGCCGGTTCCTTGGCGTGAACCGGGCGACCGACGTGCTGTCGTTCCCGGCGTCGGACGCTCGTCCGGTGCCCGGCGGGCCGCTCGGCGAGATCGTCATCGCGGCTGGCGTGGCTCGCGCGCCGGCCGGCCGCGCGCGGCATTCGGTGGGCGCGGAGCTTCGCGTCCTTGCCCTGCACGGGCTGCTGCACCTGCTCGGCTACGACCACGAAACCGACACGGGCCGGATGGCGAGGTTGGAGGCGCGGCTCCGTCGCAAGGGCGGTCTCGAGAGCGGTCTGATCGAGCGGGCGGGGAGGGGGGCGTGATTCCCCTCGGCTTGTTCCTGCTGGCCTGCGCATTGGTGTACCTCGGCGCCGTGGGCGCGGCCTTCGCCGTTCTGATGCGCCTGTCACTACGGCTGGTCGCCGAACGAAGTGGACGTCCCGAACGCCTCGGCGTCTACCTGGACGACCCCGTGCTGCTGTTCCTGCCCGTCCGAGCGGCACTGGCAGCCGTGCACGTGCTGATCGCCCTCGCGCTGGTGCGCCTGATCGGGCTGGACGGCGTGGAGAAGGCCCTGGGCGTCGTGGTGGCGGCCGCGGCGTTCGTCCTGGTGTTCGAGCATCTGCTGCCGTATCTCATCGTCCGCCGCGACCCCGAGCGCGTCCTCGACGTGCTCCTGCCGTCCTTCGACTATCTGGTGCGCGCGATGTGGCCCGTCGTGGCGCCGCTGCGCCTCACGCTGGCACCGCGCCAGGAACGCGACGCCGCGCCGTCCGCCGGTGGCGAGGAGGCGCAGCCCGAGGCGACGACCGCGTACCTCCACGCGGGCGAGCAGGAGGGCCTGATCGAGCGCGACGATCGCCAGCTCCTCCAGTCGATCGTCGACTTCGGCGACACCTTGGTGCGCGAGGTGATGACCCCGCGGCCGGACATCGTCGCGATCCGGGCGTCCGCGACCATCGACGACCTGCGCGCGTTCTTCCGCGAGCAGGAGTACTCCCGCATCCCGGTCTACACGGACTCGCTCGACACCATCGTCGGGTTCGTGTTCATCAAGGACTTCATCCGTCTGCCGGACGACCAGCCAGCCGAGGCGGCCGTCATCACGATGGTGCGTCCCGCCCATGTCGTGCCCGAAACCAAGCGGGTGTCGGACCTGCTGCGCGAGTTCCAGCAGCAGCAGATCCAGATCGCGATTGTGGTCGACGAGTACGGGGGGACGGCCGGGCTCGTCACGCTGGAGGATTTGCTCGAGGAGATCGTCGGCGAGATACGCGACGAATACGACGTGGAGACCGAACCGGTGGTCGAGGAGGAGGCTGGCGTCTACGTGGTCGCCGGCAAGGCGGACATCGAGGAGGTCATGGAGCATCTCCACGTCCGTATCGAGGGCGAGGGGTTCGAGACCTTCGGCGGGTACATCCTGGCGCGTCTCGGGCGCGTGCCCGCCGCCGGCGAGCGCTTCGACCTGGACGACCTCAGCGTGGAGGTCGTCGCTGCCGAGCGGCGCCGCCTGAGCCGCCTGCGCGTGCGCCTGCGGCCCGCCGACGGCGGAGGGCCGGCCGGGGCAGCGGGGACGGTCGAGGCCGCATGAAGGCCGGCCTCGTGGCCCTCGTCGGCCGGCCGAACGCCGGGAAGTCCACCCTCGTGAACCGGCTCGTCGGCACCAAGGTGGCCATCGTCTCCGACAAGCCGCAGACGACGCGGAACCGGATCGTGGGCGTACGGCACGCCCCGGGCGCTGAGATCGTCTTCGTCGACACACCCGGGATCCATCGGCCGCTGCACCGGATGAACGTCCGGATGGTCGACCTCGCGGTCCAGAGCATGTCGCAGGCTGACGTGGTCTGCGTGGTGGCCGATTCCACCGGCGCGATTGGCGGGGGCGACTCCTTCCTGGCCGACCTCGTCGGACGCGTTCAGGCGCCGGTGGTGCTGGCCTTGAACAAGATGGACCTGGTCGAGAAGCCGGCTCTGCTGCCCCTCATCGCGCAGTGGTCGGGCATGGCCCGGTTCGCCGACGTCGTGCCTGTCTCGGCGCTGACGGGCGAGAACGTGGATCGGCTCGAAGCCGTGCTCGTCGGCCACCTGCCCGAGGGCGATCCGTACTATCCCGACGACTACGTCACCGACCAGCCCGAGCGGGTCTTCCTGGCCGAGATCGTCCGCGAGAAAGTGCTGACGCACACCCGCGACGAACTGCCGTTCACGTCGGCGGTCCTCGTCGATCATGTGGACGAGGCGGACGAACGGGGCCTGGTCCGCATCTACTGCACGATCGTCGTCGAGCGGGAGTCGCAGAAACCCATCGTTATCGGCCGCGGCGGCGCCATGATCCGGCGGATCGGCACCGAGGCGCGGCAGGAGATGGAGCGCGTGCTGGGCACCCGCGTGTTCCTGGACCTGCGCGTCAAGACCCGGGCCGGCTGGCGGGAGGATCCCCGCCTGCTGGACCAGTTGGGCGTGGTCGAAGAGGACTGACGCGGGATAGAATGGGGTCTGGCCTGACGCGGTCCGCCCGGCGATGCCGCTCTATACGACCGAAGCGCTCATCCTTCGCACCTACAAGCTCGGCGAGGTCGATCGCATCGTCGTGTTCCTGACCCGGGACCGGGGCAAGCGCCGGGGGGTGGCCCAGCGCACCCAGGGACTGCGGACGCGCTTCGCGGGCGCGCTCGAGCCGATGACACGGGCCGGCGTGGCGTACTTCGAGAAGGAACGGCGCGAGTTGGTCTCGCTGAATTACGCCGAGCCGATTGCCTCGCCGCTGCAGGCGTCAGGCGGGCGCGGGATCGAGTACGCGGGATACTTCGCCGAGCTGATTGACGAGTGGGCTCCCGAAGGCGATCCGAACGAGAGGCTGTACCGCCTCGGGTGCGGGGTCGTCGACGCGATGGGGCGTGGCGTGGCCATCGAGCCGCTGGCCCGGTACTTCGAGTACTGGCTGCTGCGGCTCGAGGGAGTGTACCCGTCGGCGATGGCGTGTGCCGGCTGTGGCGCGCCGTTCGCGCCTGAGGCCGGCGGCGCAGTGCTCGGCGCCGGTGACCGGCACTACTCGTGCCCGGCCTGCGCGCGGGCGCGCGGTTCCAGGGCGCTCCCGCTCTCGACCGAGGCCATCGGCTTCGTCCGGACGATGGGGGGACTGGCTCCCACCGCGATCGGCGAACTGGATGTCTCGGCGCGCGCGCTCCGCGAACTCGAGCTGGTGCACCGCGCGTTGATCGCGACGCACCTGGAGAAGGAACTGAAGTCGGTCCGCGTCCTGAGGGAACTCGGCGGGCACTAACGCTGGCAGCAGCCTTTGAGCATCCTGACGTTTCAAGATCTGATCTCGACTCTCTCGCAGTTCTGGGCCTCGCGCGGCTGCCTCATCCAGCAGCCTCTCGACCTCGAGGTCGGCGCCGGGACGTCGAGCCCCGAGACGCTGCTGCGCGTCCTGGGGCCGCGGCACTGGAACGTCGCGTACGTGCAGCCATCCCGCCGGCCGGACGACGGGCGTTTCGGCGAGAACCCGAACCGGCTCTTCAAGCACCACCAGCTCCAGGTGATCCTGAAGCCGTCTCCGGACGGCATCCAGGGCATCTACCTCGACAGCCTCGAGGCCTGCGGCATCGATCCGCGCGCCCACGACATCCGCTTCGAAGAGGACAACTGGGAGTCACCCACGCTGGGGGCCTGGGGCATCGGGTGGCAGGTCCTGCTCGACGGCCAGGAGATCACGCAGTTCACGTACTTCCAGCAGGTCGGCGGGCTGGACTTGAGCCCGGTACCGGTGGAAATCACCTACGGGCTCGAGCGGATCGCGATGTTCCTGCAGAAGGCCGACAACGTCTTCGACCTGCAGTGGGGGCCCGGCGCCACGTACCGAGACGTGCGGCTGCGTGACGAGGTGGAGCAGTCGAAGTACTCCTTCGGCGTGGTCGACATGCCGCACGACGAATTCGTCGCGCTGCATCGGAACCTCTTCGACCGATACTTCGCGTTCACGCAGGTCCTGCTGCGATCGGGCCTCGTGCGTCCGGCGCTGGAACACTGTCTGAAGTGCTCGCACCTGTTCAACGTGCTCGACGCCAGCGGCGGGGTCGGCGTGACCGAACGGACCGCGTACATCCTCCGCGTGCGGCAGCTGGCCGTGGCCATCGCCCGCACCTACGTCGAGCAGGAAACGGGTGCCGGCCCCGAACCGGTGGCGGCGGGGTCGTAGGCATGGAACGCGAACTCCTCATCGAAATCGGCTGCGAGGAACTCCCGGCGGGCTGGCTGCCGTCGCTGACCCAGCAGATTGGCGACCGCGTGGCGGCGCGCCTGGCCGAGGCGCGGCTCGACGTCCCGTCGCCCGTCGAGACCTTCAGCACGCCGCGGCGGCTGACCGTGCGCGCGGCCGAGGTGGCGGAGCGGCAGACCGACCTCGAAGACCTGCTCATGGGGCCGGCCGTGAAGGCGGCGTTCGCCGCCGACGGCACGCCGTCGCCGGCGGCGGCCGGGTTCGCGCGGAAGCACGGCGTCGTCCCCGCAGATCTCGAGCGTCTCCAGACGCCGAAGGGCGAGTACCTGGCGTTCCGGAAGAAGGTCCGCGGCAAGCCCGCCATCGATGTGCTGCCGGAGGTGCTGGCGGCCGTTCTGCGGGATCTGGCGTTTCCCAAGCAGATGCACTGGGATGCGGAGCTGGACGACGGCCGCGGCGAGCTGCTGTTCGGCCGCCCGATCCGCTGGGTGCTGTTCCTGTACGGCGGACGGGTCGTGCCGTTCGTGATCGGGCGCCGGGAGGCGGCCGAGTCCCCGCTCGTCCAGGACGTGCGCTCGGCGGCGCTCACCTACGGCCACCGGTTCCTCACGACGAGCGGCCGCGCCGGGCGCGCCATCAAGGTTCGCTCGTTCGACGAGTACCGCGCGCGGCTGGCCGAGCACTTCGTCATGCTCGACCGCGCGGACCGTCACGCCAAGATCGCGCGCGAGCTCGACGCCCATGCGAAACGGTTGGGCGGGCGCGTCAGCAGCGCGGCGGCGCGCGAGTCGCGGCTGCTCCAGGAAGTGCCGGATCTCGTCGAGTACCCGTCGGTGCTCGACGGCACGTTCGCGCCCGAGTTCCTCGACCTGCCGGCAGAGGTGCTGACCACCACGATGATCCATCACCAGCACTTCTTCCCGCTGGTGAACGACGCGGGCCGTCTGCTGCCGGCCTTCCTGGCCGTCGTGAACACGGAGCCGACCGACGGCAGCACGATCGCGCGGAACCTGGAGCGCGTGCTGGTCGCGCGCCTGCGCGACGCGCGCTTCTTCTGGGATGCCGACCGGCGGGTTGCGCTCGAGGCACGCATGCCCAGGCTCGACACGGTGCTCTTTCACACGCGCCTCGGGTCCTACCGGGCGAAGGCCGCACGCCTGGAGCGGCTGGCGGGCTGGATCGCCGGCGAGGTGCTCGGCGAGACCGGCGCCGTGGAGCATGCGCGCCGGGCGGCCCGGCTGGCCAAGACGGATCTCGCCACCGACATGGTGCGCGAGCTGACCGAGCTGCAGGGGACGATGGGCGGGATCTACGCGCGGGAAGAGGGGCAGCCGGAGTCGGTGTGGCGCGCGATCTACCACCACTACCTGCCTGTGGCCATCGAGGCGGACGCGGCGCCGTCGCGCGCCGACCTCCACGGCGCCGAACTCACATGGGCGGCCGTTGCCCTGGCCGACAAGCTCGATACGATTGTGGGGCTGTTCGCGGCGGGTGAGCGGCCCACCGGCACGCGCGATCCCTTCGGCCTGCGCCGGCAGGCTCACGGCCTGCTGCGCATCCTCGTGGACCTGCCGGAACTGACCGGCCTCGAGCGGCCCCTCGACATGGACCGCCTGCTGGACGAGGCGCGGGCGGGCGTCGGCGCGATTGCCGGCGGGGAAGACACCACCGACCCGGACGCGTGGCGGCCCGCGGTCGAGACCTTCCTCAACGAGCGGATCCGCTACCTGTTCGAACAGCGCGGCTACCGCTACGATGAGATGAACGCGGTGCTGGCTGGCCGTTCGGGCGTACCTGACCCGCTCGACGTGCGGCGGCGGCTCGAAGGGCTGCACGCCGTGCGAGGATCGGACGATTTCGAGGCGCTCGCGGTGGCCTTCAAGCGCGTCAAGAACCTGTCGCGCGAGCTGAAGGGCGAGCCGACGGCGCGTCTCGACCGGCTGACCGAGCCGGCCGAGGTCGCCCTGATCGCGGAGTACGATCGACGGTCGTCCGCCATACGGCAGGACGTCGCCGCTCGCCGTTACGAACAGGCGTGCCGCGTCGCCTCCGGGTTCCGGCCGGCGGTGGACCGGTTTTTCACGGATATCTTCGTCATGGTCGATGACGAGGAGTTGCGCGGGCAGCGGCTGACCCTGCTGCGCCGCATGCACGAACTGTTGCTCGAACTGGCGGACATTTCGGAGATTGCCCCCAAGACGGAGTCATAGATCCCATGGCGAAGAAGACGACGATGAAGCGCAGGACGGTGAAGGCCGCTCCGAAGGCGACGGTGGCGAAGAAGGTGAAGAAGGCGACGGTGGCGAAGAAGGTGACGAAGGCCAAGTACGTGTACTTCTTCGGCCAGGGTAAGGCAGAAGGCGACCGGACGATGAAGGACACGCTGGGCGGCAAGGGCTCCGGTCTCGCCGAGATGACGAACGCCGGCTTGCCGGTGCCCCCAGGGTTCACCATTTCGACCGATGCCTGCAACCTCTGGTACACGGAGGGCCGCAAGCTGCCGCAGGCCATCGAGGACGAGATGATGACGCACGTCCGCCGGCTCGAGAAGGTCGCGGGCGCGTCGTTCGGTTCGACGGCCAACCCGCTCCTCGTCTCGGTCCGCTCCGGCGCGAAGTTCTCGATGCCTGGCATGATGGACACCATCCTGAACCTTGGGCTGAACGACGAGGCCGTCGAAGGACTGAAGGCGCGCACCAGCAACGGCCGCTTCGCCTACGACAGCTACCGGCGCTTCATCCAGATGTTCGGGAACGTCGTCCTCGAGATCCCCAAGGACCGGTTCGAGCACGAGTTCGAGGCCGTGAAGGCCGCCCACGGCGCGAAGATCGACACCGAACTCGGGGAGGACGGCCTCCGCGAGGTCGTCACGCGGTACAAGGCCCTCGTGAAGAAAGAGACCGGCAAGGCATTCCCGCAGGATCCGCTCGTGCAGCTCACGATGGCGCGGGATGCCGTGTTCCGGTCCTGGAACAACCCGCGCGCAATCTCGTACCGCCGCATCTACGAGATTCCGGATCACATCGGGACAGCCGTCAACGTGCAGAAGATGGTGTTCGGGAACACCGGAGACAAGTCGGCGACCGGCGTCGGGTTCACGCGCAACCCGGCGACGGGGGCGAAGGAGTTCTTCGGCGAATTCCTGGTGAACGCTCAGGGCGAGGACGTCGTGGCCGGTATCCGCACGCCGCGACCGATCGAAGAACTCTCCGAGGTGCTGCCCAAGGCGTACAAGGAACTGCGCCAGTTCACGACGCGCCTCGAGAAGCACTACAAGGACGTACAGGACTTCGAGTTCACGATCGAGGACGAGAAGCTCTACATGCTCCAGACGCGCAACGGCAAGCGCACGGGGTACGCCGCGGTGGTGATCGCCACCGACTTCGTCGCCGAGAAGCTGCTGAAGCCGGCCGAGGCGATCCTGCTCGTCGAGCCGTCGTCGTTGTCGCAACTGCTCTCGCCCGTGTTCGACCCGGCGGAATGGAAGAAGCTGCCCGTCGCGACGAAGGGCCTGCCGGCCTCGCCTGGCGCGGCCTCGGGCCAGGTCGTGTTCAGCGCGGACCAGGCGGTGATCTGGGCGGAACAGGGCAAGAAGGCCGTGCTGGTCCGCAAAGAGACCGTGCCCGACGACATCCACGGCATGGAAGTGGCGCAGGGCGTGCTGACCGCCACCGGCGGCATGACGTCGCACGCTGCGGTGGTCGGCCGCCAGATGGGCAAACCGTCGGTCGTCGGCGCTGGCGGGCTGAACATCGACGAGAAGGGCAAGCAGTTCGTCGTCGCGGGCCAGACGATCCGCGAAGGGGAATGGGTGTCGTTCGACGGCCTGTCGGGCGAGGTGAAGATCGGCCAGGTGGCCACCAAGCCCAGCGAAATCCTCCAGGTGCTCGACGGCAAGATGCCCGCGGAGAAGTCGGACATCTACCAGCGCTTCAGCAGGCTGCTCGGCTGGGCCGACAAGGTGCGCACGCTCGGCATCCGGGCGAACGCGGACCTGCCCGACCAGTCCGAGCTGGCGTACGCGTTCGGGGCACGCGGCATCGGACTGTGCCGCACGGAGCACATGTTCTTCGGCGAGGGCCGCATCGAGAAGGTGCAGCGCATGATCCTCGCCGACAACGAGAAGGAGCGCCGGGCCGCCCTCGACGAGCTGCTGCCGCTGCAGCGGGCCGACTTCTACGGCGTGCTGAAGGCGATGCACGGTGAGCCGGTCACCATCCGCACCATCGACCCGCCGCTGCACGAGTTCCTGCCGAAGCGCGAGGATCTGATGGTCGAGATCGCGAAGCTCGAGGCCACCGGCGCCGGCGGCGGGAAGATCGCCGAGCGCAAGACGCTCCTGCGCCGCGTCGAGGAGCTGCACGAGTTCAACCCGATGCTCGGCCACCGGGGCGTGCGCCTCGGCATCACCTACCCCGAGATCACCGAAATGCAGGCGCGGGCCATCTTCGAGGCCGCGTGCCAGCTCGCGAAGGAAGGTCTCAAGGTGACGCCCGAGGTCATGATCCCGCTCGTCGGGCACGTCAAGGAACTGCGCGATCAGCGCCAGATCGTCGAGCGCGTCGCGGCCCAGGTGATGAAGGAGCAGGGCGTCAAGATCAAGTACCTCGTCGGCACCATGATCGAGGTCCCGCGCGGCGCGGTGACCGGCGACGAGATAGCCGAGGAGGCCCAGTTCTTCTCCTTCGGCACCAACGACCTGACGCAGATGACCTTCGGATTCTCGCGCGACGACATCGGCAAGTTCCTGGGCGCCTACCAGGAGCGCAAGATCCTCGAGCGCGATCCGTTCCAGTCGCTCGATACGATCGGCGTCGGTCAGCTCGTGGCCATGGCGGTGGAGAAGGGACGCAAGACGCGGCCCGGGATCAAGCTCGGTGTCTGTGGCGAGCACGGCGGCGATCCGTCGTCGATCCACTTCTTCCACAAGGTCGGCCTGAACTACGTCAGCGCGTCGCCGTACCGCGTGCCGGTGGCGCGCCTGGCCGCAGCGCAGGCCGCGCTGTCGGTCAAAGTCGGCGACTAGCGAGTCGGGGCGGTCCGCGCGGGCGCCTGCGTCGCCGTTGACGGTGAGGCGAAGGCAGGCGTCCGTGGCCCTGACACGGGTGGTGGTCCATGGTCGACATCTACGTCCATCGCAACGGCCGCACCACCCGGGAACCCTCACTCGACCCGGCGTGGCTGCGCCCTGACTCGGGCGCGGTCACGTGGGTCGATTTCTCGGATGCCACGCCGGATGAGTTCCGGCTCCTCGCGGACCCCTTCGGCTTCCACGCGCTCGCCATCGAGGACGCCACCGCGGAGTCCCACCACCCGAAGATCGAGACGTACGACGGCTACCTCTACGCGATCCTGCACGGGATCGACTCGACCGCCGAGGAACTGGCGACCCACGACGTCGATTTCTTCCTGGGCCCGAACTACCTCGTCAGCGTCCGCGATTCGCACTCCCGGTCCTTTCCCGAGGTGTCGGGCATCTGCCTGCGCAACGACCGCGTGCTCTCTGAGGGGCCGGCCGCCCTGATGCACCGGCTGATCGACACGATGGTCGACCACTACGGTCCTGAGGTCGACCGGATCGAGGACCGCCTCGACGATCTCGAAGACTCGGTGCTCGAGTCGCCGCCGAGCCGCGACGCGACACGGCAGATCCTGGACCTCAAGCGCGAGGTCACGGCCCTGAGAAGGGTCATCCTCCCGCAGCGCGACGTCATCGGTCGCCTCGCCCGGCGCGAGTTCGGCCTGATCACCGATGAGGTCGCATACCGGTTCCGTGACGTGTTCGACCATGTGGTCCGCGTCGCAGACGAGGCGCTGCTGTTCCAGGACCGCATCACCGCGATGTTCGAGGCCCACCTGTCGGCCGTCTCGAACCGCCTGAACGAGGTGATGAAGCTGCTGACGATCCTCTCGACGGTGTTCCTCCCGCTCACGGTCATCACCGGCATGTACGGGATGAACGTCGTCCTCCCGCACCTGCCGGGCGGGGAAGGCGCCCAGTTCTGGTGGGTGCTCGGCATCATGGGCGCGCTCTCGGCCGCGATGCTGGCGATCTTCCACCGGAAGGGCTGGCTGTAGATCATGGGCTGCATCACCCGCCTCTCGCCCGAGCTTGCCAACCAGATCGCCGCCGGCGAGGTCGTCGAGCGCCCCGCCTCGGTGGTCAAGGAACTCGCCGAGAACGCCATCGACGCCGGGGCGACCCGCATCGTCGTGGCGATCGAGATGGGGGGCAAGCGGTCGATTCGCGTCGAGGACGACGGCGCCGGGATGGACCCCGAGGACGCGCGGCTGGCGATCGAACGGCACGCCACGAGCAAGATCGCGCGGGCAGAGGACCTCGAGGCCATCACCACCATGGGGTTTCGCGGCGAGGCGCTGCCATCCATCGCGTCGGTGTCCCACTTCGTACTGCGCACGCGTCCGCGTGACGCGGTGGCCGGTACCGAGATCCGCGTGAACGGCGGAGCCGTCGCGTCGGTGGTCGAAGTCGGCATGGCGCCCGGGACGATCGTCGAGGTCGGCGACCTGTTCTACAACCTGCCGGCGCGGCGGAAGTTCCTGAAGTCGGACGTGGCCGAAACCACCCAGGTGTCGCGGATGGTGACGCTGCTGGCGCTGGGGTATCCCGAGGTGGGCTTCACGCTGACGAGCGGCCCGCGCACGCTCGTGCAGTGCCCGCCCGTGACCGCCGTCGAGGACCGGTTCTACCAGCTCTACGGGGAGCGGCCCGACCTCGTGCCCGTGCGCAAGGAGGCCGGCGGCATCCGCGTGTTCGGCTACGTGGCCGCACTGACCGACCAGGGGCCAACGCGCGGCGTCCAGCAGTTCTTCGTCAACCGGCGGATCGTGAAGGACCGCACGGTGGCGCACGCGGTGATCGCCGCGTACGCCGGCGCGACTGCGAAAGAGCGCAGTCCCGAGGCGCACCTGTTCATCGAGATGGCTCCCGACGCGGTGGACGTGAACGTGCACCCCACGAAAGCCGAGGTGCGCTTCCGCAACCAGTCACTGGTGCACGAGGTCGTGCGCCGGGCCGTCCAGGAGGCGGTGGGGGAGGGGCCGGCGCCGGAACTCACGCTGTCCGCGCAGCACGGCGCGGCGCCTGCGGGCGTGAGCATGCCGCTGCCGAACCTGCTGTCGGCGTTCCAACGGACGGACGAGTCCCAGGCGCGCTCGGCGAGCGCGCCCTACCCATCGCCGGACTCGCTGGCGCCCTTGGCCCCGCCGTCGCTCGGCGGACCGGCCGCGCCGATCGGTGAGCGGGACGATGCGGACAGGCTCTCCGCGGGTTCGGCCCCTCGACGTGCCTCGGGACAGGCGGACGCGCCCTACCAGCAACAGACGACGTCGGCCACCGCCGTGCCGCTCAAGCCGCTGACGCCGCTGGGCCAGTTCCGGAACACGTATATCATCGCCGTGGACGACGAGGGGATTGCGATCATCGACCAGCACGTCGCGCACGAGCGCGTGCTCTACGAGCGGACGATGGCCAGGCTGTCGGCGGGGGCGCTCGAGAGCCAGCGGCTGCTGACGCCACTCCTGCTCGACGTGCCGCCCGAGGCGCGGGAGGTGCTGCTCGCCCATACCGCGGAACTGCACCAGTGCGGCTTCGAGGTCGAGGACTTCGGCCCGTCCAGCGTGAAGGTCACCGCCATGCCGGCCATCCTCGGCCGCGAGGCCGGCACGGACGCGCTGCGCGCGCTCGCGGAGGATCTCGATCGCCTTGGCGGCCGCGCGCCCGTCGAGGAGCATCTGCGCCGGATCGCCGCGACGATGGCGTGTCATGCGGCGGTGAAGGCGCACGACCCGCTGACGCTGGAGAAGATGGTGCACATCCTCGAGGAACTGCGCGCGACGGCGTACTCCACCGTGTGCCCGCACGGCCGCCCGGTCATGCTGCGGCTGTCGCGCCGGGAAGTCGAGAAGAACTTCCAGAGAATCTGACGCCCGCCGGGACCCGGGAGCCGGGTGCCGCACCGCAGACACGCACGGGGAGGGACACGCCGGGCTTCCGGCGGCGTGGTTGGCCCGAGGATCACAGACGAGCTCCGCCGCGGCCTGCGGCCGGAGTAGACAGGACGGTGATCCTCGTCGGGGGCCGGGATCCAGGCCCCGGGATCCGGTGCCGCAGGGCACAGGCGCCTGGGACGGGCGATGACAGGGCCGGTGGTGACACGCCTGGACCGGGGATCACAGACGAGGTCTGCGGGGCTGAGCACGGTGGGCTGTCCGGCAACAGAACCCGCGAGCGCGGTGCGCGAAGGATCGCTGGCGCGGCCGCAGGCCCAGACGACAGTTCCCGGATGCCGGACCCCGCGGCCCGGCTATCCCCCGCGCCGCCGCTCGGCCTTGAGCGCGGCC
>CAYZYG010000126.1:0-12900 GCA_964481395.1 uncultured Vicinamibacterales bacterium
GATTTATGGCGCGACGATGATCCCCCCGGTAACATTATCAATGGCGCGATACGGGAGGTTACCGACGGGCGTGGAGGTGGTATGATGCGGGGCGCTTCGGCTGTTCTTTGGGGGGAGGCACCATGCGTTCCAGCGCACTCGTGGCAGGCAGCGTGATTCTGGCGGTCGTGTGTGCGGCGTGCGGCGGGGCGGACACGCCGGTGGCTCCAACGACGACGGCGCAGCCGGCGGTGGTGGACGGCGGCGGCGGGCAGCCGACCGGGACGCCGGCCACCGGAGCCGAACCGACGGCGGCTCCGGTCGGGTTGAGTGGCGTGATCCGCGGGATGAACGCGAGCCGCGGCACGTTCTCGCTCGTCACGCGCGCCGGGACGCGCACGATTCTCACGGACCGTCAGACCCAGGTCTGGCGCAGCGGCACGCAGATGCGGTTCTCTTCCTTGCGCGACGGCCAGACGGTCAGCATCCGCGGCTACGACTACACCCGCTACGTGCTGGCGCGCACCATCGGCGTGAACTGAACGCCCCGTTTCCTCGCTGACGCTCGCCGGCACCTTCCGACCCGCGGTCAGGGCCGGCCTTCTGCCGCCTATTACGGCCACGGCGGTCCACCGTCTAACGCTCGGCGTTTCGCCGTGCACGCGAGTGCTGCCTACTGTGAGTGATCGGTTTCAAGCGGCCACGGGTTGACCACGGTCACGTCGTCGATGTCGGCGAAGTCCTTGGTGTTGCGCGTGGCGAGGGTGAGCTTGCCCGCGCGCGCGATGGCGGCAATCTGCGCATCCTCGACGCTGATGGGGCGTCCGAGCCGCGTCCGGACCGAGACGATGTCGGCGAACTCCCTGGCGGCCCTGACATCGTAGGACAGACATCGGCCTGAGAAGTCCTCTTGGAACATCGTGTCGGCGAGCCGGGCGAGCCGGTCCTGTCGCTGTCCGGCTGGCAGAAGCGCAATCCCTAATCGAATCTCTCCCACGGTGATCGCGCTCACCCAGAGGTCGCTTGCCGGCTGGGCATCCAGCCATGCGACCACGTGGGGATCTGGCGCCGGTCGCATGAGCTCCGACACGACGTTCGTGTCGAGCAGGATCATCACTCGTCCTCACCCGGTTCCGATGAGAACGGCTGGCGCGGCAGCGACCGCGCGATGAGCGGCAGCTCCGCACCGCCGACCTCCGCGAACCGGCGGGTGATGCGCGAAGCGAGGCCCATCGTGGGCTCCTCATGGGCGAGGGCCCGGCGAAGCAACTGCCTCGCCTCCTCCTCCATCGACCGGCCGTGGCCGGCTGCCCTCAGGCGCAACCTCGCCTTCAGGTCCTGGTCCAGGTTTCGGATGGTCAGCGTCGCCACTGCGTTCCCCTTCGGTGAGAATGAATCGACTGCGTTGAATGCAATGATAGCATTGCTGTCGCGATGTAGCAAGGGGATGGCCTCAGCGCCTGCCGCCTACGGCTCGCGCGCACGCGCGGATCCGTCGCCGGGTAGGGGCGGGTTGCTCGAGTGTCAGGAAGGAGTCCGGCCGCTCGACTTCCGCCGGGAACGGTTTCAGATCAGGCGAGAATCCTTGTTCCCCGTCCACTCGCCGAGTAGAGCGACGGGTTTGACCTCGCCGCGGAACGCGCGGTCGAAGGTCACGAGGGTCAGCTGGGATGTCTCGGCGAACGCCGCCAGGTACGGCTCGGCCCACGCCTTGGGAGCGGCTTGCTTCAGCCGGGTTCGTGCACGAAAGCGACGTTCGAGTTCGGGCGGCTCCTCCAGGAACCGCACGCGGTCATCGCGATGCCACTGGTCGTACACGGCCCAGGCTGCGGACTGGTTCATGACGTTGACGCCCATGACGGGAACTCCTGCCGGCCCGCGGGCGCCGGCATCATCCTGACTGCGGCTGAAGCCCGCGGCTACTTTGGGGGCACGTGGGCGGCGGCTCGCGGGTCGAAGGTCATGACTTCGTACTCGACCCGCAGGGCCGCCTGTGCGGCGGCTCGGGTGCAATACACGCGCTCGGCGTTGCGATGTCCGTGCTGCTGGTAGTAGCGCACCAGCGCGTCGACGTCCCTGACCTCAGGCGCGCCTGCGATTTCGACGGCGTGCTGCAGTTCGTGTCCCAGCGCCGCGAGCAGCCGAACATCGGTATCGGAATTGTTGATGGTGATCCGCACGAAGCGGCACGTGCGAGATGCACTCATGAATTGGAGTCCGCCCGGGCCACTGAGGGACGCCGTGCCGACATACGCCACGACGTCGCTCCGTTCGAGGGCGTCGAGCAGACTCCTGATGGTGGTCGAGCGGGCAGCGCCCTGCTCCAGCAGGTCGGCGGCCTTGGGGTCGACGGCCCGGACGTGACGGGCGTCCACAGTGGAGTGAACGGCCGCGGCGCCAGGTCCGGCAACCGCAGTGCCGGCCACCGCGGGGCTCATTGGCCGGACAGGATTGAACGGAAGCGGCTGAGCCGAGACCGGCAGAGGAGCCAGTACCAACCCGGCCCAGATCACGCCGGCATTCAGGATGCGCAGGCCGACTCCAGAAGTGCGGTACCACTGTGAACGTCGTCCGGTCATGGCGCCCCCCTCGGCTTGGCAGGCGGCTGGGTTCAACCGCCGTCACTGCTCAAGCGGAAAGGGGAGGCGGGGGTTATCAGGCGGCAGGCGACAGGCGGCAGGCGACAAGGGAAGAGCAGGCGGCAGGCGGCGGGCGGCAGGCGACAGGGAGGGCCGGGGGGCACGAGCCGGCCGGGTGCTACAATCTGGTCCGACTCCGGTGGTCGTCAGTCCGAGGGCCAGTCGATGTCTGATTCACCGGCCGAGGTCACCGCGTTGCTCCACGCGTGGCGGGATGGCGACGATGGTGCGCTCGATCGGCTGATCCCACTCATCTACCGCGAGTTGCGTCAGATCGCCCACGCCCGGATGCGGGCCGAGAACCCGGGCAACTCCCTTCAGACCACAGCGCTCGTGCACGAGGCCTACATTCGGCTCGTGGGCGCCAGGGACGTCTCGTGGCAGAACCGGTCCCATTTCTTCGCGCTCTGCGCGCAGGCGATGCGGCGCATCCTGGTGGACGCGGCGCGGGCGAGGGGCGCGGCGAAACGCGGGGGAGGAGGCGCGGCCGTTCCCTACGCCGACTGGCTGGCGGCCTTGCCCGCACCGGACCTGGATCTGATCGCGCTGGACGAGGCGCTGACCCAGTTGTCAGAAATCGACGCGCGGAAGGGCCGCGTGGTGGAGCTGCGCTACTTCGGCGGCTTGAGCGTCGACGAGACGGCGGAGGTGCTGCGGGTGTCGGTCCCCACGGTTATGCGCGACTGGGGCGCGGCGAGGCTGTGGCTCATGAGGGCACTGCGCCACGCCGGGGGCGGACACGCGGGCGCGGAGGCGGACACGCCGCAGACCGAGTCTGAGCAGGGAGGCTCGGCAGGCGCGAAGGCACCCGTGGGTGGCCACCATGGTTGACAATCGGCGGCGGGTCATCGAGCTGGCAGACGCGGCGCTGGCGCGCCCGGCGGAGGAGCGCGCGGCGTATCTCGACGCGACGTGCGCCGGGGATGCGGCCTTGCGGCGGGAGGTGGGATTCCGTACTTCAGGAGCAGCATGAGGCCGAGGGATTCCTGGAGGCGCCGGCGTGGCCGTCTACAGTGGTCGCGCTCGCACCAGGAACACAACTCGGCCCGTACCTGATCGAGGCGGCGATTGGTGCGGGCGGGATGGGCGAGGTCTACCGGGCGAGGGACACACGCCTGGACCGGACCGTGGCCATCAAGGTGCTGCCGCCGGAGGCGGCCGTGGACTCCGAGCGCCGCCGCCGCTTCGAACACGAGGCGCGGGCCGTCTCGGCGCTGAACCACCCGCACATCTGCACGTTGTACGACATTGGCGATGCCGGGCTGACGGATCCCGTGGCCCCCGGGCCCGGTCGTGTGAGCTACATCGTCCTCGAGCACCTGGAGGGCCACACCCTGGCGGAACGCCTTGCGAAGGGGCCCCTGTCCATGCCCCAGGCGCTGGACGTGGGTGCGCAGATCGCCGAGGCGCTGGGCGCGGCGCATCGGAAGGGGATCGTGCATCGCGACCTGAAGCCGGCGAACGTGATGCTGACGAAAGCAAGCGCACCGACTGGGTCCGGTGTGCACGTGAAGCTGCTTGACTTCGGGCTGGCGAAGCTGCGGGCGCATGGCGAGCAGCCACTGGTCGCGTCGTCGGCAGCGGGGCCGTCGGCCTCCGCATCGCTCACGGCGCGGGGCGAGATTCTGGGCACGTGGCCGTACATGGCACCGGAGCAGGTGGAAGGCAAGACCGCCGACGCACGGACGGACATCTGGGCGCTGGGGGCGGTGCTCTATGAGATGCTCGCCGGTGCTCGTGCGTTTCCCGGGGACAACACACCCGCGCTGTGCGCGGCGATCCTGGAACGTGAGCCGGCGCCGCTCGCCCCCTCGCCAGCCGGTCTGCCGCCGGCCCTGTCCCGGCTCGTGACGACCTGTCTGGCCAAGGATCCCGCCCGACGGCCGCAGACGAGTGCGGACGTGCGCGCTTCGCTCGAGGCGCTGCGCAACGAGCTCGTGCGCCGCCCGAACTGGTTCACCCGTGCCGGACGACGGGTGTGGCCTCCGAGGACGCGGGGACGAGCGTCTTTCGTGAGCGTCCTGGGTGCTTCAGTGCGCCGGCTATGGATGCTGTCGTCCTCCGGGGCCTTTCGCCGGACATCCATTCCCGTCGATGTCTACGACCGCTACGTGTACGGCCGCGAACGGTGCGCCGAGTATGATCCGCTGTCCCTCGCAGATGGCATCGCGGCATTGCAGGACGTGGTCGGTCGGGAACCCTCGTTCGCGCCGGCACACGCGCAGCTGGGACACAGTCTGACCCTGAAGGCCAACCTCAGCGCGGAGCAGGCGGGCCCGCTCCTCGAACTGGCCAAACACCACGTCGCGGACGCGATCCGTCTCGATCCGGATCTGGGGCTGGCGCACGCGGCATCCGTGCTGGTGAAGTTGATGCTGGACCGCGACTGGTCGGGCGCGGGCGCCAGTTCGCTGAAGGCGGTCCAGACGGATCCCTACAGCGCGGTCTGCTGGAATGCCCGTGGGGCGTATCAGTTGGCGATCGGAGACTCCGACGGCGCCGTCACCTCGTTCCAGCAGGCAGAGCGGCTCAATCCTCGCTCGCCCTTCGATCGGGTGCACCACGGGTTCGCTCTCATCATCGCCGGCAGGCCCGCAGAGGCCGTCGAACAGCACCGCCGGACAATTCAGCAGTATCCGGACTTCGTATTCGCCCGGATGGAGCTGGCGTGGGCTCTGCTCGATGCGGGCAAGCCGAGCGAAGCCCTGATCGCCCACGACGAAGCCCGGCGGCTGTCGCCTTCCGGGTCGAGCACGGGAGTCGACTGCTGGCTGAACCGAGTGGACTTCGTGGCCGGCGATCCCGGTCGCGCACGGCAACTGGTGGCCGACTGGACCGACCGTGCCAAGCGCGAGTGGGTGGATCCATTCGACCTTGCGAGGCTGTTCGCGGGGGTCGACGACGTCGATGGGGCTGTCGCATGGCTCGAACGGGCCTACGCGGCAAAGTCCGCCAATTTCTGGTGCTTGGAAGTCTGGTATCACCTCCACCCGAAGGTCTTTCGTGACGCGAGGTTTCAGGATGTCCGGCGCCGTCTCAATCTGCCGGACTGAGGGTCGCCGAGACACAGCGGCGCGTGACGGTCACCCGCCTGGGTCTTCTGCGATGCGCCCGCGCGGAGGATCACGGACGTCTAACGCGGCACCCGTTTCTCGAACGGCGGCGGCGCCGGGAACCTAGGCGGGTTGGCCTTGATCAGCTTCTCGACTTCGGCAATCGCCGTTTCGAGTTGCGGGTCGCGGCCCTTGGCCATCTCACCCGGGTCGTCGACGACGGGGATGTCCGGCTCGACGCCGTGGCCTTCCGCGAACCACGTGCCGTCAGGCCCGTAGATGCGTCCCGGAGGGGCGGTGAACGACCCGCCGTCCACGAGCGTGTGTCCGACCGCCGGTCCGATGAGCCCGCCCCACGTGCGCTCGCCGATGATGGGGCCGACCTTCATCGTCTTGAAGAAATACGGGAACGCGTCGCCGCCCGACCCGGCCCAACCGTTGATGAGCATGACCTTCGGACCGTAGTGCGTGACGGACGGCTGCGTCATCGGCTGGCCGTGGCGCGTGGCGATGCGGTTGACGAGCTGGCGGTTCATCTGCTCGATGAACCGATCCGGCAACTGGCCGCCGCCGTTGAAGCGCTCGTCGATGATGAGGCCCTGCTTGCGGATCTGGCTCGCGAACTGGCGCACGAGCTCGTTCTGGCCGTTGGTGCTCGTGTCGGGAACGAAGATGTACCCGATGCGCCCGCCGCTGGCCTCGTCCACCCGTTTGCGGTTGGCCTCGATCCACTCGAGGTTGCGCAGGCGCGCTTCGCTGGCGAGCGTGTCGACGAGCACCTGGCGCGCGCCGTCGAACGTGGGCTTGTCGTTCACGGTCAGCCGGACGGTGACGCCCGACAGCCCTTCGAACGCCGCGTACGGTTCCTTCGTCGTGTCGATCGGGACTCCGTTGACCGCGAGCACGTAGTCGCCGGCCTTGACGTTCACGCCAGGCTGCGCGAGCGGCGACCGCGCCTCGATGTCCCACGGGGCGCCTTCAATGAAGCGCGCGATGCGGTAGGCGCCGTTCTCGAGCCGCCAGTCCACGCCCAGCAAGCCGATCGCCCGGCGGCGCGGCGGTTCGACGTCGCCGCCGCTCACGTACGTGTGCGACGCGTTGACCTCACCGATGAGTTCGCCGATCGCCCAGTTCACGTCGCGGCGCGACACGGCGCTCTTCACCAGATCGCCGTACTGCTTGCGCAGCGCCGGCCAGTCGAGGCCGTGCAGGTTCGGGTCGTAGAACAGGTCGCGATACGAGCGCCAGACCTCGTCGAACATCTGCGCCCATTCCTGCCGCGGGTCGACGTCCATCTCCATGGCCGCCGTCTTGAGCGGCTCCTCGATCTTCTGCTTGGGACGGAGATCCACGATGCCCCACTGATCCCGCACGCGCACGAGGATCTTCTTGCCGTCGGCGGAGATGTCGAAGCCGGTGGCGTTGTCGAGGATGACCTCTTCCTTGCGCTCCTTGAGGTCGAAGTAGGCGAGCGGGCTCTGCTGGTCGCCCGACCCTGACCGCGGCCGTCGGTGATAGACGACCTTGCCCGCCACCGCCTTCAACGCGGAGTAGTTGCCGGCTGGCGGCGGCAGGATCACTCCTCGCTTCTCGAAGCCGTCGAGATCGATGGCGACCGGCTTCGGACCGGCGTCCTTGGGCTTCTCGCCTTCCTTCTGCTCCCCGCCTGCCTGCGGCTTCGCGGGAGCGCCTTCGCCTTCCTTCTTGTCCGCCTTGACCTCTTCCTCGTCGCTCTTCGGCGCGAGGGGCGACGCGACGTCGTTGCGGAGCGGCACGGCGACGATGTTGGTGGTGTTCGGGTAGATCCAGGTCGAATCCAGATCCGAATAGACTGGGCTCATCGTCCGGCCCGAGAAGTAGTAGAGGTAGTTGCCCTCGGGATCGAACGCGGGGCTGTTGTCCTGGTAGTAGCCTGACGTCACCTGATGACGCGAGGCCGATGCGGTATCGAAGAGAAAGACGGCGGGATTGCCGGTCTCGAGCGTCCTGTCGTAGGCGAGCCACCGGCTGTCGGAGGACCAGCTCACCTCGAAGGCGCCCGCGCCGGGCGCCAGGCTCCACTCCTCATGATCGACCTCCAGCGTCTTGTTCGACGCGAGGTCGAACACACGGAGGCGCTGCGTGTGATCGGAGAAGGCGATCTTCTTCGAGTCGGGCGACCACCAGACGTTGTAGCGGAAACCCGGGCCGAAGCTGGTCAGCGTGCGTTCCTCGCCGGGGCCGTCGGCCGGCCGCACGGCAAGCTGGTACTCGCCCGATCGGTCGGTCCAGTAGGCGATCTGCTTCCCGTCGGGTGACCATGCCGGGTAGCGCTCGGCGGCGCCGGACGTTCGGGTCAGGTTGAGGACGGGGCCGTCCTTCGCCGGCAGCGAGAACACGTCGCCGCGGGCTTCGATGAGCGCCCGCTTGCCGGTCGGGGAAACAGCGGCGCTGGAGATGTACCCGGCGGCCTTCACCGACCGCGGTCGCAGCGTGGCCAGGTCGGTGACGACCTGGACCTTCACCTCGCGGGGCTTCCCGCTCTTCAGGTCGAGCACGTAGAGCCGCCCGCCGGCCTCGAACACGATGTCTGACGGGCCGATCGCCGGGAAGCCCACGTCGACGTCAGCGAACGTCGTCACCTGGCGGAACTGCTGTGTGTCGAGATCGAACGCCCAGATGTTCGCGCGCTGCTCCTTCCCGCGATCGGACAGGAAGTACATCGTCCTGCCGTGCCACATCGGCAGGGCGTCGACGGCGGCGTTGTCCGTGATGTGGCGGGCAGCCTTCGTCTTAAGATCGAACAGCCAGATGTCCGGCGCGAACCCTCCGCGGTAGCGCTTCCACGTGGCGAACTCGGCCAGCTTGGTCGTGTAGGCGATCTGCGCGCCGTCGGGTGAGAAGGCGCCGATCTCGCCGTAGGGCATCGGCAGCTTCTCCGGCATCCCGCCGCCCGACGGGGCGAGGTAGAGCTGGCTGACGCGGCGCACGCCGCTTTCGCGGTTCGAGGCGAAGAGCAGTCGCGTGCCGTCCGGCGTCCAGTCGACCACGCGGTCCGCGTCGGGGTGATACGTCACCCGCACGGCCTCGCCGCCCCTCGCGGGCACGACGTAGACGTCGGTGTTGCCGTCGTAGTTGCCGCTGAAGGCGATGCGGGTACCGTCGGGCGAGAAGCGCGGGAACGACTCCTCTCCGGGCGGCGAACTGACGCGGCGCGCCACGCCGCCGGCCTTCTCGACAATCCAGATGTCCTCGGCGTAGACGAAGGTAATGTGGCTGGCCGAGACGTCGGGATAGCGGAACATCCGCGCGTCGACCTGGGCCTGTGCGGGCGCGGCGGTCAGCAGGCCGGCCAGCAAAATCGTCGCCGTGATTGTCGCTGAACGGATCATCTTCATGGCTCCATTGTCGTCGAAGTCGTGCCGGGCACAATTCACGCCGCCGTGGCGAGGCGTCGTGGAGCAAACCATGGCGAGCACGGCGACGGCGGTAGTCTGCGAAACCCGCCGGAGAACGAGGGCGTCAGCCGGCGCAGTGGTCCGCGGAGCAGCCGCGCCCGCGCGCGGCCGCGACGCGGCAGCCGGTGGCCAGCGGCCCGCAACGGGCCGGAGGCGGGTTTTGCCGCCGTGTCGAGCGGTTTGC
The DNA here is from genome assembly GCA_964481395.1 of uncultured Vicinamibacterales bacterium. Lineage (GTDB taxonomy): Bacteria > Acidobacteriota > Vicinamibacteria > Vicinamibacterales > JAKQTR01 > JBFMFH01. The sequence continues at coordinate 9,293 of CAYZYG010000126.1, forward strand.
GGAACGACGCCTCGCCACGGCGGCGCTCCGAACCGACAACTCACCGCCACGGTGACGCCCTGCGGCCTGGTCGAATCCTGCTGACGCGGAGAGCGACCTGCTTCACGACACCACGCCAGGCGCAGAGCGGCTGCGGTGTGCGGAACGACGCCTCGCCACGGCGGCGCTCCGTACTCAGAACGCACCACGGCGACGGAACGTTCCAGCGCGGCTACTCCGCCCGCAGCGCGGTGGCCGGCTGGACGCGCGTGGCGCGCCGCGCCGGCACGAAGACCGCGAACAGCGACACGGCGGCGACCAGCACCAGCACCGAGGCGTACGTCAGCGGATCGCTGGGGTTCACGCCGAAGAGCATCGTCCCGATGCCCTCGCCGGCCGCGGTCGTGATGAGGAGCGCCAAACCGAGGCCCACGGCCAGGCCGAGCGCCACCTGTCTCGACCCCTGCTTCAGGACCATGCCCAGAATCCGGGCGCGGTCGGCGCCCAGCGCCATGCGCACGCCAAATTCCTGGCTGCGGCGGCTCACCGAGAACGCCATCACCCCGTAGATTCCGACGGCGGCCAGCACCACGGCGACCGCGCCGAACACCGTGAACATGATGGCGATGACACGGATCGCCGCCATCGCATCGTTGAGGTGCTGCTGCGGCGTGCCCGGGAAGTAGATCGGCAGGTTCGGATCGGCCTTGGCCACTTCCTTCCGCAGCACCGGAACGAGGGCTTCCGGCCGCTGGCCCGGACGCGGCTTCGCGATCACGGTGGCGAACTGGTTCGCGAACGCGCCGTCGGGGATCGGCCCGAACGGGTTCGAGTAGAACGGCACGTAGAACCCGGTCTCGTCGACGTTCGGATTGTTGAACGGCGGCGTCATGCGCACGTTCGACACCACACCGACGATGGTGCGCCAGGGCCCGTAGTTGGGCGTGCTGCCATCGCCGGTCCGGAAGCGGCGGCCGATCGGGTTGTCGCGCCCGAAGTGCTTCTCGGCGAACGCGGCGTTGACGATCGCCACCGGCTGGCGCGAGTCGAGATCCTGATCGGTGAAGTCTCGCCCCTGGAGGATCTTCTGGCCCAGGACGCCGAAGTAGCCGCCGACCACCTGTTCGAAGTTGGCGTTCGGCCGGTCGCGCCGATCCTTGTAGGTCTTGCCCTCGATCTCAACGGGACCGGAGCCGCCGAACGCCATCCGCATGCGGCTGGTGAGCGCGACCGATTCGAACTCCGGCGACGAGCGCAGCTGGCGCAGCAGGCGGTCGTAGAAGAGCTGACGCGCTTCGCCGGTGGGATAGTCGCCGTCCATCAGGCCCATGCGCGCGGTCATGATGCTGGAGGTGTCGTACCCGTAGTCGACGGTGCTCACGTTCAGGATGGAGCGCAGTTGCAGCATCGAACCGATCAGCAGGATGCACGTCGTGACGATCTGGACGACCACCAGCCCTCGGGTCAGGAGCCCCACACGCCGGCTCGTGTTCCCGCGCCCGCCTTCCGCCAGCGCCGCAGCCGCGCTCGCGCGCGTGGCATTCCACGCGGGCAGCAGTCCCGACGCCAGGGCGGCCAGGATCGTCAGACCGGTCACGAGTGCCAGGGCGGTGCCGTCGACCTCGAACACCATCCAGGCGGGCGGGCCGTTGTCGCCGTTGTGGAAAGCCGCCCAGACCCAGTCGGTGGCGAGATAGGCCAGGCCGATGCCGGCGACCGAGCCGATCGTGGCGACGATCAGGCTTTCGGTCAGCATCTGCCGCACGATTCGCCATCGGCTCGCCCCGAGCGATGACCGGATGGCCAGTTCCTTGGCGCGCACGGTGGCGCGGGCGAACTGCATGTTCATCACGTTCACGCACGCGATGAGCAGCACGCCGCCGCAGAACGCCAGCATCGTCAGCAGCAGCCCGCGAATCTGCGAGGGCGTGTAGACGTCTATCAGCGGCTCGACCTTCGCTTCGTTGAACCGCTTGTTGGCGTCCGGGTAGGCGTCGGCGAATCGTTTGGCGAACGTGGTGAACTCGGCCTGCGCCTGGTCGATCGAGACGTCGCGCTTGATCAGGCCGATCACCGAGGGATTGTTGGCACGCGGATCGTTGCGCGGGCGGACGGGGAACTCGGGATAGAGCGGGCTCCAGACATCCTCGTTGTTGGGGAACTGGAAGCCCTGCGGCATCACGCCGATGATGGTGGCCGGCTTCCCGTTCAGCCGGACCTCTTTGCCTACGATGTCGCCGGTTCCGCCGAAGTCTCGCTGCCACAGGCCGTGGCTGATGAGGAGGACCCGCTCCGCGCCCGGCTGGTTGTCGGCGGCCGTCAGATCGCGGCCGATCGCGGGGCTGACGCCCAGAATCTTCAGGAAGTCCGGCGTCATGTAGACGCCCGTGTAGCGCCGTGCCTCGCCATCGACCGTCAGGTTGACGGTGGAGCCGTTGAGGTAGGCGGCCATCATCTCGAACGACTGCTGCGAGGGGGCGAACTCCTCGTAGTCCATCGCCCCCATGCGCTGGTTGACGCCGAAGGCGGTCCTGGTCGTCGGATCGATGAACGTGACGTCGGTGAGGCGGTCGCCGTTCGGGAAGGAGAAGCCCCTGAGCATGGCGGCGTTGACGATGGCGAACATCGTGGTGACGGCGCAGATGCCGAGGGCGAGCACGACGATGGCCAGCCCGCAGAACGTCTTCTCTTTCCAGAGGAGCCGGGCTCCGAGTCGGAGGTCGCGGAGGAAGGCGTCGAACATGGGATGCCCGATGGGACCGCCGGTGCACACCGGGCCTATCCCGGGGCCGGACGGTGATACCGGGTTAGACGGGGGGCGGGATGGGGAAGTTCAGGAACTAATCTGGCCGAGTCATCGTTGCGTGCTCAGGCCCACGCCGGAGTTGACTTCGTAGAGGGCGAGGGCTCCGACGCGCCGGGCTTCGAGCGTGCAGTAGCCGCCCTCAAGCGTGCGGATGCCGTGGACTTCGTAGAACTTCCGAAGCCCGGCGTCGTCGCGGAGGTCCGGGGCTCCGGCGATCTCGACGGCGTGCTGCAGTTCGTGGGCGAGTTCGCCGATCATCCGGCACTCGAGTTCGGGGATGTTGATCGTGATCCGGATGAACCTGCAGTGGGGCGTCACGGCCGCGATGCGGGTAGCCGCCTTCACCTTCAGGCAGCCGGTTTCGACGTGGACGATGAGGTCGGTCTCCTCGAGGGCCCGCACGAGCCGGGCGACCGTCGGAGATTTCCTGATCGCCTGTTCCAGGAGTGCGGCGGCCTCAGCGTTCCGGGTCCGGACGCGCTGCACCGCGCCATCGACGCCCTGGCCGGCGGCAGGTGCCGGGACGAGGGCCGGAAGGGTTCCCACGACACTCGCCAGAAAGAGGCATCGAATCAGGCTCGGGGTCCGGTGGGTGGCCATGGCGTCCTCCCGTTCGTCCGGGGCGGCCGCGTGAAGCCGCCCTCACTTGGGCAAACAGGAACGGGCGCCGGAAGCTCTCACGGGGGGAGGGGCCCTCTGTCGGGACCAGGGCCCCGGGACCGGGGATCCGGGATCGGGGACCGGATGTGTCACGGTAGGGCGCGTTCGGCCTGCCGCGCCGTAGCCCGATAGTGCGAAGGCGGGCCGAACGCGCCTCGGTCTT
>CAYZYG010000127.1:0-12818 GCA_964481395.1 uncultured Vicinamibacterales bacterium
GGCGGAGCAGTGGTTCGCCCCCTTCGCGCTCACGATCGCGTGTTCGGTGCTGGTGTCGCTGTTCGTGTCGTTCTCGCTGGACCCGATGCTGTCGGCCTACTGGCCCGATCCCCACGTCCCCACCGGGCAGCGGTGGTTTCTGAGCCGGTGGCTGGCCCGGTTCAACGAGTGGTTCAATCGCCAGGCCGAGCGCTACAAGGTGCTCATCGGGTGGGCGCTCCGGCACCGCTGGTCGATGGTCGCGCTGGCGACGGCGTCGTTCTTCGGGGCCATCGCGCTCCCGGCGACCGGCGTGGTGGGGGGCTCGTTCTTTCCGGTGCAGGACGTCTCGGAGTTCAACGTGATCATCGAGACGCCGCCCGGGTCGAATCTCGCCTACACGAAGCTGAAGGCCGAGGAGGTGGCCCGCCTCGCCCGGGCGAAGCCCGAGGTGGCCTACACGCTGACGACGATCGGCGGCACGGGCGGGCTCGGCAGCGCCTCGGGCGCGGTCGACGAGGCGAACGTGTACGTGCGCCTCATCCCGAAGAGCGAGCGTGACCGGCACCAGGAGGTCGTCTCGCAGGAACTGCGGCGCGAACTGCAGGGGCTGGGCGGGGTGAGCGCGTGGATCAGCAAGGACACCTTCGGCAACCTCAAGGAAATCCAGGTGCAGTTGCGCGGGCCCGACACCACCACGCTGAACGGGCTGGCGCCCCGAATCGCGGATCTGTTGCGTGCGACGCCCGGCGCGGTGGACGTGGGCCTGTCGACCAAAGGCCAGAAACCCGAGATCGACGTCGAGCTGGACCGGGCGCTGGCGGGGACGCTCGGCGTGACCGTCGGGCAGGTGGCCCAGTCTCTCCGGCCTGCCTTCGCCGGGATCGACGCCGGCGACTGGGTGGACCCCATGGGGAAGACCCGCGACGTCACCGTCAGGCTGGTACCGGAGGCGCGCACGAGCGTCGCGGATCTCGAGAGCCTGCCGCTCGTCGTGCAGAGCCCAGCCGGGCCGGCCACCGTGCCGCTCGGCCAGGTGGCGCGCATCACCCGCGGACTGGGCCCGGCGAAGATCGATCACCTCGATCGCGAACGCGTGATTACCATTCAGGCCAACACCGAGAACCGGCCGCTCACCGAGGTCATCCGCGATTTCGAGAGCCGGCTCTCAGCGGTTCGCCTGCCGCCCGGGTACCAGATCTCCCAGGGCGGGCAGACAGAGGATCAGCAGGAGGTCTTCACGCGGATCCTCGTCGCCCTTGGCGTGGCGCTGATGCTCATGTACTTCGTGCTGGTGGTGCAGTTCGGGTCGTTCCTCGACCCGCTGTCGATCCTGCTGTCGCTGCCGCTGTCACTCATCGGCGTCATGCTGGCGCTGATGCTGACCGGGTCGACGCTGAACATCATGAGCATGATCGGGGTGATCCTGCTGATGGGCATCGTCGCGAAGAACGCCATCCTTCTGATCGACTTCGCCAAGGTCCTCGAAGAGCAGGGCATGGACCGCCGGACGGCGATCGTCGAGGCCGGCCGCGTCCGGTTGCGCCCGATCCTGATGACGACCTTCGCGCTGATCGCGGGCATGGTGCCGGTGGCCATCGGGGCGGGGGAGGGTGCCGACTTCCGCGCGCCGCTCGGGCGGGCCGTCATCGGCGGCGTCATCACGTCGACGGTCCTGACGCTGCTGGTGATCCCGACGGTCTACGAAATCCTGAGCGGGTGGCGGGATGCGACGCGACGCCTCTTCGGCCGGGGCCGGCAGGAGCAGAGATCCGCCGCCGCGCCCGCGCCGGCCGCCTCGGCTCAACTGTGAGCCTCGGGCCAGGCGCACCGCCGGAAGCCCTGGCGTGTCCCTTCCCGTACGTGTCTGCGGTGCGGCACCCGGGTCCCGGGCCCCGAGCCACGCTCTTGTTTCACCCTGTTTACGTCTGATAACCTCTTGTGCCGACAGGAGTTCCGCTTCTGTCTGACGGGCGGCGCGCACCAGCGCCGTGGCGACGTTACCTGAACGTAACACCGGACGCAGAGAATGGCTATGGCTGGATCCTCCGGCACGACCCAGGCGAACCGCTACGAAGAGTCCATGCGGCGAGACATCGATCAGATCAAGGCGACCGTGGCCGAGATGGCGGGCCTCGTCGAGCGTGCGCTGAGCGATGCCGTCCAGGCGCTGGTGCGCGACGATCGGCGGCTCGCGTTTTCGGTCATCCTGCGCGATCGCCTGATCGACGAGAAGGAGCAGGAACTGGACAAGCTGTGCCTGACGTTCCTCGTCAGGCAGCAGCCGGTGGCCGGGCCGCTGCGACTGGCGTACGCGGCGATTCGGATCAGCCTCGAACTCGAGCGGATGGGCGATTACGCGGAGAACATCGCCCGGCAGGCGCTGCGAATCGCCGAGGTCCCCATCGAGGGGCCCCGGGAGCGCTACGTCGAAATGGCGGACCTGACCATTGCCATGTTGCGCGACGCGGTCACGTCGTTCGTCAACCATGACGTCGATTTGGCGCGGCGCACCATCGATGTCGAGGACACGGTCGACAATCTCAAGGCCACGCTGGGGAAGGACCTGGTCGCCCGCTACCGGGACAACCAGTTGAGCTTCGAGAAGCTGAATCCCCTGATGCAGGTGAACCGGCGACTCGAGCGCGCGTCCGACCAGGCCCGCAACATCTGCCACGAAGTCATCTACATGTGCACCGGACAGCCGACGCGCCACCAGGGAGGCGGCAAGGTGCGCGTGCTGTTCGTCGACGACACGAACGGGGCCTTGAGTCAGATGGCGGCGGCGATAGGCGAGAGTCTCGGACGGTCAAGTGTGGTCTTCAGCAGCGCGGGTCTCGAGCCGAGCCGTCTGGACGGAGGCACGATCGAGTTCATGCGCGGAAAGGGCGTGGATCTGTCGCGCGTACCGGCCCGGGCGATCCATGAGATTCCCGACCTGGATCAGTATCAGGTCGTCGTGGCGCTGTCGGAAGCGGTTCGGAAGGCGTTTCCGCGGAAGCCGCGCGGACTGGTGTATCTCGAATGGACCTGCCCGCCGCTGCAACCTGCCGAGGAGGGCGGGGGACCGTCGCCGGATGCGCTCGAGGAGGCGTACCGTCGGCTCAGTACCGATGTACAGGATCTCGTCGAGATGGTCGACGGCGACTAGCGACCGTGAGTTGTCCGGCATGACGCGTAAGACCCACACCTTGAGCACGGGAGCCTGCCTGGTCGCCGGCCTGGCGACGGGCATCCTCTTCGTTGCCGGGTGCCGTCCTCGGGCCGAGGGCGTTGCGATCCAGAACAAGGGATCGGACACGATGGTGAACGTGGCCCAGGCGTGGGCCGAGGCGTACCAGAAGGTCGTGCCCGCCGTGAACGTCGAGGTGTCGGGCGGCGGGTCCGGCACGGGCATCGCCGCACTCATCCGGGGCACGGTGGACATCGCCAACGCGAGCCGCGACATCAAGAAGGAGGAGGCGGATCAGGTCCGCCAGAACACCGGCCAGGACCCGAACGACTTCAAGGTCGGGTACGACGCGCTGGCCGTGTACGTGCACCGGAACAATCCGCTGGACTCGATTACCTTCGAACAACTGGCCGGGATCTACCGTGAGGACGGCCGCTACACGAGTTGGAAGCAGATCGGCGTGTACGTGCCCGGATGCAGGAGCGACGAGATCGTCCGGGTCAGCCGGCAGTCCAGTTCGGGCACCTACGACTTCTTCCGCGAGCGTGTCCTCTCAAAGAAGGACTTCAAGCTCGGGTCCCTCGACCTGAACGGCTCGAAGGAGGTGGTCGAGCTCGTGTCCAACACCCCATGCGCGATCGGCTACAGCGGCATGGGCTACGCCACGAGCCAGGTGAAGATGCTGCGGGTTGCCGCGGACGCTGGTGCCCCGGCGTATCCGCCGACGGTCGAGGCCACCTGGAACCAGACGTATCCGATCGCGCGGTCGCTGCACATGTACACGCTGGGCGAGCCTGACGCCCACGTCCGGGCGTATCTCGACTGGGTGCTGTCTTCGGACGGCCAGCGCATCCTCGAGGAGAGCGGGTACGTGCCGCTGCCTCCGGGCGGCAGGAACCTCGCGCGATGACCCCGACGACGTCCCTGCCGGCCGACAGCCCTTCCCGCGGATCGCGGTCCCGGCGCTCGGCGGCGTCTGTGCTGGGCGAGAAGGCCATCGAAGGCGTCATCCGCCTGAGCGGCGTGAGCGCGATCGTGTTCGTGCTCGCGATCTTCTTCTTCATCTTCCGCGAGGCGGCGCCGGTGCTGGTGTCCCCGGAGTTCAAGCCGCTGGAGTTCCTCTTCAGCATCCAGTGGTATCCGACCTCCGCCGTGGACATCCGCTACGGCACGTTCGCGCTCACGGTCGGGACCGTCACCGTGACGACGCTGGCGATGCTGCTGGCGGTGCCGTTCGGGCTCGGGGCGGCGATCTTCGTGTCCGAGTTCTGCGGGCCACGGCTGAAGGAGACCCTGAAGGTCATCATCGAACTGCTGGCGGCGATCCCGAGCGTCGTGTGGGGGTTCATCGGCCTGACGGTGCTGAGCCATCTGGTCGTCGAGCACACCTCGGCGCCCGTCGGTGTGAACATCCTCAACGGCGGCGTCATCCTCGCGCTCATGAGCGTGCCCATCATCGTGTCGATCGGCGAGGACGCCTTGAAGGCGGTTCCGGACTCGTACCGGGAGGCCGCGGTCGCAATGGGCGCGACGCGCTGGCAGCTCGTCTTCCGCGTGCTGCTGCCGGCCGCCCGCAACGGGCTGCTCGCGGCCGTGCTGCTGGGTGTCGGCCGGGCCGTCGGTGAGACGATGGCCGTGCTGATGGCGACCGGGCACGCCGTGCAGATTCCGCACGGCATCCTCGACTCGGTCCGGACCCTCACGGCGAACATCGCAGCCGAGCTGGGGGAGGCGCCCGCCGGCTCCGACCACTACCGGGTGCTGTTTCTGACGGGCGTCCAGCTCTTCGCGATTACCTTCGTGGTGAACCTCCTGGCCGACGTCGTCATTCGCGGCGTGCGGAGGAAAGGCGCGTGATGAGTCCTGCGGCCCGGCCGGACGCGGCGGTGATGCCGGGCGGCGGCGCCCCGTTTTCGCAAACGGCGTACGGCCGGCGGAAATTGCGTCAGGAGGCGGCGGCGCGCGGCGTCTTCCTGGCGATGACGCTGCTGATGGTCGCGCCGCTGGTCGCGATCGTGTCGCACCTCGTGATTGAGGCGTGGCCGGCGCTCAGCCTGGAGTTCCTGCTCGACATCCCGCGCAACCGGATGACCGAGGGCGGCATCTGGCCGGCGCTCGTCGGCACGATCTACCTCGTGGTCATTTCGCTGGCCGTCGCCGCGCCCATCGGCGTGCTCGCGGCCGTCTACCTCAACGAGTACGCGAAAGACACCTGGTTCAACCGGATCATCAACCTGGCCGTGATCAACCTGGCCGGGGTGCCGAGCATCGTGCACGCGCTGTTCGGACTCGGGGCGTTCGTCTACGCGGCGCGGTTCGGTTTCTCGGTGATGGCCGCGTCGCTGACCCTGGCCATCATGACGCTGCCGGTGATCATCGCGAGCACCCGCGAGGCATTGGCGGCGGTCCCGATGTCGTTCCGGGAGGCCTGCTGGAACGTCGGGGCCTCGCGCTGGCAGACCATCCGCGGCGTGGTGCTGCCGAATTCGATCAGCGGCATCCTCACCGGCGTGATCCTGCAGGTCAGCCGGGCTGCGGGCGAAACGGCGCCCATCATGTTCACGGGAGCCGTGCTCTACAAGGCGGTGGAGCGGGGCAGTGTGTTCCCGTACTACCTCGACGACCAGTGCATGGCGCTGTCCATGCACCTGTACGTGCTGACCACCCAGGTCCCGAACGTGCCTGAGGCCGTGCCGTACGCGACGGCCGTCGTGCTGCTGGCGTCGGTGCTCCTGGTCAACGGCCTCGCGATCGGCCTGCGCGTCTGGCTTCGCAACAGGAAGCGGTGGTAACCGTGGCTGCGTCCGCTCTCGCGCGCGCGAAGATCGAGGTCGAGGACCTCCGGCTCGCCTACGGGCACCGCGAGGTGATTCACGGCCTCAGCTTCGACGTGCGGGCGAACGAGATTCTCGGGGTCATCGGGCCGGCCCAGTCGGGGAAGACGTCGCTGCTGCGGTGTCTCAACCGCACCATCGACTTCGTGTCCGACGCCCACGTGTCGGGCACGATCCGCGTCGACGGTCAGGACGTGAGGAAGGTCAGGGACGTTTTCGATCTGCGCCGCAGGATCGGGATGGTCGCGCCGCTACCGGTCGGTCTGCCGATGAGCATCTACGACAACGTCGCCTTTGCGCCGCGCTGTTCGGGCGTGTCCAGCCGGGCCGACCTCGATGGGATCGTCGAGCGATGCCTGCGCCAGGCGGCACTGTGGGACGAGGTCAAGGACCGGCTCGGCTCGCTGGGCACGAAGCTCTCGGGCGGCCAGCAGCAGCGCCTGACGATTGCCAGGGCGCTGTCGCACGAGCCGGAGATTCTCTGCCTCGACGAGTTCTCGATCGCCATCGACCCGGTGACGACGATGAGGATCGAGGACGTGCTGAAAGATCTGAAGCGTGACGTGACGATTATCCTCGTGACGAACCTCACGCAACAGGCCCGCCGGCTCGCCGACCGCACGATGTTTCTGATGGCGGGCGAACTGGTGGAGATCGGAGCGAACGACGTCCTCTTCTCCGACACGCCGGCCGACCGCAGGACCTTCGACTACGTGAACGGGCTGTTCGGATGAGCGAGACGTCCGCCGCATCGATCGCGATCCGGACCCGGGGGCTGAACCTCTGGTACGGCGCCTTCCAGGCGCTGAAGGACGTCACCGTCGACATTCCGCACGGTCGCATCACGTCGCTCATCGGGCCGAGCGGCTGCGGCAAGACGACCCTCCTTCGCTGTTTCAACCGGGTCAACGAGCGGTACGGCGAGGTGCGGACGACCGGCGAGATCCAGGTGCTGGGGCGGAACATCTACGCGCCGGACGTGTCGCTCGTGGAACTGCGGCGCTCCGTCGGCATGGTGTTTCAGCGACCGAACCCGCTGCCCCTGTCGGTCTACGAAAACGTCGTCTTTGGCCTGCGGCTGCACCTGCCGTCGGCAGAGCTCGGCCGGGCGACGCTGGACGAGGCGGTCGAGCGTGCGCTGACCGAGACCGGTCTCTGGAAGGACCTGAAGGACCGCCTGCGGATGAGAGCGACCGACCTGCAGCTCGAGCAGCAGCAGAAGCTGTGCATCGCGCGACTGCTGCCGCTGAAACCCGAGGTCATCCTGATGGACGAGCCGTGCTCGGCGCTCGACGTCGAGGGTACCCGGGCGATCGAAGAGCTGATGTTCCAGCTCCGCGGCCGCTACACCATCGTCATCGTCACGCACAGCATGGCGCAGGCCCGCCGGGCGAGCGACGAGTGCATCTACATGCTCCTCGGCGAACTCATCGAACACCGGCCCACTGAGGATCTGTTCCTGGTGCCAAGGGACCGGCGTACCGCGGACTACATCGAGGGGCGGTACGGGTAGAACAGGCGACAGGCGATAGGCGACAGGCGACAGGGTGGGGGCAGGGAACCGGCGACAGGCGATAGGCGACAGGCGACAGGGTGGGGGCAGGGAACCGGCGACAGGCGATAGGCGACAGGCTCGCGACCTGCCAAACCGGCTACAATGGCCCAAATGCTCCGTGCCCTCGTCGTGGTCGCCCTCGGCGTCCTGCTCGGGATGCTCATCGTGTGGGTCGTGATGAGCTACCCCATTCCCCAGGAATCGCCCGTTCAACGGTACCGCCCACCGGGGCTCGGACCCGCCGGGCGATAGCGAAGCCTCTCCCCGCCAGGCACGCTGCGCTCGTCGGGCGCAGGCCAGGTCGGGCGCGTGCGCCGAGCGCGCCGAGCAGTGACCGTGTCCACGCGGATGTCGAACGCCGTTCCACAAGTCTCGCCCGCGGCCGCGCGTGATGCTACGATGGCCCTCGCTCGTCGGTGTCGCACGCCGGGGTGGCGAAACTGGCAGACGCGCGGGACTTAAAATCCCGTGGAGGCAACCCCTCCGTGAGAGTTCGATCCTCTCCCCCGGCACCAGCTTCCGCTCGCGCGTCCGGTGCGCCGCGGGTACGGCTCAACCCGGAGGGCTGGCCTGTCCGATGACCACCCACACCTTGCCGGGTGACCCGACGCTGCGGTACGCCGGAATCGTGGCCACCTCTCTCCAGCGGAACGGGGGCGTGGCGACGGTGCCTTCAAGACGGGAGAAACAGAAGAACGTGCCGGGCTCGAACAGTTCCGGCGCGTCGAGGGCGTCGATTCGGCCGATGGGATCCCCGTAGTAGAACGCGAACACCGGCGAGACGGGGCCCAGACTGACGATGCGGTGACCGTGGCCCATCCGGGCGCGGGCTTCCGAGATCGCGCCGGCGGTGTCGACCGACGTCGTGATGAGCTTGTTCACGAACACGCCGGCGACCGACACCGTCATGAACACCGCGACCGCGAGCGGTCCCAGGTACGCAGCCACGGATCTGGCGCTCCGGACGGACCAGAACACCATGCCAGCGCACGCGGCTGCGAGCAACGGGTAGCCCACCGCCAGCGGCAGCGGCTGCCGCCACGCGCGAAGCACCGGCGGGTCCGCGACGGCCAGCGTCGCGACGCACGCGCCGCATACGACCATCATCAGGGCAGACGAATCCCCGAGCCGGCGAAGGATGCGAGCGGCGGTCGAGGCCACCGGCTGGAGTCGGCTGTGCTCCACTGCCGCGCCCACCAGGACGGCGAGCATGGGATAGACAGGCATCAGGTACCTGGTCTGCCCGTCGCCGGGCAGCCAGCAGGAGACGAATGCCAGTCCCACGGCGATGATGGCGACGCGCGTGGGCCCGTCGTTGCGGAGAAGCAGGCGTCGGACGGGACGAGCAGCCAGGCAAACAAGACACGCGGACCACGGCAGCGTGGCCAGAAGCGCTTCTGCAGGAAACGTGAGCAGATGGCGGAGCGTGGCCCCGAACCCGAACGCCGAGGAGTGGTGGGCGACGTCCGCGAACCAGATCCGCCAGATGGAGTCCCAATCGGTGCGCAGGAGAAACGGGATCTGCCACACGCCCACCACGGCGCCGAACGCCAGCACCCCCGCGAGATGGGCCGCCGAGAACAGCGTGCGCCAATCTCCACGCCAGGCGAGGGAGACGCACGCGGTCCCGACGAAATAGACGGGCGCCTGAGGACCTTTCGTGATCGCCGCCAGGCCGCAGATCGCGTAGCCGACGATCCACGATCCCGCGCTCCAGCGATCGGCACACGCGTGCCAGAGCATCAGCGAGGCGGCCACGAAGAAGGCGAAGAGCGCGTCTGTTTCCGCGAGCCGCCCCAGCTCCAGGACCTGCGCCAGGGTCAGAAAGGAGAGTCCGGCGGTGAACGCACCCACGGGACCGATGACTCTGCGCGCGTAGAAGTAGGTCAGGAGGGTGGTCAGCAGGACGGCGACCGCGCTTGGGAATCGAATCGCCGAAGGCGTGAACGCCCCCGTGGCTCCCGCGCTGACGGCGATGGCCCACGCATGAAGGGGCGGCCTGCTCAGGAAAGGCGACCCTTGAAGCCGGGGTACGACCCAGTCACCGCCGTCGACCATTTCCCGCGCGACATTGGCCCACCGGGGCTCTTCGCCCCGCACCGTCAGCGTGCCCAGACGCAGTCCGAAAGCCGCCACGAACAGCAAGACGAGGATGGAGGCGTGCAGCCACGAGAGGCGTGCGGCCGGATCGACGCAGATGGTTGGGCGCACTGCGGCTCCCATCACGGACGCGCCTCCGCTGTGGTGCGACCCTGCGGCGCACCGCAGGTGCGCCGCAGACGGCGGGTTCGGCCCGCCTTCGCCCTCTTGGGCTACAGCGCGGCAGGCCGAACGCCCCCTACCGCGTCACCGTCGTCCTTGCCCAGTCCCATCCTTCCAGACCGCGGGCGTTGACCGCCTTCACCTCCACGACGGTGCCGGGGCCCGCGGTCTTCAACGTTGCGCGCGGGGTGGTGACCTCGAGACGGCTGCGTGACGGCGCGTCCCTGGGGCCGTAGGTGACGACGTAGCGGACCACATCCTTCTCGGGTGACGCAGCCCACGTGACCTCGACGGTGCCGCCCGGGCCAGGCACGGCGCGCAGGTCCGTGACGCGCGACGGGCTCGATGCCAGCAGCATGATGCTCGCGACGGTGGCCTTCGTCGTCTCGGCGATCAGCTGGTGGTTCACGTGATCGAGGATGTCCGACGGCTGGTGGTAGTGCGGGCTGCCCAGCACCGGGTACGAGCCGATCCCGCCGACGATGTCGCCGTAGGCCTCATAGTACGCCGCGGCGTCCGTGGACTTGTAGTACAGCGCGTCGTATGTGATCAGCTTCGAGAAGAGTATCGCGCCGGCATGCTGCACGTCGCGGATGCCGGCGTTCGAGTAGCGGATGGTGTTGTCGAGCCGCTGGTCGTTGGCCCAGCCGATCATGTCGTTGTTCAGGGCGCCCACGAGGCGCCACTTCGCCGTAACCGCCTGCCTGACGAACTCGCGGCTGCCGAGCAGCCCTGACTCCTCGCCCGTGAACGAGGCGAAGATCACCGTCGCGGGGAGCGGCGAGCCGGAGAGAACCCGCGCCGCTTCGACCAGCACGGCGGTGCCCGACGTGTTGTCGTCTGCGCCCGGACTGACGCTGTTCGAGTCGTAGTGGCTGCTGATCACGTAGATGACGTCGGGGCTGGTCGTACCGCGCAGTGTCGCGAGGACGTTCGCAGTGTTGCCGCCCAGCGCGCCTCTCGGCTCGAACCACTGATAGGCCGGGTCGTAGCCGAACGACCTGTACAGGTTGAACAGGTACTCGCCCGCCTTCCGGTTCCCGGGCTGCGTAATGTGCTTCGAGTCGAAGGCGTACAGGTCCTTTTCGTAGCCGTAGATGCGATCCACCGACACCGCGCCGGTCGCGCGGGTGACCTGGTCCGCGATCGGCTTGAACATCGTCGCAGCCGACTGGCGAAGGGTGCGCTCGGCCGCCAGGTTCGACTCGAGGCGCGCGATGAGGTCGGCCTTCGAGATGCGGGTATCGAGGCGCACGAGGTAGATGCCGCGCTCCGGCGACACGGTGTCTCCGTCGCGCTCGGCGCTGATGAGCAGCAGCCGGCCGTCCGGGCTCGGGACCCACGCGTACTCGGGCGCGATGGTGCGCACGGTGTTGTTGTGGAACACGCGGGTCTGTTTCAGCGAGGACAGATCGTACAGGTACGAACGCCGATGACGGGACTCGCCCATGGCCGCCAGCAGGCGGTCTGGCCCGAGGAACACGGGCTGGAGATCGTGCTGGATCTCACGCGTGACGCGCATCTCGTTCTTGCCGTCCGCATCGGCGACGACGATCTCCCAGTCGTCGCGCACCATCAACTGGAACGCGACGCGTCGGCCGTCGGCCGACAGCGCCGGTGCCGCCATCCTGAGCGTCGTCTTTTTGGCGGCGTTCGCCTCTCCTCCGACGGGCCGCACGACCAGCGTCGTCTCGGCGCCCGCGCGCGTGAGATAGGTGACCGCGGATCCGTCAGCCGAGAGCGAGGGCTGCATGCCCTCGAACCCGGTCGTCGTGCCGTTGCCGAGGTTCACCAGACCGAAGCGTCCGGCTGCAGCACCTCCGCCGCCTCCCCGGCCGCGGCCGCCGGCAGGCGCGGCACCGGGTTCGGGGCGCGCGAAGGGGTTGGCCGTACTTTCGGTGTAGAGCAAGGTGCGGAAGCCGGTGTCGAACACGGGCGACGTCTTGTAGCCGGCTGCGGGCGTCACGACGCTGGGCTCGGCGCCGGGGGCGTCGACGCGATAGACGTCGCATCGGGACGGGTCGGCCTCGCGAGCGCCGAGAAAATAGAGACGCTGGCCCGGGCCGTGCAGGACGACCGACGTGAAGTAGCCCGAAAGCGGATACTCGGTGTCACGGCCCGTCGTCAGATCCCGTGCGACGAGGGTGGCCGACCGGGACTGGAGCCAAGCGATCTGGCGCTGCAGGAGCGTCCGCTCCAGCCCCGGTGCAGCCGCGGCCAGCGCAGCCTGGGCCTTCGCGATTTCGTCACTGGTCCCGGGGCGGAGGAATGCGACGCGCGCGCCGTCCGGCGCGAAGGACAGGCCGGTGGCGGCGATCTCCGTGACAACCGGCAGCCCGGCCTCAGTCCTGACGATGCGGGTGACCGGGCCGGCTGGTGTGTCCGTCTCGTACGCGGCGTACCGCCCGTCGAGGCTGAGCTTGGGAGCGCGTCCGTCCGGGGTGATCTCCTCAGTCGCGAACAACTCGCCGGTCTGCAGCGCGATGGTCTCGAAGACCGCGTCCGCCTGCGGGCCCTTCAGCAGCGCGATGTAGTCCTGTAGCGCGCCCGCGAAGTCACCCTGCGCCCACTTGACGTCGGCGGTCGCCAGGTCCGGCGACGTGGATGTCGGCTGCGTCGAGAGGCCCGACGCGCCGAGCGTGACGACGAGAGCGAGGAGCAGCGGAAGAGCAGTCCGGAATCGAGTCATGGCGCGGGGAGGATACCACACGGGGGCCCGGACAGTAGGGACCGGGGGCTGGGGATCGGGGGCCGGTTATGGATGTCCCCAGTCCCCAGTTCCCGACCCGCAAGGTCTGCTCACCGCTCGGGTCCTGGGATCGTGTCGAAGGCCTGGCGGTCGTGATTCCAGCGCAGCACGGGCCAGAGGCGCGCCTCGTCGCCCGCCGAGTCCTCCAGCCTCATCAGACCCGCGTTCTCGAAGTACCGCTGCAGGCGACGATACTCCGAGGAGTACTCGGCGCCGATGACGCGGAAGCGAGCATCGAGGCTGTAGAGGGCGTCGCCGTACAGCATG
>CAYZYG010000128.1:0-12712 GCA_964481395.1 uncultured Vicinamibacterales bacterium
ACCGCCGCGTCCTGCCGCCGCGCCCCGTCCGGCCGCCGCCGCGGGCGACGGCCCAGGCTCCACGCGAAGGTCCCAGCACGCGGCCTGCATGCCCGCCTTCCGGCTGTTGGCCAGGATGTCGCCGCCGATCTCGCGGACGAGCGCGCCCGCCGCATCGGTGATGCGCAGCTTCACGTCGTTGACGTCGCGTTTCAGGTGCCAGGTCAGGCGCGCGGCCTGCGGCGGATTCTCGCCGAAATAGGTCTGGTCTCCCCAGAACTCGTAATTGCGATCGCGAGCCGGCCGGCGGTACATCGCCGACGCCGCCGGTACGAACAGCGCGGCCTCGGCGGCGGCCTGTGCGCGCGCGTATTCCTGGATCGGCTCGAGATGATCGAGGATCCAGATCGTCCGGCCGTGCGTGGCCAGTAGCATCGCGTTGTCGCGCGGGTGCAGCGTGATCTCGTCGATGCGCACCGTGGGCAGATTGGCGGTGATCCGCATCCAGCTCTTCCCGCGGTCGATGGACACGAACAGGCCGGTCTCGGTGCCGAGATAGAGGACGTCCGGGTTCTTGAGGTCCTCGGTCAGCGTCCGAGCCACCTCCCCCTTCAGGTTCGACACGATCGACCGCCACGTCTGGCCGTAGTCGTTGCTCGCGTAGATGTACGGCTCGAAGTCGTTCTGGCGGTGACCATCGAAGGTCGCGTAGACGGTTCCCGCGTCGAACCGGGACGGCACGACCTCGGACACGTAGATGCCCTTGGGCACGCCGGCCATCTTCTCCATGACCTGCGTCCAGGTCTTGCCCGCATCCCGGGACACGGCCAGCTGTCCGTCATCCGTCCCGGCGTAGAGGACGCCAGGGCTCTTCGGCGATTCCGCGAACGAGACGATGGCCGGCCAGGCCGAGATGCCGTCGTTGCGGGCGATACGGATTTCGCTGTTCTTCACCCCCATCGTGACGATCTCATTGCGGTCCGCGCCGGTCGTCAGATCGGGACTGATGGTGGCCCAGGAGAGGCCCCGATCGGGTGAGCGGAACACCCTGTTGGCGGCGGCGTAGATGACTTTCGGATCGTGTGGCGACTGCACGAGGGGCGTGTCCCAGTGCCAGCGGTAGGCCTGTTCGCCCGGGGCCGGCTGCGGCCGGACGGAGATGGTCTCCCACGTCACCCGATCGACGCGGACGATGTTGCCGTCCTGAGATTCACTGAAGGCCACGCGGAAGTCCGTCGGGTCCTGGAGGACGACGAAGCCGTCGCCGCCCTGCAGCGTGCCCCAGTGATGGTTGGCGATACCGGGCGCCCCGCGCACCGCGCTCGGCCCGCACCAGTTGTAGTTGTCCTGCATGCCGCCGCAGACGTTGTACGGCACGGCCATGTCGTAGCTGACGTGGTAGAAGAGCCCGACCGGCAGGTTGGGGAGGAAGATCCAGGTCTTCGCCATGTCGTACGACACGGCCAGGCCGCCGTCGTTGCCGATGAGCACGTGCTTCGAGTTCGCCGGGTTGATCCAGATGGCGTGGACGTCGTCATGCGTCGAACGCGCGACATCCGTGGCCATCGTTCTGCCGCCGTCGAGCGACTGGTGCAGCCCCACGCCGCCCATGTAGACCACCTCGGGGTCGTTCGGGTCGATCCGCACCTTGCTGAAGTACATCGGGCGCGGGTTGGCGTTGTTGACCTTCCGCCATGTCGCGCCGGCATCGTCGGACCGGTAGAGGCCTGTCGGGAGGGTGTTGACCGTACCCTGACCGCCGCGGCCGCCGCCGGCCGCCTCCTGGCCCTGAGCTCCCCGGCCGCCGCCGGCCTGCGCTTCCGCGCCGGGCCCAGCCTCGGTGCCGGATGCTGCGCCTGGGCCACCACGGCCGGCCGCCTGCAGCGACTGTCCCTCGATCGTGGCGTAGAGGATGTTCGACTTGCGGCGGTAGACCTCGATGGCGATGCGCCCCAGCGGTCCTTCGGGCAGGCCCTTCTGCAGGCGGGTCCAGGTTTCACCGCTATCGGTCGACTTCCAGATCCCGCTGCCGGGACCCCCGCCGTTCATGCAGCACGCCGTCCGGCGCCGCTGATAGGTCGTGGCGTACAGGATCGTGTTGTCGTTCGGATCCATGAAGAGGTCGTTGGCGCCTGTGTCCTCGTCGACTTTGAGCACGTGCTTCCAGGTCCTGCCGCCGTCGGTGGTCTTGTAGACGCCGCGCTCGCCGCCGGGACCCCAGAGGCTGCCCGTGGCCGCGACGAAGACCGTGTTGTTGTCGCGCGGGTCGATGGCGATCCGGTGGATGTGACGTGATGTCTTTAACCCCATGTGGGTGTAGGTCTTGCCACCGTCCGTGGACTTGTAGACCCCGTCGCCCCACGAGGTGCTCTGGCGGTTGTTCGACTCGCCGGTGCCGACCCAGACGAGATTAGGGTTGGACTGCGAGATCGTCACGTCGCCGATGGACATCAGCCCCTGGTTCTGGAGCTGGGCCTCGAAGGTCGTGCCGTTGTTGACCGTCTTCCAGACACCGCCGTGGGCCGTGCCGACGTAGTAGATGGACGGATCGGCCTCGTACACGGCGAGGTCGGAAATGCGGCCGGACATCGACGCCGGGCCGATTTCGCGGAAGTGCAGCGCGTCGAACGGACCTGCCGCCGCAGTCGCGGCGGCCGGCGCCGGCTGTTCGGCACCTATCATGGCCTGGCCGGCCAGCGCGGCGGCCAGCAGCAGGGCAAGAGCACAGGCACGGGACAATCTCATGAGCGGCCTCCCCACATCAGACGAGTGCCGGGATTATAGGGCAGGACGGGGCCCTCGAGGTGTGGTAGTTTTCCACGTGCCCCTCAGGCCGACCCGGCCGTTGGAGGACAGGCGATGGAGATTCGAGACGTGCCGTTTGGCGTGACGGACTGGTCGAAGGTCCCGCGGACGGAGCACAAGGGCGAGCGGGGAACCGCGTGGTGGCGGACGTTGGAAGTCGGGAACATCCGGGTCCGGATGGTGGACTATTCGCCGGGCTATCTGGCGGACCACTGGTGTAGCCGCGGGCATGTCCTCCTGGTTCTCGCCGGCGTGCTCGAAACCGAGTTGCAGGACGGCCGCAAGGTCAAGCTGCATCCCGGCGACAGCTACCAGGTGGCTGACAACGATATGCCACATCGCTCGCGCACGGACACGGGTGCGTCACTGTTCATCGTGGACTGAGAACAGGGACCAGGGACCGGGGATCGGGGGCCAGTTCTTGACGTCCCTGTTTCCAGTGGCCCGCTCGGCCGGGGTGTCCTGAGGCAAACCATGTGAGCACGGCGACGGCGACAGTCTGCAAAACACGCCGGAGAACGAGGGGGCCAGCCGGCGCTTAGTCCGCAGGGCGGCCAAACCGGGTGTGGCCCTTGGCCGAAGGCGGCTGCCGGCGGCCAGCGGTCCGCAAGGGGCCGGAGGCGTGTTTTGCCGCCGTGTCGAACGGTTTGCGGAAGGACACCCCGGCCGAGCGGGGGCCGTGACGCGTCTGCGGAGGTAAACTCCGGTCCTGTTCCCGTCGTAATGTCAATCACGACCCTGCCCCCGGCCGAGGCTCGACGTCTGTCCAGACGCTCCCATCAGAGAGGTTCACGCATGACGCGACACCTGTACCGCCTGGGGCTGGCCGTGTGCCTGGCCGCCATCCTCATCGTCCCCGTCCTTGCCGGTCCGACGTCCATCAAGGTCGACGGCAACATCATCAAGGGTTACATCACCCACCTCTCGTCCGACCAGCAGCAAGGCCGGCGGACGCTGACGCCCGGGTACGAGCGCATGGCCGACTGGGCTGCGTCGAAATTCAAGGAGTGGGGCCTCGCGCCGGCCGGTGAGAACGGCACGTACTTCCAGGGCGTGCCGATCACCGGGGCCAGAGCGGCCTTTGCCTGGACGACGGGTGTGCCGAGTCTGAATGTAGGCGGCCGCCAGTTCACCGTGCGGGAGGGGGATTTCGCCGTCGACACGCGCTCGACGGCTGGCGCGTCCGCCAGCGGCGAGATCGTCTTCGTCGGATACGGGATTTCCGCGCCAGCCAAGGGGCTTGACGAGTACGCCGGTGTGGACGTGCGCGGCAAGATCGTGCTGGCCTTCCGTGGGTCCCCCAGCACGGCGCCCGATGTACGACCCGGCATGGGAAGCACCCCGCAGCCCCAGTCCGGCCAGCCGGACGCTCCGAAGGAGGAGTGGAGCGAGGAGGCGACCGACCAGAAAAAGGCCGAGGTGGCGGTTCAGAAGGGCGCGTCGGCGCTGTTGCTCTACACCCCGCCGGCGCCGGCAGGCGCGGCCGCGGGCCGGGGCGGCGCCGCGCCGGAACCGTTTGCGAAGCCGTTCATCCTCGTCTCCAGCATCAGCGACGCGGTGTTCCGGGCCGTCATGTGGCGGGACCCGCAGGAATCGGCGCGGGGATTCGACAACCGGTTGGCGCACATCAGGTTCGACATCAAGAACAAGAAAGCGCGTTCGGGACGGACCGGCGTGATGGCCCAGGTGAAGGGCTATTCCACGGTCACGCAGTACAGCGAGGCCCTCAAGAACAACGTCGGCCGCAACGTCATCGCGAAGCTCGAGGGCGCCGACCCGTCGCTGAAGGGCCAGTACGTCATCATCGGCGGCCACCTCGACCACACCGGGATGCGCGACGGCGTCGTCTTCAACGGTGCCGACGACAACGCTTCCGGATCGGCCGTCACGATGGAGATCGCCCGCCTGCTGGCCGCGAACAAGGTCCAGCCGAAGCGGACGATCGTCTTCTGTCTGTGGACGGGGGAGGAACAGGGCCTGCTCGGCTCCCGCTATTACGTCGAGCACCCGACCGACGGCGTGAAGATGGACAACGTCGTCACCTACTTCAATATGGACATGGTGGGCCTCGGCGAACGAATCGGTGCGCCGGGCGCCCTGAACTTCCCGGAAATCTGGGACGTCATCAAGCGGGACCAGGACCCGGACGTCATCGCGGTGGTGGACCCGTCGACCGGCGGGCCCGGCGGCAGCGACCACTCGGGGTTCATCGAGTTGGGCATTCAGGCCCTCGCGCTCATGACGGCCGGCACGGCCGGGCACCCCGACTATCACGACTCGGGCGACGACCCGGCCAAGATCGAACCGGAAATCCTGCGGAAGACCGGCCAGTTCGTCCTGCAGGGCACCCTCAATCTGGCGAACGAGACCCAGGTCAACCTGCTCATCCCGAACCGGCAGGTGCGGTACCAGGCGCTGCGCTTCACGGTGCCGGACATCGTGGGCGGCACCGAGCGAAGCTGGCAGTCCGTCCGGGCGACGACGCACGACGAGCTGATCGGCCTCGTGGCCGAGCGCTTCCGGACGCTGCAGGCCGGAGCGGCGGCAGGCCGGGGCGGCATGGGCGGACGGGGCGGCGCGACGTCGCGCGTGGCAAGCGGCATCCGTGACGCCAGCGTGTTCCAGGGCAGCCCGGCGCTCATGGACCTGGCGGCCACGACGCTGGGCATCGGCCGAGTCGACGTGGTCGGCGGTGACGGGGTGTGGTTCGGCGACACGGTTTCGGCCGCGGGCAAGGAAGCGTTGAAGATCATGGAGACCGGCGGCATCGTGCTGAACCTGGTGCGGCCGTCGGCGGCCCAGCTCGGGGCGGTCCTCGACGTGGCGACGAAGCCCGTGCTCGTGACGGCGCCGCCCGTGCTGGACACGGCACTGGTCGAGAAGCTGAAGAAGAACAAGGGCGCGGTGGCTGTCGCGTGCGAGGCTGCGGACGTGAACGGCTGCGTGCAGCAGATTGACGCGATGAAGGGCTGGGTCGGCAAGGAGAATCTGCTGATCTCGATGGGCGCTGGCAAGAACCGGGAGCAGGCCACGCAGCAACTCTATCTCGCGCTCATCAAGGCCGGCTGGACGGCCGCCGACGTCAACGCCATGGTCGGCGTCGGCGCGCCGGGCGCGATGGGCCGGGCGACACCGGGGAACCTCGCCCGCTTCATGCCTGCCATGGGCGGCCGCGGCGGCAACTAGCGGCTGGCGGCTGAACCCGCGGTTCGAGTGACGTACGAAAGGCCGGGGCTCACGCCCCGGCCTTTCACGTTTCTGTGCGGCCCGGTTGTCGATCGGCGGCTCGAACTACCGCATGCGGAAGCGCACGTGCGCCGGGCCGGCACTCGCCGGACCACCGGTTGCCGCGATCGTGAGCAGATACGCGCCCGGCCTCAGCCGTTCCAGCGGAATGTCCCAGGTGTGGCCGGTCGAGCGCCGGCTGCCGAAGAGTCCGGGTGGCAGCACGTCCGTTTCCGACACGACGACCTGGTCCAGGTCGTCGGTGATCGTCGCGCGGACGTCGACGGGAACTGGCGCACGCTTGCCACCCTGGTAGATCCTCACGAACACAACGGCCTGGTCGGCGGAGGTGAAATCCCGCCTCGTGGTGGGCGTTACGGGCGTCAGTGCGCTGAAAGCGCCGGGCGGCGCCGACTTCGGTGCAGGGGTCGTGCCGACGACCACCCCTGACAGTGAAAGCGGTTGCTTGGAGAAGTCGGGGACCGTCACATCGGCGTAGACGCTCGCCGTCTGGTCGAGCGTCGCGCTGCGGACCGAGACGCGCAACTGGTACCGGCCCGGCTTTACGTCGAGACGCGACAGCAGCTCGAACTCGGCACCGCCATCGCCGGGCACGAGTTCGACGCGTGCCTCAGACTGCGTCGAGGCCGCGGCCTTGCCATCGGGAATCGTGAAGAGCCTGCCCAGGAACTCCACGTGTTCGACGAGCGGCCTGTCTGGCGAGGGCCGCCTGACGCCGACCGACACCGCCACGGCAGCGGGCGGCGTGCCGCGCGGGGAGCCAGCCGGCCTGGCAAAAGCCGCCGCCGCGACCTGCAGCGGGAAGTCCGTCCGCGGCACGATGTCAGCGATCGCGCGTTCGGTCGGCGCGGGCAGCTTCTTCGTCTTCTTCGGTGGCAGGGGAGTCCGGATCGACCGCTCGTCGGGGGACACCGTCACGCCCGGGCGGTCGACCTTGATCCGCAGCCGCCGCACGCGGCCGTCTGCGGCAGGGTAGGTCGGCCTGTAACCGACGATGCAGTAGACGCTGTTCTCCGCGATCACGTCCGGAACGGCGTCGACGGGAGCGTTCGTATCCCCGACGGCCCGGCCCCCGGTGAGGGCGGCGACGGTCCGGTAGTAGTCATCCACGTCGATGAAGCTCGCACCCGTCCCGCCTTCCGGAGCGGCCAGGCCCGTCGTGCTGAACCAGTAGATGGGAACGCGACCGAGCCGTGCCTCGGTGCCGAGCCCTCGGATGTCGTCGGTCAGCGTCGCCTCGCTCCGCAGTCGATTGGACTCCAACTGTTCCAGGGTGTTCGGGCCGAGCTTGCCCATGGAGCCGATGAGGATGATCGCGCCCCGGTTGTAGGGCCGATCGCAGAGAAAGGCGTGCGCGTCCGTAATCGTCCGGCCCAGCGCGGTGCCGCCGACGAAACTCGCCGGGAAGCCGACGCCGAACCGATCGATCGCCTGGAGCAGCCGCGCGCGATCGTTGGTCAGTTCCTGGCCCTGCCGGCGGTTGAGCGTGAACAGCACGGACGCCAGGTCGCTGTCGCCCATCTCGTCGACGACGGCCCGGGCGATAGCCTTCCCGGTCTCGACGGCGTAAGGGGTGGGCGGAGTGTTGAAGTCATCCATGACGATGACGAACAGTCGAGGTTCGTCAGGACCGTTCGCCCGCACATCGGACGTCACGTCCCGCATCCAGTCGGCCGTTGGCGACTCTCGCGGTGGATGGACAACGGGCACAAACGCCACGACGGGCTGGGGCACGCCATCGACGAGAATGGTGACGTCGTTGGCGGTCAGGTCGCGGACGGGCCGCCGGTCCTTGTCCAGCACGGACACGTCAATGCGGACCACGTCAACGCCGGCGCGGAAGACGGGTCTGTCCTGGGATGCGGCAGAAACGGCCGGTGTCGGCGGGCGACCGAACAGCAAGAGGAGGCCGATTGCTGAACCGACGACACCTCGCATGCCGCCCTCCGGGGGAGGACTCACAACTCAGAACTCACAACTCAGAACTGATAACTGAAAACTGAGAACTGACAACTGACAACTACACGAAATACATATCCCTGACCGAAATCCCCAGCAGCACCACCGTCAGTCCGATCAGGATGACCACCGCGCTCCACGCTACCCAGTTGTAGAAACGCGGGTTCACCCACTCGTGCATCAGGTTGCGGTTGTTGACCAGCTTGATCATGAAGATCAGCACGAGCGGCAGGAGGACCCCGTTCACGACCTGGGAGAACAGGATCATCTTGACCAGGGGGAATCCCGGGATCAGCACGACCCCGCCGCCGATCACGATGAGCAGCGTGTAGAGCCAGTAGAAGATGGGAGCCTCGCGGAACCGCTTGTTCACGCCGGATTCGAAGCCCAGGCCCTCGCACACGGAATAGGCCGTCGACAGCGGCAGGATGCTGGCTGCGAAGAGCGACGCGTTCAGCAGGCCGGCGCTGAACAGCAGGTACGCGTACTCGCCGAACGGCCGCAGGGCGTTCGCGGCCTCGGCCGCGCTCGAGATTCCTCTGGGACCACGGCTCCAGATCGCGGCCGCGCACGCCACGATGATGAAGAACGCGACCCCGACCATGACGATGCAGCCGACGATGACCTCGATCCGGGACTCGATGTACTCCTTGGCCGTGATGCCCTTTTCGACGACCGCGGCCTGCAGGTAGAACTGCATCCACGGCGCCACCGACGTGCCGACCAGGCCGACGAGCAGCACCAGGTAGGCGCTGTCCCAGAGCAGGACGGGCCGAACGCTGGCCAGGGCCGAGGCCTCCCAGTCCGGGCTGATCAGCACCGCAGCGACCACGTAAGCGGCGTAGGTGACGCACGCGCCCAGGAAGATCTTCTCGACGCTGTGGTACGTGCCCTTGACGACCAGGAACCACACGGCCACGGCGGCCAGCGGCACGGAGATGTAGCGGCTGACGTGGAAGAGCTCGAGCGCGCTGGCGACACCGGCGAAGTTCGCCATGACGTTGGTCAGGTTTGCCAGCACGAGGAGCGTCATGACCAGGAACGTCTTGCGCAGGCCGAACTCCTCGCGGATGAGGTCGGACAGGCCCTTCCCCGTCACGGCACCCATCCGGGCGTTCATCTCCTGTGTGATGACGAGGAGCAGCGCGATGGGCGGCAGGGTCCAGAGCAGCGTGTAGCCGAACCGCGCGCCGGCCTCAGAGTAGGTGTAGATCCCGCCCGCGTCGTTGTCGACCATGGCGGTGATGAACCCGGGGCCGATGACCGCAAAGAACACGACCAGCGGCCGCGGCATCCGCTCCCACACCCGCTGGAAGACGCCCACCTCAGTCCTCCCTCAGCACGGCAATCACATCGTCGGCCGTGACCGCGCCCACCAGGCGTCCTGACTCATCCACCACCGGAAGCGCCATGAGGTTGTACTTGTGGACCAGTTCGGTGACCTTGTCGCCGTGTTCGGTGACGGGCACCGAGATGACCTCCTCGTCCCAGACGAGCGTCTTGAGCACGGCTGTCGGCTCGACCAGCAGCAGCCGTCCGACCGGCAGCGCCCCGGCCAGCCTGCCCGCCTCGCCGGTCAGGAACACCGTGGTCAGTGAGTCGACGTACTCGGCATTCTCACGGACCATCTTGACGGCGTCGGCCACCGTGGCCGTCTCGGACATCGAGAAGAAGTGCGTGTTCATCAGGCCGCCGGCCGAGTTCTCGTCGAACTCGAGGAGTTCCTCGACCTCTTCCTTGTCCTCCGAGTCCATTTCCTCGAGGATGGCTTCCGACGACGCCTCCTCCATTTCCCCAAGGACGTCGGCCGCTTCGTCCGCCTCCATCTCCTCGACGATCTCGGCGGCCCGGTCGGCGTCGAGGGATTCGAGAATCGCGGCCTGCATCTTCGGGTCCTCGACCTCCGACAGCGTTTCGGCCGCGACTTCGGAGTCGATCGCCTCGAAGATCGCCTCCCGGTCCTCGTGGCTCAGTTCCTCGACGATGTCGGCCAGGTCGGCCGGGTGCATCTCCTCGAGGCCCCTGTGGGAGATGTTCAGCCGGAGCCGGCGCTGGGGATCGGACTCGATGATGTTGGCGAACTCCCAGCGGATGGACCGGGGGGTGATTCGCATCATCAGGCGGCGGATGAGGCGCGGCGGCAGGAGGCCCTGCGTCAGGCGCCGAAACATGCTGCGCAGGCCGACATCGACTTCGGAGACGAAGAGCGCGTCGTGATCGTTGACGCGGTTGAGCGCGAAGGTGATGTCGGTGACGCGGACGACCTTCCGGCCGTGCACGTCGATGATCTGCTGATCGAGCAGGTCCCGCACGATCCGGAGCATGTACTCGTCGTCGTGGTACGGCGTGACCTGCTCGTCGCGGAGATAGATCCCGTCGATGGAGATGGTGGCCACCTGGTCGTGGCGGATCGTCCACCAGTTCCACTCGCCGCCGACCAGGAAGCGGTCGACGCGCGAGGGGTGCGTGCGCGGCACGACACCCGCGTCGCGGACCCGGCCGATACGCCGGCCCTTGAGGTCGTAGACGCGCATGCCCATGAGTTCAGTGAGAAAGAGCAGGCTGTCGGCCATCTCACCGCTCCTGTGGGCGACGTCAGACGAACTGGTTCATGGAGCCGCGCCCGCCGAGTCCGCCGCGGACGCGAGGGATCTCTCTCTTATAGCACGGACTCGGGGGCCGGGGACCTGGGATCAAGGATCGGTTCTGTCACGGAGAGACGAACGGAATACACCGGGCGGAACCCGGCGGCGCGAGCATCCGGGAGAAGCGAAGCGCAGGCCGTGGCCATCCAGAACCGGTCCCCGGTCCCCGGTCCCTGGTCCCCGGTCCCTGTCTTCCTACCCGTACGTGAGCCAGCCCGCACCGCGGGTCAGGTAGTCGCTGAGCGTCATGCCCAGCAGCAGCGCGAGCCAGAAGAACCCGCCGGCCACGACCGCCCACGTCAGCCGGCTGCTGTAGCGGACGTGCATGAAGTACAGCACGACCAGCATCATCTTGGTCGAGGCGATGAGGAGCGCCACGAAGGTGTTGAACGGCCCCAGGTTGAGGAAGGCCACGCCGACGGTGACCGCCGTGAGGGCCATCAGGGCCAGGAAGATCGTGACGTAGATCCGCGGCGAGACGAAGTGCGTCGCTCCCTGTGGCTCGCCGTTGCCGTTCACTGCTGCTGCGTGCTGTGCCATCGTCCCTGACCCCTGTGCCCCGATCCCCGCGTTTCCCCCGCCGCCTGTCGCCTGCCGCCTGATCCCTAGTGCGCCATGGTTCCCGGCCCGTGCCGGTCGATGAGGTAGAGCAGCGGGAACAGGAAGATCCACACGATGTCGACGAAGTGCCAGTACAGCCCGCTGATCTCGATCGGCGAGTGGTAGCCCTTCGTGAAGCGGCCCTGCCAGGCCATCCAGGTCAGCACGGCCATCACGCCGATGCCGATGACCATGTGCAGGGCGTGCAGGCCGGTCATGACGAAATACAGGGAGAAGAAGAGCTGCGCGTGAATCGGATCCAGGCCCTCGTAGCGGAAGCCCGCGCCTGGCACGAGGCCGTCGTGGAACTTGTGGCTGTACTCCACGGCCTTGATGCCCAGGAACCCGAGGCCCAGGACAATGGTCGCCAGCAGGTACGCCACCTGGGGCGTGCGCTTGCCCTGCTGGGCGGCCCACACGGCCATGGCCATGGTGAGAGAGCTGCCGATAAGGATCGCCGTGTTGACGCCGCCGAGGAGGATGTCGAGGTGGCCGCTGGCCTCGGCGAAGGCCTGCGGATACTGCATCCGGTAGATCGCGTAGGCGGCGAACAGACCGCCGAAGAACAGGATCTCCGTGACCAGGAAGAGCCACATCCCGAGGCCGGCCGCCTCGAACTGCTGGTCGAGGTCCTCGAAGTGGTGCTGCAGGTACGGGTGATGCGTGTCGGGCGCGACGGACATCAGATCCTCACTTGGCGTAGTTGTACGGCGGCTCGTCCACCACCGGTGTCTTCTCGAAGTTGTGGGTCGGCGGCGGCGAGGACGTGTCCCACTCCAGCCCCCGGGCGCCCCAGGGGTTCGCGGCGGCCGGCTTGCCCTTGAGGAGCGACCACAGCAGGTAGGTGGAGGGGAGGGCGTAGCCGATGGCCAGCAGCGCGGCCCCGGCGCTCGACAGGATGTTCCACAACTGGAACTCCGGCGGATAGGCATGGTAGCGCCGCGGCATCCCGAGGTAGCCCACGATGAACTGCGGGAAGAACGTCAGGTTGAAGCCGACGAAGATGACGACGGCGGCGACCTTGGCCAGGCCCTCGGGATAGGTCTTCCCGAAGATCTTCGGCCACCAGTAGTGCAGCCCGCCGAGGTACATCATGATCGTGCCGCCGACCATGATGTAGTGGAAGTGCGCGACGACGAAGTACGTGTCCGTCACGTGCACGTCCACCGCGAGGGCGGCCAGGAACAGGCCCGTGAGCCCGCCGATGAGGAACAGCCCGATGAACCCGAACACGTAGATCATCGGGGCCTCGAACGAGATCGAGCCCTTGTAGAGCGTGGCCGTCCAGTTGAAGACCTTGACCGCCGATGGGATCGCGACCAGGTAGGTCAAAAACGAGAACGCCATCGCCGCGTAGACCGACTGGCTCGACACGAACATGTGGTGGCCCCAGACGAGGAAGCCGACCACGGCCATGCCGAGGCTCGAGTAGGCGACGAACTGGTACC
Source organism: uncultured Vicinamibacterales bacterium (assembly GCA_964481395.1). Classification (GTDB taxonomy): domain Bacteria; phylum Acidobacteriota; class Vicinamibacteria; order Vicinamibacterales; family JAKQTR01; genus JBFMFH01. The sequence goes on from CAYZYG010000128.1 coordinate 12,683, forward strand.
CGAAGATTGCCTTGCGCGAGAACGCGGCCA
>CAYZYG010000129.1:0-5377 GCA_964481395.1 uncultured Vicinamibacterales bacterium
ACAGCCCACCGCTGCTCAGGCCCACAAACCTGATCACGGCTGAGGGCCTTCCGCCACGGCGGGCGCCCGTCCGACGCCACCCGCAGAGGTTGTGAGCCCGCTCTGCACTTCGACTGACCCATCCGGAGGTCAGCCGGCACGTCCCCGCACGAGGACGTCTCCTAGCATGTATCGGCCGATGGCCCCTCGATCTGAGGGTTTCCCTGGAGCTTTCCGGCGGCACGCTTCTTGATTGAGAGGGGGGTGGAGTCGCGCCGGATCAAACGGGGCGGGTCAATCACTGGCAGGCGCTGGCATTCCCGCTCCGTCTGGCAGGGCGATTCGGCGCGGCTCCAAGAACAGGGACCAGGGACCGGGGACCGGGGATCAGTTATGGATGTCCCCAGTCCCCATTCATAACCGGTCCCCGGTCCCCGGCCCTCGATCCCTGTCTTCCTATCCCGTAACCCTGACCGCCACCACCGTCATGTCGTCGTTCTGGTCGGCCTCGCCGCGGAACTCGGCCACGGCCTCGAAGACCGCGTCCACCAGATCCTTCGCCGGCCTCCCGCGGTAGCGCGCGACGATTTCCAGCAGCCGCTCGGCCCCGAACTCCCCTCCCTCCTCGTTCATCGCCTCGAAGATCCCGTCCGTCGCGAAGACGACGATGTCGCCCGGGGCGAGGCTGAGGGAGATCTCGTCGTAGGTCATGCCCGGAAGCGAGCCGAGGGGAACACCGGGCAGCTCGATCTGCGTGCAGGCCTCGGCCGTGCAGTGAATGGGATACGGCAGGCCGCTGTTGGCCAGCGTCAGGATGTGCCGCTTCAGGTCGAAGTTGGCGTAGGCGAGCGTGCAGTAATACTCCTCGAGCTGGCGCTCGTGCATGATGAGGTTCATCGAGGCCAGCACGCCGGCCGGGCTCGACCGATCCTGCGTGAACCGCCGCCGATATGTGCGCGACCGCACCAGCTCGGCCGCGAACGTCGAGTAGAGCGCCGCCGGCACGCCCTTGCCCGACACGTCGCCCACCGCCACCGTCAGCGTGCCCGGATCGAGCACGAGGAAGTCGAAGAGGTCCCCGCCCAGCTCGCGGGCCGGCTCGAAGCGCCAGGCCGCGTCCACGTTCTTCACGCGCCGCGGGAGCGCCGTCGGCAGGAGCGCCTTCTGCACGCGCTGCGCGAACCGCAGTTCCTTCTCGAGCCGCTCCTCGTTCGCGCGGATCTCGTCGTAGAGCCGCGCGTTCTCGATGGCGATCGCCGCGCTGGCCGCCAGCGGCGAGAGCAGTTCGATGTGCGCGCGCGTAAAGGCGTTCAGCTCGGGGCTCTCAAGATCGAACACGCCGACGCACTTGTCCTTGACCAGCAGCGGAATCGCCAGTTCCGCCCGCACGTCGTCGACCACCCTGATGTAGCGCGGGTCCTTCGAGACGTCCGGCACCAGCACCGGCACCTTGTGCAGCGCCGCGTAGCCGACGAGTCCCTCGCCCAGCTTGACCCGCTTCTCGAGAATCTGCGCGTCGTAGCGGACCGCGTGGCGCATCTGCACCACGCCCTCTTCCTCGTCCACCAGCAGGATGCCGAACGTGCGGTAGTCGATGACCCGCTTGATGTGGTGGGCGATGCGCTGCAGCAGGACGTCGAGATCGAGAATCGAGGCGAACTCCTGGCCGATCTCGGAGAGCGTCTCGAGCGTGTCCGAATACCGGCGCTCCGTCTCGAACAGCCGCGCGTTCTCGATGGCGATGGCGACCGCTGCCGCGAAGTTCCGCAGCGTTTCGACCTCGTCGGGCGTGAACTCGCCGAGGTTGCGGCTGAGGAGGTTCAGCGCGCCGATCACCTTGCCCTTGCGACGCAGCGGCACCACCAGTTCGGCCCGCGTGCCGGGCACCGCCTCGATGTACCGCGGGTCTTTCGTCACGTCGTTGGCCACCAGCGGGCGCGACGCCTGCACGGCCGCGCCGACCAGCCCCTGGCCGAGCGCGAGGTGCATGTTGCGGCGTTCCGGCGGATAACCGGTGGCGTAGGCAATCTTCAGGTCGCCGTACTCCTCGTCGAGCAGGTAGATGGCAAAGGCGTGAAAATCGGTGATGCGATCGATGAGGACCGGCAGCTTGTGGAGCAGTTCGTCGAGGTCGAGCACCGACGCCACTTCGCGGCCCAGCGCGAACAGCGTCGTCAGGAGCTGGCGTTCGCTCTTGGAGGCCTGGCTGCCTTCAGGCCCCACCAGCAGGTCGAAGTTGATGGGATCGGTCACGGGGGGAATTATACTTACGGGGACCGGGGATCGGGGACCAGGGACCGGTTATGGAAGTCCCCAGGCCCCATTCATAACCGATCCCTGGTCCCAGGTCCCTGGTCCCAGTTCGTGAGGTACTCCGTGGAGCTGTCCGTTCCCCTCGATCAGTCCATCATCCAGCGCATTCTGCCGCACCGGTATCCGTTCCTGCTCGTGGACCGGATCACCGAGTTCGAGCCGGACAAGCGAATTGTCGGGGTGCGGTGCGTCTCGCACAACGACACTTACCTCTGCCCCGAGCCCGGGCAGCCAGGCACCCTCCCCTGGTCGATTCTGACCGAGGCCATCGCCCAGGTCGGCGCCGTGCTCATCCTGACGAAGCCCGAGAACGAGGGGCGGCTCATTTTCTTCATGGGCATCGACTACGCGCGCTACCGGCGTCCCGTGCGGGCCGGCGAGCAGGTCGAGATCGTGGCCCGGGTCAAGCGGCTGCGCAGCCGCATGGGCCGCCTCCACGGCATCGCCCGCGTCAACGGCGAGATCTGCGCCGAGGGCGTCATGGGGTTCTCGCTGGGGACGGACAAGGAACAGGGACCGGGGAACGGGGACCAGGGGCCGTAAGACGGGGACCGGGGATCGGGGACCGGGGATCTGTTGTGGATGTCCCCAACGTCCCGGGGCGAGTTGTCATGATGGGCTGCGTGCCGACGCCGTCATGTGTGCTGATCGCCCTCGCCCTTGCTGTGCCCGTGGGCGCGCAGACGGTTCCTGAGAGAACCCTGAACGTCTCGGGCGAGGCAGAAGCAGCGCCCGCGCGCTCCGACATCCCCGATTCGTCGGGCGTGCAGATTGCGAAGTTCCTGGGCGGAGCCGCGGCAGGGCTTGGGGTGCACGAACTCGGACATATCCTCGCGGGCGCCGCCGTAGGCGCGGACATGCGTTTGAAGAAGGTCGACTTCAAGGGCATTCCGTTCTTCGCGATTACGCACGTCGCGAACCTCTCACGCCGCCAGGAGTACGTCGTCTCGTCGGCTGGATTCTGGGCGCAGTACGCGGCCAGCGAGTGGATTCTCTCTGCCCGTCCGCATCTGAAGGCCGAGCGTCGCAGATTCGCTGAAGGCGTCCTGACCTTTCACGTCGGAACGTCGGTCATGTACGCCGGCGCGGCCTTCGCGAAGGCCGGCCCGTACGAACGCGACACGAGGGCCATGGCCGAATCGCTCGGTATCAGCGAACGGTGGGTCGGGCTGCTGGTGCTGGTGCCGGCTGTGCTCGACACCTACCGGTACTTCCATCCGGAGGCCGCGTGGGCCGCCTGGACGTCACGCGGCGTGAAAGCCCTGACGGTCGGCCTGGCCTTCAGGTAGAACAGCTCGCGCGATCAGCGCGACTCGGCTCCCCCGGTCCCCGGTCCCCGATCCCCGGTCTCGTCTTCGTCCAGAGCATCAGCTCGCGCGATCAGCGCGACTCGGCTCCCCCGGTCCCCGGTCCCCGATCCCCGGTCCCTTTGTACAGCACCCTCCCCAGCCTCTGCTGGTACGGCGTGAACTCGCCCTCCCCCTGGTCTTCCGCAATCGCCGCGCGCACCTGATGGATCTTCGCGTCCAGATCGTCCGCCATCGCGAGAATGAACGCCTCGACCGTCATCGGCGCGACCGGCGATCCCAGCTCCTGCGATCCATGGTGCGACAGCACGATGTGGGCGACTTCGGCCAGCAGCCCGTCCGGGAATCCGGGAATCGCGCGCGCCGCGTCGCGCACCATCGCCCACCCGAGCGAGATGTGTCCCAGCAGGTTGCCGTCGCGCGAATACGTCGTCGCGAGGTCGTACTCCAGCTCTTCCAACTTGCCGATGTCGTGGAGGAGCGCGCCCGCGATGACCACGTCCCGGTTCGCGCCGTAGATCCCGGCCAGCGACGCCGCCGCGCGCGCGATCTGCAGGATGTGCTCGAGGAACCCGCCGCGATACGCGTGGTGCACCACCTGCGCCGCCGGCCACACGCGCAGTTTCGCCTCCTGCTCCGTGACGATGCGCTCGACGAGCGCGCGAATGTGCGCGTCCCCAACGCCCGCGATGACCGACTGGAGCTCGGCCCACATCTCGTCGAGATCGCGCGGCGCCGAGGCCACGCAGTCCTCCTCGCGGAAGCCGGCTTCGCGATCCTGCTCGCGGTGCACGCGTCGGATGCGCTCCACCACCATCTGCATCCGGCCGTTGAACAGGTTCGTCCGCCCCTGCGCCTTCACGAACTCACCGGCGTCGAACTCCCCCTTCATCCGCGCCACATCGTCGAACACGCGGGCCTGCAGGCGGCCGGTCGCGTCCTGCAGCATGAGCGAGATGAACTCGCCTCCGCGCCCGGTGCGCAGTTCCTTCTGCGTGCAGAGATAGAACGACCACCCCGCGAGGTCGGGAGTCAGGGACACGATCGGTGGAAGTCGGTTCATAGACAGGGACCGGGGACCAGGGACCGGCCATTCGACAAGCTCAGGGCCGCCCCGAGCATCGTCGAGGGGCGGGGACCGGTTCTGAGCACGGCTCATACTACCCCAGTCTCCTCAGCGCGCGAACGAGTCCCGCAAGCAGGCGCCCCACCTCGCGGCTTCTCGCCACGGCCGCATTCAGGGGCTCGTCCTCGATCAACCGTCGCCTCCGGCACAATTCCAGGCATGTCTGGACCTCCGCGAGTGACCCCAGCGCGATCGAAAGGTGGTTCAGATAGGCGGGACGCGATCGGCTGTTGCCTTCTGCGACGTTTGCCGGCACCGACAGGGCAGAACGCTGGAGCTGGGTTCCAAGGGAGAATCGCTCAGCCGGTGGCATCGAACGAGTCAGATCGAAGCATCGGTCTGCGAGGTCCAGGCTGGCCTTCCATACCTCGAGATCTTCGTACGAGACGATGGGCATGCGGCCCGGTATTGCAGGATTCCTGCCGTGCAGGGAGAGAGCTGAAACGGCGGGATCTCGGGCGTTGGCTTGCAGATTCTGCTCACATAGTCCAGCGGACTCGTTGCAGAACCTGCACATGAGCAGGGGAATGGGGATGGGGACCTCAGCGTGACGGAACTGATCCCCGGTCCGCGCGCCTCCGTGGCGAACGGCCGTACTCGATCGAGGGACGCGGGATGGGGACCTCAGCGTGACGGAACTGATCCCCGGTCC
>CAYZYG010000129.1:5477-7209 GCA_964481395.1 uncultured Vicinamibacterales bacterium
CGCCGCCGAGCAGCAGGCCGCTGCGCGTCGAGACGCCCTCACCCTTGGCGCTCGCCATGATCTCGCCCGTCGTCGTGTCGATGATGCGGGCGGTAATCGCCACCTGGCCCTTGCCCTTCTCGGTGCCGACCCGGCCGATCCCGAACTTTCCGCCGCCGAACGCGCCGCCGCCGATGCCGACGTTCTTCTTTTCGAGACCGAACTTCGTGATCGAGCCGACGACGATGTACTTCACGCCCAGGGCCTTGCCGACCTGCGCCATCGTCGCCGCGGATGGATCCGCACGGTCGCTGTTCGAGAAATTCTGCTCCGCCAGGATCGCGTCCAGGCGCTTGCGCTCGATCAGGCGGTACGAGCCGTCCTCGAGCAGCGCATCGACCAGCAGGTCGGAGATGCCGTTGCCGATGTCCCAGGTGCCCTCCCACCACTGTTGGACCGTGCCGTAGTCGAAGTCGAGGATGGCCACGGTGGGCCTCGAGGACTGCGCCTGTGCGGGCGCGGAGCCGAACACGATCGCCGCGGCGACGATCAGAAGCACCGGAATCATCAATCTGCGCATGCCTGCCTCCTCGCGGGATGCGGGCGCCGCCGGACGACGGTCCGGCCGCGCGCTCGTACAGGGGGAAACGGCTTCTATGGTAGCGCCGGACGGGCGGGGGGACAAGAGACAGGGACCGGGGACCTGGGACCGGGGGCCGGTTGTGGATGTCCCCGGTCCCCATCTCTCGTCCTCGGTGGGTATCCCCGGGCGAAGGATTACGGAAGGACAGGGCCGCGAGAGGTACAATCTTTATATGTCCCCCGACACGCCTGACGACGGCCGAGATCAGCATGGTACCTCCATAGCTGGTCCCCGGTCCCCGGTCCCCGATCCCCGTTCTGTCTCCCTCCCCATCACCGGCATGACCTGCGCCGCATGCGCCGCCAACATCCAGCGCGCGCTCGACCGCACTGAGGGCGTGACCGCCGCGGACGTCAACTACGCCACGAATCGCGCCACGGTCACCTTCGATCCATCGGTCCTCGACGTCCCGGCCATTGTCGAAACGATCCGGGATGTGGGGTATGACGTCATCCAACTTGGGGACCGGGGATCGGGGACCGGGGATCAGTTCGGTCACGCTGCCGTCCCCATTGATGATCTCTCCAGCCGACGCCAGAGTCCTCAGCAGTCCGACCGACCGGAGACCGGGGGCCCCGCCGTCCCCGCAAGCGGGGCCACAACTGATCCCCGGTCCCAGGTCCCCGGTCCCAGTTCTTGGCCCCCGATCCCCGGTCCCTTCGATGAAGGCATCCTGGAGGACGCCGAAGCCGCCGCGCACGCCGCCGAGTACCGTGCGCTCCGGCGGAAGTTCATCGCCGGCGCGCTGCTGTCGCTGCCCGTCGTCATCATCGGCATGACACACCTGCACTTCCCGGGCGTCAATTACGTGCAACTCGCGCTCTCGGCACCCGTGCTCTTCTGGGCCGGCTGGCAGTTCTACCGCGCCGCGTGGATGCGCGCCCGGCACTTTGCCGCCGACATGAACACGCTCGTCGCCGTCGGCACCGGCGCCGCGTTCCTCTATTCGCTCGTCGCCACGGTGGCGCCTCAATTCGTCACCACCGATCCGCACGTCGCCGCCGGCCACGCGCCGGCCCCGGTCTACTACGAGACCGCCGTCGTCATCATCGTCCTCGTCCTGCTCGGGCGCCTGCTCGAATCGCGCGCGCGCGGACGCACCTCCGAGGC
>CAYZYG010000129.1:7309-10625 GCA_964481395.1 uncultured Vicinamibacterales bacterium
AGCTTCCGGTACCGCGCGACGCGCGTCGGCGCCGAGACCGCGCTGCAGCAGATCATCCGTCTCGTGCGCGAGGCGCAGTCGAAGCGCGCGCCCATCGCGCGGCTCGCGGACGTCATCTCCGCCTGGTTCACGCCGGCCGTGATGAGCATCGCGGTCGTGACATTCGTCGCGTGGTATTGGCTCGGCCCGGCGGAGTCTCGCCTGACGATGGCGATGGTGAGCGCGGTGGCGGTGCTGATCATCGCGTGCCCGTGCGCGATGGGACTCGCGACGCCGACGGCGATTCTCGTGGGCACGGGAAAGGGCGCGGAGCTGGGCGTGCTGATCCGCGGCGGTGACATCCTCGAACGCGCGGGCTCGATCGCGACCGTGGTGCTGGACAAGACGGGAACGATCACGACGGGAAAGCCGGAGGTCACGGACTGCATCACACCAGGGACCGGGGATCAGGGATCGGGGATCGGTTCTGTCACGCTGCCGTCCCTTCCTGCGTCCGATCGGTCCGCCGCGGATATGAGCGTCCCTGCTTTGACGCCCGGCCGGCTCCGCGCGCCGGCCCTGGCGGACCCGGCCACGGCAGGGCGCGTTCGCCGAGAGGAAACTCCACAACCGGTCCCCGGTCCCCGGTCCCAGGTCCCCGTGAGCGAGGCGCTCCTCCGCCTGGCCGCCAGCGCCGAGCGTGACTCCGAGCATCCCCTGGCTCAGGCGATCGTGCGCGCGGCTGAAGCGCGCGGGCTCGAACTGCTGCCGGCATCCGACTTCGAGGCGTTGCCGGGCCGTGGCATCCGCGCTCGTGTCGATGGCGAGATTGTCGTCATCGGCAACGAACGGCTGATGCAGGACATCGGCGTGGATCTCTCGCCCGTGGCGGACACCGCGGCGCGCCTGGCGGGGGAGGGCAAGACGGTCATGTACGTGGCGCGTGCAGGGGCCTGGGACCAGGGACCGGGGGCCAGTTCTGTCACGCTGCCGTCCCCACCTCGAATGCGTGCGGCCGTCAACGGGAACGGGGCACATCCACAACTGGTCCCCGATCCCAGGTCCCCGGTCCCAGTCATCGAAGGTGTCCTCGCCCTGGCCGACACCCCCCGTCCCGAGGCCGCCCACGCCATCGCCCGGCTGAAGGCCCTCGGTCTCGAGATCGTCATGCTGACCGGCGACAACCGGCCGACCGCCGAGGCCATTGCGCGCCAGGTAGCCCCAAACGGCGAGATCGCCCGCATCGTCGCGGGTGTGCTCCCGGACCGGAAGGCAGACGAGGTCAAGGCGCTGCAGCGGGAGGGACGCGTTGTCGCCATGGTCGGCGACGGCATCAACGACGCGCCCGCGCTCGCGCAGGCGGACGTCGGCATCGCCATGGGCTCGGGCACCGACGTCGCGCTCGAGGCCGCGGATATCGCCCTCATGCGAGCGGATCTCAACGGCGTTGCCGATGCGATCCTGCTCTCGCGCCGCACACTGCGCGTGATCCGCCAGAACCTCTTCTGGGCGTTCTTCTACAACGTGCTGGGGATTCCGCTCGCCGCAGGCGTGTTCTATCCGTGGACCGGGTGGCTGCTCAGCCCGATGATTGCCGCGGCGGCCATGTCGTTCTCGAGCGTGTCGGTGGTGGCGAACAGCCTGCGCCTCCGCCGCACCCGGTAGCGAATCACTCCCGGAGTGTTTTCCGGGATGGTGCATGGGTCCGGTGGTGAAACACTCCGGGAGTGATTTCGGGGAGCTACGTTCCGCCGAAGGCGCGCCGGAGGCGGCCGAGCCACCCGGAAGGGGATGGCGGCGCCGGTTCGCGCGACGCCCTCTCGAGCCTGTCGAGCGCCTCGGCAACCGTTCGCACCACGGCGATGTTCAGCTTCGCGCCGCCCTCGACCATGCGGTCGAACGATGCGTCATCGCGCCACACGAGGATCGGCCACGCACCCGACTCGGAGGCCACGTCCACGCAGTTCTCGAGACGATCATCGACGTGCGCGTCGAGCGTCAGGGCGGCAGCGATGCGTCCGCGCGACCCCTGGGTGGTGTACACGCTCGGCAGATTGAATCCGTGCCGTCGCAGCCAGCGTTGCGACTGAATCTGCGGCGTGTGGCCCGAGGTTGAGGGCCGTTGCGTCACGAACAGCACGTCCCAGCGGAGTTCCTGCGCCAGCTTCTGCAGGCGGCTGACCGTGCCCGGCTCGTGCTCGCTGAGCGTCTCCCAGAAGTTGGTGGTCTTCCGCACCGCCTCCCAGAGCCGCATCTGCTGACGGGCGGTCAGGCGGGCAATCAGCGCCGCGCTGCGGGGGGGCGCGGCCGCGATGTCCGCGGAGGCGTCCTGGCCGATGCCTGGAACCTGAGCGGCCGGACCAGCAGCCGTGTCGGGTCCCGCGGGAGCCGCCCGTCCCGAAGTGGGGCGCGGCTTGCCTGGTTCCGGGACGTCCACAACTGGCCCCCGGTCCCCGATCCCCGGTCCCTGTTTTCCAAATTCCCGCTCCGCCAGCTTCGCCAGCGCCGAATCCATGTCGGCCAGCACGCCGTCGAGATCGAAGGAGATGCGCATGGGAGAACAGGGATCGGGGGCCGGGGACCGGGGGTCGGTTCTGTCACGCTTCCCGGGCAACCCGCTCTCGGCAGTATACCCGCAGCACGAACGCGCCAGATCCTGTTCTCGGCGTGGCATCCCGGACAGGAACGGCAGCCGTGAGGGCAATCGAAGAAGGGCTGGTGTTCGTGGTCAGCGTGACGTGGCTGGCGGGGCCATCGGGAACAATCGAAGAGGGACTGGGGACCCCATAACCGATCCCCGGTCCCCGATCCCCGGTCCCTGTATAATCCCCTCGTGCCCACCCGCACCGAGGCCTTCGGGCGGCTCGTCGAGTCCGTCCACGAGGGCGTCTACATCGGCCTCATCGATACGCACCGCAGCACGACCCTCGCGGCGAATCCGTACTTCCGCCTCATCTTCGGCTATCCCCCCGACACGCCCGAGGATCAGCTCCACCCCTTCGACTCCGACCGCTTCACCGACGAGGGCGCACGCACGAGCTTCGTCGACCGCCTCGCCCGCGAAGGCTCCGTCACCGACTATCTGCTCCGCCTCCGGCGCGCCGACGGCACGCCCATCTGGATCGAGTTGACCGCGCACGCCGACGTCCTCGACACCGAGGAGGCCATCCGCATCGAGGCGCTCGTCCGCGACGTCAGCGACCGCAAGAAGATCGAGGACCAGTCGCGCGACCTGCATCACCAGCTCCTGCAGGCCGAGAAGATGGCCGCCCTCGGCACGACCATCTCCGGCGTCGCGCACGAACTGAACAACCCGCTCGCCACCATCCTGACGTGG
>CAYZYG010000129.1:10635-12303 GCA_964481395.1 uncultured Vicinamibacterales bacterium
CATGAAACTTCGAACAGGGATAACCCGAGCGGCTCACGCAGCGCGATCTCGATCCCCAGCTCCGCAAGGGACTCGATACCATCCTCCACGAAGCCGAACGCTCCGCGCGCATCGTCCGCAACCTGCTGACCTTCGCGCGCAAGCGGCACACCACGCGGACGATGGTGGATATCAACCAGGTCGTGCGCGAAACGCTGTCGCTGCGCTCGTACGAGCAGCGCGTGACCAACATCGAGGTCATCGACGCCCTGGCCGCCGGGCTTCCGCCCGTCTTCGCGGATCCGCATCAGATCCAGCAGGTGCTGCTCAACCTCGTCATCAACGCCGAGCAGGCGATGCTCGGCGCGAACGGCCGCGGTCTGCTTGTTGTGCGGACCTGGCAGGATCCCGAGCGCGAGTCCGTCATCCTCGAAGTGAACGACGATGGGCCGGGCGTGCCGGAGGAGGTGCAGAAGAAGATCTTCGACCCCTTCTTCACGACGAAGGACGTGGGCAAGGGCACCGGACTCGGCTTGACTGTCGCCTACGCAATCGTGTCGGAGCATGGCGGGCGGCTGTGGATTGAGTCGTCTGCCGGGCGCGGCGCGTCGTTCTTCATCGAACTGCCGGCGACCGGGGGCAAATTGAAGCCTGCGGCTGCGGCCGCCACCTCTACGCCCGCGCAGCCACCGCCCGCGGCTGCCGTGCCGAAGCTCGATGGACAGGCTGTGCTGATCGTCGAGGACGAGAGCTCGCTGGCCTCGGCCATGGCCGAGTCGTTCGCGGATGCGGGGTTCTTTGTCGATCGCGCGGGGGATGGCGAGGAGGCGCTGCGGCGCCTCGAGAGCGGGCAGTTCGACGTGATCGTGAGCGACCTGAAGATGCCGAACATGGACGGCATCCAGTTCTTCAAGGCGCTCTCCGAGTCCTATCCCGAGATGGCGTCGCGGATTGTGTTCGTCACCGGCGACGTGATCGGCACAGATGCCGAGCGGTTCCTCGCCGACAGCGGCTGCCGCTGGCTCGCCAAGCCGTTCCGCCTGGCCGAACTCCTCAAGGTCGCGCGGGAAGTGGCGCAGTAACAGGAACCGGGGATCGGGGACCGGGGACCAGGTCTGTCACGACGCCGTCCCAGCCAATGGCTGCGTCTCCCTGATCCCCGCCGTGGAGCCGGGCCTGTCCTTGCGTTGGTTCCGTTCGAGGGCCTCGCGCCGCCATTTGACCGGACGCCCCACCTGCGTCAAAATTCCGACGGAGGACAGGGGCCGGGGACCTGGGACCTGGGACCAGTTGATGACGTCCCGCCTTCTATGTTCTGTTCCCAATGCTCATGGGGACGGCAACATCCAGAACTGGCCCCCGATCTCCGGTCCCTGGTCCCTGTCGTATGTCCAAGCACCTGCTCTTGGTCGAAGACGAGTCGGCGCTGCGCGAGGCGGTGGCCGAGCAGCTCGCCGATCGCGGTTTCGAGGTGACTCAGGCCGCCTCGGGCGAGGAGGCCATCGACAAGCTCGCCACCTTCGCCTTCGACATCGTCGTCACGGACCTGAGGCTGGGCGGCGGGGCCGATGGCGCACAGGTACTCGAGGAAGCGCGCGCCCTCTATCCCGACATCATTGGGATCGTCGTGACCGGTTACGGGACCGTGAAGGACGCCGTCGAAGCCATCAAGCGCGGCGCAACGGACTT
>CAYZYG010000130.1:0-12015 GCA_964481395.1 uncultured Vicinamibacterales bacterium
CGGTCGCCCCAGATGATCCGATCGCCCCAGATGATCCGATCGCCCCAGATGATCCGGTCGCCCCAGATGATCCGGTCGGCCTTGACGACCTCGGCCAGGGCGCCCTTCCTGCCCTTGCCGGTCCAGAAGAGCACGCCGTCGCCAGTCACGTCCTCGCCGCCAATGCTCACGGCGGGCACGGACGGATCGGGCCCGTTCACGGCCATCCACACGGCCCCGGCCACGTTCAGACTCCCGGACCCGGCCACGAGGTAGCCCTCGGGCAGGAACTCGGCCGACATCTGCAGCGCCATCTTCACGTGCGCAGGCCCGAGCGACGGGTTCGCCTCGAGCATCAGCGCGGCGGCCCCGGCCACGACGGCGGTCGAGACGCTGGCGCCGCTCATCGAAATGTAACCGCCGGCAGCCTCGGCGAAACCGACGCCGGCCAGGGTGCTGCCCTCGGCCTTCGCCGAGAACACCTTGTTCCCGGGCGCCACGAGATCGGGCTTCAGCACCTTGTCGATCGCGGTCGGCCCGCGCGAACTGTAGGTGGCAACCACGTCGTCGGACCGCTTGGCGGTGCCCTTGGTGTTCAGCGCGCCGACGGTGATGGCGTCGGGCAGGTTGCCGGGCGACGTGATTCCGCCGTAGATGGGCACGTCGGTGCCGTCCACGGTCACCTTGCCGCGGTTCCCGGCCGACACGATGACGACGAGGCCCGCGTCGATGACCCTCTGCACGGCGCGCGTCAGCGGGTCCGCGTGATACGACTCGTAGACGGGATGGCTCACCGACAGGTTGACGATGCGGATGTTGTAGCGGTCGCGGTTTCGCACCACCCACTCGAGAGCGCGGATGACGTCGCTGGTGCTGCCCGAGCCGTCGGCGGTCAGGACCTTCAGCGAGACGAGATGCGCGCCGGGCGCCAGGCCGCCGTAGCCCTCGGCCTCGGCGGTGGCGTTGTCGCCGGCAATGATGTTCGCGAGATGCGTGCCGTGGCCGAAGCCGTCGAAGGGACCCTCGCCGGTGAAATCGAGGCGCTCGACGACCTTCGCGGCAACGGCGGGATGATCGGAGACGCCCGAGTCGATGAGCGCCACGCCGACGCCAGCGCCGGAGTAGGCGGCGAGATTCGCAAAGCCGGCCAGCACCTGCTCGGCGCCGGTGGCCTCGCGGGTGGTGGCCATGGTGCCGTACACACGCGAGTTGAGCGACAATTGCGCGACGCTGGAGTCCTGAGCCAGTGCATCGACCTGGCCCTGGGAACCAACGAGCACGGCCCCGGACTCCAGCATCGTCTTCAGGCGCAGCCCGTACTGCGCCGCAACCCTCGCCAGCTCGCGCGGGGTGCCCTGCAGGATGACCTCCACGGCGGCGCCGGTCGGCGCGGCCAGCGCGTCGGCCAGATCCTGCGAGAGCTTCGCCCGGTGCTGCGCCTGCGCCGGCACGGCCAGCGCCACGGCCAGCACGGCCGCCAGCATCACCACCCACCACGTCCGCTTCAACATCCCGGTTGCCATCGCCGCCTCCGTCGGTGGCCTCCCGCCACCAACCATCCGTTCAGGCATCGGCTCCCGAATTTCCCAGGTTCGGGGCGTTCAGAATCGTTCGAACCACATGGAGCGGAGCGAGTCCGTCAGCACCCGCTGCGAACCCATGTGCGTGCGGGTCGTCTGCAGCCGGCCGCTCTTGATCCAGTAGTAGACGGTGCGTCGCGACATCCCCAGCACACGACACGTGCGGTCGAGCGACAGGCTGCGAGCCGCTTCGGGGGCAAAGGGATCGAACTGTTCCACGGGTCGGCCCACGGCACACCTCCGTGGGGATCCTTAGCGAGATACGTGCCAGGTTGTCTCGAATTGAGACATTCAACAAGTATTGGAGGTTCAGTCAGTTAGCGGGACGAGCCGGGTACGGGCTGGAAGGGGAAAACAGGGGTGTCGGGCAGGATCTTGGCCGATCGGTCAATCCGTTGGCCAGTCGAGTTCAACAGGATCTGCACGGCCCTGCACAGGGTTGCACAGCCTGACGCCGGTCCCAGGTGTCGGCTGCGGGAGAAAATGCGGGAAGCGTGCCAGAGGACAGGGACCGGGGACCGGGGGCCAGATATGGATGTCCCCAGTCCCCATTCGTTGTCCTTGGTGGATCTCGGCGCCTTACGCAGCCTGCACGCTGAAGGTGACCTTCACCTCGTCGCCGACCAGGAAGCCGCCGGTCTCGAGCGCGGCGTTCCACGTGAGTCCGAAGTCCTTGCGATTGAGCGTCACCTCGGCCTCGAACCCGTACTTCTCCCGGCCCCAGGGGTCGCGCGCCGCGCCGAAGTACGCCACGTCGAGCGTGACGGGCTTCGTCACCCCGTGGATCGTGAGGTCGCCCTCGACCGCGAACTGCTCGCCGGCCTTGCGCGACACGCGGGTGCTCGAGAACGTGATGGTGGGGTAGGTCTCGACCTCGAAGAAGTCGGCCGAGCGCAGGTGCTCGTCCCGCTTCGGCTCGTTGGTGTCGACGCTCGCGGCCTGAATGGTCAGCGAGACGGTCGAGCGCTCGGGATCCTGCTCGTCGAACTGAATCGCGCCCGAGAAGTCGGCGAAACGCCCGCGGACCCTGGTCAGCAGGTGACGGACCTGGAACGCGGCCTCGGAATGGGCCTTGTCGATGGTCAGGGTCTTGACGATGGTGTCGGTGGCGGTGGTCATGGTGATATCTCCTATTAGTGTTGTGACAGTTAGTGTGTAAACACGTATTGCCCGAAAAAAAAGGCGCGCTTTCGCCTAGGCCGTCCGCCGGGCCTTCGCCAGGAGCGACACCAGGGTCGCGACCTCGCGATCGCCGAGATGCCCGAGTTTCTCGTCGTGCGCACGAATCACGGGCTGTTCGACGCGGCCGAGCAGCTTCAAGCCCTTCTCGGTAATGCGCGTCGTCATCTGACGGCGATCCGCCACGCCCCGGTGCCGCGTAATCAGCCCGGCCTGTTCGAGCCGGTCGAGCAGCCGGGTGACGTCCGGCACGGTCGTGACCATGCGGTCCCGAATCTCGTGGCGGCACAGCCCGTCTGGCCCCGCGCCGCGCAGGATCCGAAGCACGTTGTACTGCGTGCCCGTCAGGCCGAAGGGCTTCAGCGTCTCCTCGAAGTCGTGCGCCAGCACGGCGGCCGTGCGCAGGATGGCGACGTACGCTTCCTGCCGGATGCTGCCGTAGGGCTTCGCCTGCCTCAGTTCGGCCAGAATCTCGCCGGGCATGCATCAATAATATGTGTTCACACACTAAATGTCAAGACACATATTGTCGGAGCCGGCGCCTGCGCCCGCCGCCCAGGGCGAGTGCAGGCACCCGGGCCGTCGCGTTTCGGGCCGTCGCGCCACCGCCGACGCGCCCGTCTACCGGGGATCCTCCCGGAAGTCGAACACCTCTTCGAACGGGGCCCCGAAGGCGCGTGCGATCCGGAACGCGAGCTCGAGCGACGGCGCGTACTTCTCGGCCTCGATGGCGATGATCGTCTGACGCGTGGCGCCGACGCGCTCGGCCAGCTCAGCCTGCGTCAGGCCGGCCTTCTGCCGGTAGTCCCGGATCGAGTTGCGCACGCGCCCTTTGCCGATGGTCATGGTGTTTCGGCTCAGCCGCGAGCGGATTGGGCGCGATACATCCAGATCGTCGACACGCGTTTCACGAGCTCACCGCCGAAGAGCAGCGCGAACAGGACGAAGAAGAGCGCCGGCAGGCGGGTGAAGTCGATGGGCGGCCGGGCGTGCGCCGCCCACATCCCTTCCCAGAGGATCTGCCAGACGAGCACGTTCACGGCCGCGATGATGAAGATTCGCTCGTTCTGGTTCGCCCGGGCCTCGATCGCCAGGTCGCGCTCGTCCCGCTCGATGGCCTGGCCGCGCGACAGGAGCCTGAGCACGCCGGCGATCGCGATCTCGGCGACCGTCGCCGCCACAATCACGCCGAGGTAGATGCCGAACAGCGTCGTGGCCGGCTGATCGACGATGGCCCATCCGTCGAGCATGCGCATCTGGAACCATCCGAAGATGACGACGAGCGCCACGAGTGACGCCCAGGAATACTGTTCGGCTCTGGCCATGGGTCTCCCGCTCCTGAGTCCTTCGATGCGCAGATGTGACTCGAACCACTTCGCAATCGCGCCCCGCCGCGTCGGCTGGGTATGTCTAACATGTTTTACATTAGCGCGACTGGAGCGGGATGTCAAACATGTTTGACAAGGCGGGCGCACGGTTGGCGAAGAAACCATCGCGCCGTCATTCTGGAGACCCGCCGGAACGGAAAGAGTCGTTTTCCGGCCGCCGGCTCCGGCCGGGCGCGGCACGGGTGTCGAACCCGTGCGCGCCCGGGTCACCACGGCACCGCTACTGGGGCGTGACTCGGCGGAGCGGCGTGAGGCGCGGCACGATCCGGCCGCTCAGCAGCCGGTAGCCGGACGGGGCGCCGCCGTCCACTTCCACGAGCGGAAAAAGCGGCGAGCGGGTCTCGGCGCACGCCTTCCAGACGAGCCGGTCCGTGTCCGGCAGCTTCACCAACTGGTTGACGTACGTCGGCGAGGGGCCCCGCACGGCGTGCAGCACCTGCATGGTCCCGGCATCGAGCCGGACGATCAGCCGGCCGCGCCCGTCGTCGTCGGCGAGCACGAGCAGATAGTACGCGTCACCGCGATCGAGATGCCGCACGAGCCGCACGGAGCACCTGGTCACGGCCGCGACGGCCTCCATCCACGCCGGCCGCAGGCGAAGCCCCGACGCGCGCAGGCCCAGCTTCGCCACATCCATCAGCCGGTCGGCGTTCCAGGGACCGGCCGCGGGCCGCCGCATCTCGAACGCACCGGGAGGAACGCCCCCGGCGCCGCCAGCCGACGCGGCAGACGAGGGCGCGAGCACGGGCTTCTCCTGCGGGACGCACACGGCCACCCAGTGCGTGTGCCACTGGCCGGCGACGTCGCACCGCGTGAACGTCTGCGCCCATCCGGCCGCCGAATACGACTCTTCCTCGAACGTGGCCGACCCGCAGAGATCCGCGGCGTCGTGCGGCGGCGGCGTGGGCGCGACCACGTAGAGGGCTTCGCGCTGGTTCACGAGATCCGGCGCGGGGTCCGAGACGATGATGTCGGTGATGACGGGCTGGTACTCCGGCCCCGCCTCATCGTCCACCGTGCCGAGGAGGCCTTCGATGACGACCCAGTGGCCGCCATCGAGGACGAGCGCCATCGCCGCGTGCCCATGGCGGCACATGCTCCACGCGATACGCCGCATGACCCAGACCCGCGAGCGCGCGTGGCTCACGACCTCGTACGGCGGCCTGAAGTACTGCGAGAGCGTCGCGGCGAGATCGTCCGGCGACGTCAGCCACGGCGGCGGCGACGCGACGGCGTTGTAGAGGACGTCCTGGTCCACGATCTGCGACTGGTGGGCGGCGATAGCCATCTGGGCGCAGGCCGCGCCACAGTAATCGAAGACGTCCTGGTAGTGCCGGCGGACCGGCGTCGAGACGTCGAAATCCTGCAGTGACATGGCGGCAGTTCCCGTGCGCGCCCCGCGCGTCAGACCGCCTCGCAGTACACGCCGGCGCCGCTGCCGGCCGCTTCCACGCACGCCGGCTCGTGTTCGACGATCGCGGACGCCGCTTTCACGTCGGCCGCGGACACGACGATCTCTGTCGCGCCCTGGGCGGCCTTGGCGAGAGCCGCCTTCGCGGCCTCGACGCCGAGCTGCCGGGCTTGGACGAGCACGATCCTCTTCGCCGCCCGCCACGGCGCCTTCTTCATGCCTTTCGGCACCGTCTTCCAGTACCGATCGGCCCAGTAGCGCACGGCATCGGACGCCAGCGAGAACCGGCATCCGCTCGCCGCCGCCTGCGCCTCCACGCCCTGGCCGATGGTGAAGGCGCACTCGCTGAAGACGCGGCGGATCTCCACCTGTGTCGGCGCCTTGGACTTCTTCTTCGACTTCTTCGCGGTCTTCTTGGCCATGACCCTTCCTCCTTGTTCGGCGCGTGCGGCGCCGGACGGCACCCGACTACGGCGACGACATCGGCGGGCGGTGCGGTCCGCCCGCGGCCTGCGACCAGGCCGCAAGGCAGGCTCTGAACTCGCTGGCGCTCTGCGGCCGGCGGTGGCGATCGGGCGCCAGGACGGCGCGGAAGAACTCCGCGCACGAGGGCGGGGAGTCCGGCACGTGATCCCGCGGATCGGGGATCGTGCCGGAGAGGACGCGCGCCACGGTGGCGAACACGGACGACGCGGTGAACGGATGGACGCCGGTGCAGGCCTCGAACAGGACGACGGCGAGGCCCCACAGGTCGAACGAAGGTCCCGGCGATTCGCGCCTGATGGCTTCTGGCGCCATGTAGGCGGGTGTGCCGACGATGTCGGTGGTGGGCGTGGCATCCGGCGGGGGCACGGGATCCGGCGATCCGGTGGTCGGGTCGCCGTCGCCGGCCACCAGCTTGGCGATGCCGAAGTCGAGCAGCTTGACCGTGCCGTCGGCGGCGAACCCGATGTTGCTGGGCTTGACGTCGCGATGCAGCAGCCCTGCGGCGTGCACGGCCTGCAGGGCATCGGTCAGCGAGAAGCCCAGCGCGATGACGTCGGCGGGCTCGAGCCGGCCGCCGGCGACCCTTCGGCCGAGCGTGCCGCCCGGGAGGTACTCGACGACGAGGACGGGACGGTCGCGCCACGTTTCGAGGCCGTAGATGATCTCGAGATTCGGATGCGTCACGCGCGCCATGCTCTGGGCCTCGCGCCTCAAGCGGGCGACCTTCGCGGGTTCGACCCTCGGCAGCGTCTTGATGGCGACGGTCCGCTGCAAGTCGACATCCTCGGCCTGATACACCACGCCCATCCCGCCCGACCCGATGCGGCGCCGGACGCGGAACTTGCCGGCGACGACGCCGGGCACGACGGCCTGGGTCACGGGCGCGCCGCAGGCGCACGTGTCGCGCGGATCGGGAAACACCTGGCCGCACCGGCAGCACTCGACGGCTGGCGGATCGCCGGTGCCGGTCGCTGCCCCGGCCGCGTCGGCGCCTGCCCGAGCCGGCGTGTCGCGCGCGCGTCGGCTGTCGAGGCAGATGCCGCCCGACGCGCCGATGGCGGCCAGCAGCCGTCGGTCCTGCGGCGTGTAGGGCAGGCGGCTCTTTTTCGGGCCGAGCGCGAGCAGACCGATGACATCGCCGTCGCCGCCGCGCAGCGGCACGGCCAGTTCGAACGGGCCCTCGGCGAGCCACTGCCGCTCGTCCTCCCCGAGCCGCGGGTACGGCGATCCTGGAGCGCGGGCGCCGACGGCCAGCGGTTCGTCCGAGCCGGAGGCGAGTCGCACCAGCAGCGTGTCCTCCGGGAGCGGCCGTACCGATCCGTCGCCCGCGACGAAGCGGGCGTGGGCGGCGTCGCGGATCAGCACCACGGCGCGCTCCACGTGGAGCGCGCGGTCGATCTCCGAGCCGAGCAGCTCCGCGAGCTTCGTGCTCGAGTCGGCTTTGCGGGCCGCGCCGACGAGGCTCGTGAGAATCTGCTGCGCGTCGTAGTGTTCGCGGAAGAAGCGCTGATCGATCGCGGCCAGCACGCGCGTCCGCAGGAGGACGGTCACGACGCCGAGTCCCGCGCTGGCGAGCAGCAGGAGCCCCGCCGGCCCGGCCAGCAGATCGCGGATCGTCTCCTGGCGGTTGGACCAGACGAGCCACCCCAGCCAGACGAACGGCAGACTCACGAGGGCGAGCACCGAGTAGCGCGCCAGGGCGTACTGGAGCGCCGTCCGGATGAGGTCGCGGATGTCGATCACGCGATCGACGAGGACGGCGTAGGCGGTGGTGGCGGGCACCGACAGCAGCGCCGCGACCACGAGGACCGTGACGGCCCAGCCCGCCGTCGGACCAGTCACGATGGAGGCCCACGCGGGGCTCGTGGCCCTGAGGACGACGTCGATGGAGATCGGGAGCAGGCCGGCGAGCACCGAGGCGACGAAGATCGCGACGCGGCGCCGTTCGGCCGCGCTGGCGCCGCGCGTCCGCATCACCAGTACCGGCGCGACGGGGATCATCGCGATGAGGAGCACGGGCCAGTAGAGCCCGCCCGTGTTGTGGCGCGAGACGAGCCTGAGCAGGTCCCGGCCCGCGTGCGGCGCCGGGGGGACGTGCAGGTCGTAGGCCACGTTGGCCGCGGCGAGGACGAGTCCGGCGGCGAGCGACGCGCCGGCCATGCGTCGGGCCAGGTCGGCGCTGCGGCCCGCGTTCGCGGTCGCGGGGAACTCGCGGGCGAACGTCCACAGGAAGAAGGGGAGCAGGACGTCGAGGTGCACGTGGGCCGCGACGGCGGCGGCGCCGCCCAGCGCGTGGCCGCCGCGCAGGAGCGGATCGGCGAAGGCCGAGGCGACGAGGAGGAGGAACGCGCCGAACGTCCGCGCCCGGGCATCGGTGCCGCCGGCGAGCAGCAGCCCGGCGATGCCGGCGTAGCCGGCGACGAGCGAAACGGTGACCCAGGGGGGTAGGTAGGCGGCGGCGGCGACACCGGTGGCCCGACCGACGGCGAACGCCAGTGCCGCGACCAGCACTTTCGCGCTGGCGGCCAGGGCGACGGCGTGTGTCCCGAGCGATATGGCGGGCCCTGCCGCTCCCGGCGATCGGTCCTGACTGGCGGGCGTTCCCATGCCCCGTCCGTCGGGTGCGTCCGCGACCCGATGGATTGAGTCTGCGTCGATGGCCGGCGGCTTCTCGGACGAGCCCGGGGACGCGCCCGGTGTGGGCGTTCGGGCGATCGCGTACCAGGGGGGCAATTCGAGCAGGCGCGCCGCTTCGCTCTGCCCTGCCACCAGCGACTCGACGTCGCGGCGCAACTCCGCGTCCTCGCCGCACGCCGCGTCGAGGTACGCCGCGCGCTCGCCCTCGGCCCGCGCGACCGCGCCCTCCACCAGCGCGTCCATCTGGCGTCGGCGATCGGAGGTCATGCGCCCGCCCTCGAGGCGTGTCGCACTCGGGTGACATCCGCCGCCGGCGACAAGGCCATCGCGGCTTCCTCTGGTGGACGCGCAAAGGGGACCGCGGGGATTCTACCACTACCGCGCGGGCCTGGGGCGGGCGGGCGGGTCACCAAGGCCGATCACCCAGTCAGATCGGTCCCGGGGTCTGGTCCCGGGATCCCGGTCTCGCTGCCGCTCCAGAGGTTGCCGCCGCGGGAACCGCGGGGGAAGGGGTCCGGCAGAAAGCAGGTCGCGCGCATCCCGCGCGGTGCTACACTGTCAGCCGTCGCCACGCGGCACGTAGCGACCCGAAGGACGGGCACGATGCGTCCTCGCACCAGGGGTCGGCGCTGGCGGCGGCCAATCCCCGTCCGCTCGGGGCGGCTGTATCTCCAATTCCCGCATTTCTCCATCGTCACCGCTGGCGCCGTTGACAGCGTCGTTGCGGACGCCGTCGATGGCCTCACCGCGCGCGCTTCGGGCTGCGTCTTCGCTCGGGCGCCCCCCGGCGTGCCGGCCCGTGTTCCACTCGCGCCCCTGACACTCCGGGATAGGTTCACGAGGAGGAGACTCGTGGGGATTCACGCGCAACGACGACACCATGTGTGTCCGACGGCAGCGTGGGCGACGGCCCTGCTGCTCGTGCTCGCGCTGGCGCCGGGGAGCGCCGCGCAGTCGCCGCCGGCGTTGAGGCAGGCGGTGTTCCACGGCGGGGCGGGTATTCAGAGCGCTTCCTCCGTCGCCGTCGTCGACGGCCAGGTTGTGCTGGGCGGCTCGGCGAACAGTGAGTTGATCGGCCTCGCGGTGTGGTACCCCATTCCGCCCTCGCCGACGCCTCTCGTCGTCTCACAGGTCCTCGCGTCGAACTACACGACCATCAGGGGCATCGCCTCGGCCGGGACGGTCATGGCGGCCGTCGGCGGCGCCCAGCCGCCTGCGTGCGGGGCGGTCGATGGCTGGGGAGACACCGAAGGCAAGGCCATGCTCGGGTTCTTCGGCGCGTTCGGGGGCTTCTCGAGCTGCCAGAGCACCAACATGTTCTACTACCGCGGCGGTGAGCAATTCTCCGGGGTGACGTCGGCACTCGAAGCCGGCCTCCCGGTCATCTACGCCGTCGGCGGCGGCGAAACCCGCGGGTGGGGATGGGCGTCATACGGCATCTACAAGTACGACGCCGCAGGGACGCTGCTGGCACGGGCGCTCGAGCCTGGCAGCGACTGCACGTACTGCGGAGTCGGCCACAGTAACTTCGCGGGCGTAGCCGTCGAGGACGGCCACGTCTACGCCGTCGGCCGGATCGAGGCCCCCTACCCGTACCCGTTCTACGACAGCCACCACCCGCTGCTGGTGAAGTACGGCCCGGGGCTCTCGATCTTGGGGCAGATCGACCGGCCGTTCCTCGGCGACTTCTACGGCGTGACCGGGCTCGGCGGCGAGATTTACGCGGTAGGTGCCACAGGTTCGTACTGGGGCGACCGCACGCGGCGCGACTTCCTCGTCGAGAAGTTCGCCGCAGACGGCACCCTGCTGTGGAGCCGGGTTACGGGCTGGCCAGCGGCCGAGGACGTCCTCAAGGGCATCGTCGCGGTTGGCAACCGCCTCTTCGCGGTCGGCTACACGCGAGGCGCCGGCGCCGGTGAGGAGGACGCGGTGCTGGTCGAAATAGACCCGGGGTCGGGCGCCACGCTGAGCACCTCCCTCTACGGCGGCCCGCTGATGGACGTCGCCAATGGGATCGCGACCGATGGCCACGATCTGTTCGTGGCTGGCGAGTCGCGCTCGTTCGCGTCGCCCGAGGGCAACCTCGTGGGCCAGCCGGACATGATGCTGCTGCACTACGGCCTGAACCGGCCGCCGGTCGCGGACGCCGGGGCGGACCAGGCGGTGTCGGTCGGATCTGGATGCGTGGCGCCGGTCACGCTGGACGGCTCGGCGTCGTCCGACCCGGACGACGATGCGCTGATTTACACGTGGAACGGACCCTTCGGCGAGGTCACCGGCGTCGCGCCGGTAGTGTCCCTCGCCCTCGGGGTTCACGCAATCACGCTGACGGTCGATGACGGGAACGGCGGCACGTCGACGGACACGATGACGGTGACGGTCGTCGATACCACGCCGCCCGAGGTGACGGCGCTGTCGGTATCGCCGGCGGCGTTCTGGCCGCCGAACCACAAGATGGTGCCGGTCACGGTGGCGATCACTGCGCTCGATGCCTGCGGCACGGCCGACTGCCTGATCGTCGACGTGGCGAGCAACGAGCCGGTGAACGGCCTTGGAGACGGAGACATGACGCCGGACTGGCAAGTAACCGGGCCGCTGACGCTGCTGCTGCGCGCGGAGCGAGCGGGAATGGGCGCGGGTCGCGTGTATACCGTGACGCTCGCCTGCACGGACGCGGCGGGAAACACGACGACGAGCACCGTGACGGTGACCGTGCCGAAGAGCGCGAAGTAGCCCGTCGGCACGCAGATCGTGAGGGCGGGCCTGCGCCCGGCGAGGGCGCGGGCCCGATCCTCGCGTCGGAACGAACCACCCCGCTACTTGCTCGTCTCGGCCGCCAGTTCGGCCTCGAACGTCGGATTCGTCCACGAGTGCGGCAGAGTCCCGTACGTCGCGCCGAGCGGGTTCGGCTGCTCGTAGATGACCTCTTTGAGGATCCACTTCCCGGAACTGGCCTTCTCGTTCTGGACCATCATCTGGAGCGTGATCGTCGCGCCGGGCGCGATCGGCGACAGGTCCGTGTAGCCGGATTCGGCGATCGTGTCCGGCAGGCACTTGCCATCCTCGTCGAAGAAGACCACGGTGCCTTTGATGAGCTTCACCGGCGCGTCGGACACGTTGGCCACACTGACGGAGAACGTGGGCATCACCGGACTGATCCCCCGGATGAGGTTCCCGATCTCGACGGGCGGCTTGCCGGCCTCGATGAGCTGAGCGACAGCGATGGTGGCGGTCTTCGGCGCATCGGCCGTCGCGGCTTCCTCGCTGCCGGACGTGCAGGCGGCGACGGACCCCAGAATCAGCACGATCCCGATGGCGGACGCGAAGCTGCGGTGCGTCATGATGGGCTTCCTCC
>CAYZYG010000131.1:0-11698 GCA_964481395.1 uncultured Vicinamibacterales bacterium
ATCAGCAGGTACGAGCAGAGGCCGACGCCCTCCCACCCGACGAACATGACCGGGAAGTTCGCGCCGAGCACCAGCACGAGCATGAACGAGGCGAACAGGTTCAGGTACGAGAAGTACCGCGCGTACTCGCTGTCGGTCTCCTCGTGCATGTAGGCCGTCGAGTACACGTGGATCAGGAACCCGACGCCGCTGACGACGAGGATCATCACCGCGGCGAGCGGGTCGAGGCGCAGCGTCAGCGGGATGCTCAGCTCGCCCGACTCGATCCACGGCGCCACGCGCTGGACGATGCCGCGGTCCGCGGCGGGCAGCGCGACGAGCGCCCAGGCCATCCAGGCCGAGATGACGAACGAGCCCGCCATGGCCAGGCAGGCCACGGCGCCGGCGGCGCTCTTCGAGATGCGCCGGCCGAACGAGGCGTTGATCAGGAACCCGAGGAACGGCAGCAGGGGAATGAGGAACAGCACGGACGTCCTCACCACTTCAGGCCCGTGAACATGTCGGGGTTCAGCGATTCGCGGTGCCTGAAGAGCGCAATCACGATCGCGAGCCCCACCGCCGCCTCGGCGGCGGCCACGGTCACGATGAAGAACATGATGATCTGGCCGTCGACCGAACCGAGGGTCCGCCCGAAGGCGATGAACGCCAGGTTCGCGGCGTTCAGCATCACCTCGATCGACAGCAGGATGGTAATCAGGTTGCGTCTCAGGAAGACGCCCGCGACGCCGATGGCGAAGAGGACCCCCGAGAGCGCCAGGTAGTGGTCGAGCGGCACCATGTCGCTACAGCTCCCGCTTGGCCAGGACCACCGCGCCCACCATGGCGACGATGATCAGGATGGAGGTCACTTCGAAGGCGAACATGTAGTCCGTGAACAGCACGCGCCCCAGCTCGCGCACGGACCCGAGCTGGGCTGGATCGGCGCCGGTCCCGCCCGCCAGCAGGCCGTCCCCGGTGCCCTGCGCGGACCGGAGGGCCCAGGCCAGCTCGGCCACGAGCACGGCTGCCAGCAGCGCTCCCGCGCGCAGGGGGCCTCGCACCGCGAGCGTGCCCGGGGCGGGCGTCTCCTCCTGCCGCGCGTTCAGCAGCATGACGACGAACAGGAAGAGGACCATGATGGCGCCGGCGTAGATGATGATCTGGATCACGGCGGCGAACGGCGCGTGGAGCTGGATGTAGAGCCCGGCGAGCGCCGCGAACGACACGATCAGCATCAGCACGCTGTGCATCGGGTTGGGCCTGGCGACGACCATCACCGAGGCGAGGACGGCCAGGGCCGCCAGCCCGTAGAAGAGCAGGTATTCAGTTCCCAAAGTAGACCACCCCCGCGCCCGTCACGAGCAGGTTCAGCGCCGCCAGCGGCAGCAGCACCTTCCAGCCGAATGCCATCAGCTGGTCGTAGCGCAGACGCGGCAGCGTCCAGCGCATCCAGAGGTAGAAGAACAGCAGGGCCCCCGTCTTCACCAGGAACCAGATCCAGCCCATCGACTCGGGCAGGAACGGCCCCTGCCAGCCGCCCAGAAACAGGTTCGTCGCGACGGCGCAGACGGTCACCATGTTGATGTACTCCGCGAGGAAGAACATCGCGAAGGACATGCTGCTGTACTCGGTGTGGTAGCCGGCTACCAGCTCCTGCTCGGCCTCGGGGAAGTCGAACGGAGCGCGGTTGGTCTCGGCCACGCCGGCGATCATGTAGATGGCGAAGCCCAGCGGCTGCAGGAAGACGAACCACTTCGGGATGACCCCGAACCAGTACCCCCCCTGGGCCTCGACGATGCGCGTCAGCGACAGGTCGTTGGCGACGATCAGCACGGCCGCCAGCGACAGGCCGTACGACAGCTCGTAGCTGATCATCTGCGACGCCGAGCGGAGCGAGCCGAGCAGCGAGTACTTGCTGTTGGAGGCCCACCCGGCCAGCACGATGCCGTAGATGCTCACCGACGCGATGGCGAACACCACGAGAATGGCGACGTTGACGTCGGCCACCTGCAGGCGCACGGGCTCTTCAATCAGGCCGAAGAATGTCGTCTCGGCGCCGAATGGCACCACGGCGAACGCCGCGAAGGCCGCCGTGGCCGAGATGACCGGCGCGATCATGAAGATCCACTTGTCGGCGGCGGCCGGGCGCAGCGTCTCCTTGAAGAGCAGCTTGACGACGTCGGCCACCGGCTGCAGGGTGCCCTTGGGCCCCACGCGGTACGGGCCGAACCGCTGCTGCACGGCCGCGGCCACCTTGCGCTCCGCGTACACCATAACGGCGGCGGATGTAAGCAGGGCCACGAAGGCCAGGAAGAGGATCCCGAATTGACCCACGATCAGCGGCAGCATGCCTCCCTCTCCCTCAGTGCCGGTGCCCGGACGCGCGCCACGGCGCGGGCAGCGGACATCGCCCCTCGCGGATGTGCGCCTCGTACTCGTGGCGGAAGTGCTGCAGCGTGCTCAGCACCGGGGCCACCTCGGCATCCCCGAACGGACACAGGGTCTTGCCGTTGATGTTCGACGCCACGCTGTGCAGCAGATCGAGGTCCCGCATCTCACCCTCGCCGCGCTCGATCTTCTGCAGGATCTTCAGCATCCAGTCGGCGCCCTCGCGGCAGGGCGTGCACTTGCCGCAGGACTCGTGCCGGTAGAAGTGAATCAGGTTCTCCGCGGCCCACACCATGCAGGTGCTGTCGTCCATGACGATCATCGCCGCGGATCCGAGCATCGACCCGGCCTTCGCCACGCCGTCGAAGCTCGCGGGGACGTCGATGGCGTCGGGCAGCAGCACGGGCGTCGACGATCCGCCGGGAATCACGGCCTTGAGCTGCCGGCCGTCGCGGATCCCGCCGGCGCAGTCGTAGATCAGCTCGCGCAGCGTCGTGTGCATCGACGCCTCGTAGACGCCGGGCCTGACGACGTGGCCGCTGATGCAGTAGAGCTTGGGGCCGCCGTTCTTCTCGGGCCCGAGGCTCGCGAACCACTCCGCCCCCCGGGTCATGATGTGGGGCACGTTCGCGAGCGTCTCGACGTTGTTGATGATCGTCGGGCACCCGTAGAGGCCGACGACGGCCGGGAACGGCGGGCGCAGCCGCGGCTGGGCCCGCTTGCCTTCCAGCGACTCGAGCAGCGCGGACTCCTCGCCGGCCTCGTACGCCCCGGCGCCGCGATGCACGTGGATCTCGCAATCGAAGCCGCTGCCCAGGATGTTCCGGCCGAGGTAGCCCTGCGCCCGCGCTTCGGCAATCGCCGACTCCAGCACCTCGGACACGTGGAAGAACTCGCCGCGGATGTAGATGTACCCGACCTTTGCGCCGATGGCGTAGCAAGCGATCGCGACGCCTTCGAGCACCAGGTGGGGGTTGCGCTCCATCAGGACGTGGTCCTTGAAGGTCCCGGGCTCGCTCTCGTCGGCGTTGCAGCAGACGTACTTCGGCTTGGGCGAGTCCTTGGGCACGAAGCCCCACTTCATCCCCGTGGGGAAGCCGGCGCCGCCGCGGCCGCGCAGACCCGACTGCTTCACGGTCTCGATGACGTCGCCGGGCGCCATCGACAGGGCCTTTCTGAGGCCCTCGTAGGCTCCATGGCGCAGCGACACGTCGAGAGAGTAGCTCTGCGGCTCGCGAATGAAGGAGGTGAGGACAGGATCCATGATGCTTGTCAGAAGACAGAAGACAGGAGACAGGAGACAGAAGCACCGCACGAGTCACACCGTCCGGGGTTCACTCGGCGGAGGTCCTGACGCGCGTGGGGCCCGCCGCGGGCGGGCACCCGGCCCATTCTGTCTTCTGTATTCTGTCTTCTGTCTTCTGCCACGTTACGTACGCTTCTCCACACACAAATGACACCCGCTCAGCGCCGCGAGACCTTTCTCGCGCAGGTCGTCGACCAGCTTCGTGGCGTCGCCCGGGGCCACACACTCGTGCCAATGCTCGTTCACCTGGACCACCGGCGCCCGGTCGCACGCGCCGAGGCACTCGACCTCAAGCAGCGTGAACGTCCCGGTCGGGTCCGTCTCGCCGGGCTTGATCCCGAGCTTCTTCGACAGCTCCTCGGTCACCCGCTCCGCGCCGTTGAGCGCGCACGACAGCGTCCGGCATACCTGCAGCACGTACCTCCCGACGGGCTGGGTGTAGAACATCGCGTAGTACGTCGCGACGTCCTCGACCTGGGCCGGCGTCACGCCGATGACCTGCGCGACGTGCTCCATGGCGGCCACCGTCACGTGCCCCTGCTGCTCCTGCACCAGATACAGCGCCGGCAGGAGCGCCGACTGCCGGCGCTCGGGCGGGTAGTGGGCGGCAATCGCCTCGAGGCGCGCGCGGCGCTCCGGCGTGAAGGCGAACGGGCGCCCCGGATCCGGCAGCTGGCGCTCGGACTTGTGGAGCCCCGTCTCGTACGGCATTTTGGGGTGGAAAGTCACCGGTCCACGTCCCCCATCACGACGTCGATCGACCCGATCACGGCGACCACGTCGGCTATCAACGACCCCTTGATCATGGGCTCCACGGCCTGGCAGGCGAGCAGCGACGGGGCGCGCATCTTAATCCGCCACGGGCGGTTTCCGCCGTCGGAGACGACGTGGCAGCCGTGCTCGCCGCGGGGGCCTTCGACGGGCACGTACGCCTCGCCGGCCGGGACGGTGAAGCCCTGAGAATAGATCAGGAAGTGCTGGATCAGCGCTTCCATCTCCGTGTAGACCTTGTCCTTCGGCGGTGGCGTGATCGTCGGGTCGTCAATCGCCCACACGCCCGTCCGGTCGATCCGCTCGAACACCTGGTTGCAGATGCGCACGCTCTGCCGCATCTCCTCCAGGCGGACCAGATACCGGTCGAAGACATCCCCGTTCGCCCCGATCGGCACGTCGAAGTCGACGGTGTCGTATCCGCCGTACGGAAACGCCTTGCGCACGTCGTACGTGGAACCGGCGGCGCGGGCAATGGGACCGACGAGGCCGTACGCGTAGGTGTCGGCCTTCTTCATGACGCCGACGCCGCGCGTGCGCCGAACCCAGATCTCGTTCTTCGTCAGGAGATCCTCGTACTGATCGAATTTCGCCGGCATCCGGTCGAGCAGGGCGCGGACCGCCTCGTGGAACCCGCGCGGGAGGTCCTCGCGCAGGCCGCCGACGCGGATGTAGCTCGGAAACATCCGGAACCCGGCAATCAGCTCGTTGATGTTGAGAATGAGCTCGCGCTCCCGCCAGCAATAGAGCATGACGGTCAGCGCGCCGATGTCCATCGCGTGCGTGCCGAGCCAGACGAGGTGGCTGTTCAGGCGCTGCAGCTCGACGAGCAGCATCCGGATCCACTTCACCCGGTCGGGGACCTCGCAGCCGAGCAGCTTCTCCACCGAGAGCACGAACCCCAGGGTGTTCGAGTGCGAGCTGAGGTAATCCATCCGCTCGACGAGCGGGATGACCTGCTGCCACTTCTTCTGCTCGGCGGTCTTCTCGATCCCGGTATGCAGGTAGCCGATGGTGGGGCTGGCCGAGACAATCGTCTCGCCGTCCAGCTCGAGCACGAGGCGGAGCACGCCGTGGGTGCTCGGGTGCTGCGGCCCCATGTTGACGGTCATCGTCTCGGTGCGCAGCTCAGGCATGACACTCCCGTTCGATCAGCTCGCAGATCGCGTGCAGCAGCGTCCGGTGCACTTCCTGCACGCGCGCCGTCGACGGCGACGGCACGTTGATGTGGACGTCGGCCGCCCGGCCCACGGGCCCGCCGTCGCGACCGGTCAGGGCGACGATCGCCAGGCCGCCCGCGCGCGCGGCCCCGAACCCCGCCAGCACGTTCGGCGACTCTCCGCTCGTCGAAATCCCGAGCACGACGTCGCCCGGCCGCCCGAGCGCCTCGACCTGACGGGCGAACACCTTTTCGAACGCGTAGTCGTTGGCCAGCGCCGTCAGGATGCTCGTGTCCGTCGTCAGGGCGATGGAGGGCAGCGCGCGCCGCTCGCGCATGAACCGCCCCACTAGCTCGGCCGCAAAGTGCTGGGCGTCCGACGCGCTGCCGCCGTTGCCGAAGACCAGGATCTTGCCACCGCGATCCAGAGACTCGAGCATGACCCGGGCCGCCTCGGCCGTTGCCGCGACACTTGCCGTGACGCACTCGGCATGAAGCCGGGCGGCGTCCTCGAGCGCCTCGACCACGATCGCGGCCCGGTCGCTCACCGGCCCTGCTCCTCCCGCATGGCGCGGTCGCGACGGACGTTCGCGCGGAACTCCTCGGCCGTGAGCTGGATGGCTTCATCCGTCTTCACGGTGAGATTGATCTGGACCGGGTAGTCCTTGCGCAGCGGATGGCCCTCCCAGTCCTCTGGCGTCAGGAGCCGCCGCAGGTCGGGATGGCTGTCGAACACGACACCCATCAGATCCCAGACTTCGCGCTCCAGGAAGTTCGCCGAAGGCCAGACGCCCGTGACCGTCGGCAGGTGGGGATCGCCTCCGTCGGCCAGGACTTTCACGCGCAGCCTCGCGGCCCGGTCCGGCGCCACGAGATGATAGTTGACCTCGAAGCGGGGTTCCTTCGGCAGCACGTCCACGCCGACGATGTCGGTCAGGACCAGGAACGCCAGGTCGGCGTGGTCCCGAAGGGCCAGCGCCACTTCCGGCCACCGCGCGGCGGCGACCGCAATCGTGGGCTGGTCGGCGTGCCCGAGAGGTTCGACCGAGGCGCCCGGCACGAGGGCGTTCAGGGCTGTCGCAATGCTGGCTGCGTCCATAGTGCTCGGCTCCGGCCTAGCTGCGGAACGATCGCTGCTCGTCGATCTTCCGCTGGAGCTGGACAATCCCGTAGATGAGGGCCTCGGGACGAGGGGGACACCCGGGCACGAACACGTCCACCGGCACGACTTGGTCGACGCCCTGCACGATCGCGTAGTTGTCGAACACGCCACCGGCCGACGCGCAGGCGCCCATCGAGATGACCCACTTCGGCTCGGGCATCTGGTCGTAGATGCGGCGCAGAACGGGCGCCATCTTCCGCGATACGCGCCCGGCGACGATCATGAGATCCGCCTGCCGGGGCGACGCCCTGAAGACCTCGGCCCCGAACCGCGCGATGTCGTAGCGCGACGCGCCCATCGACATCATCTCGATGGCGCAGCAGGCCAGACCGAAGGTCACGGGCCACAGCGACGAGCGCCGCGCCCACTGGACCACCTTCTCGACGGTGGTGGTCAGGACCGGAATCTCCAGCTCATTGGCCATGTGGGTTGTCCGCCGGCGCCGGCCGCGGGGTGGTCCTCGCGCGCCCGGCTGACCGGCCGTTCTCCAGGCTAACGGGCGTGAACGGCGGCGCCGCTCAGGCCCGGTCCCAATTCAGCGCGCCCTTCCTCCACACGTAGATGTAGCCAGCCGCCAGGATCGCGAAGAACACCAGCACCTGGACGACGCCGAGCCACCGCAGGTCACGCAGCGCCATGGCCCACGGGTAGAGGAAGGCGACCTCGATGTCGAACAGCAGGAAGATCATCGCCACCAGGTAGAACTTCACCGACTGGCGCTCCCGGGCGTCCCCGACGGGGGGCACGCCGCACTCGTAGGGCGCGTCCTTGATGGCGCTGGGCTTGCGCGGCCCGACCAGCTTGGCGAAGAGGATCGACCCGAGCCCGAACGCGATGCCCAACAGGGCGAGGAGGACGATGAAGAGCCATCCCTGCATGATGGTCCTTCATGCTAGCGGACGAGGGGGAGGGGGGGCAAGGCGGAAGAACGGGGATCGGGGACCGGGGACCGGGAAGGCAAGGGCCGGGATTCGGGAGTCGGGAGTACGGAGTCGATCCGGGATCCGGGATCCGGGGTCGGCCCTTCGACTCGCCATCGCTCGCTCAGGCCGCCCCGAGCGACGTCGATGGGCTCGATTCGGGAGTTGACCCGGACCCCTGGGACTGGTGGGGCGGGCCCGGGCGGGCTGTGGTACCGTGGGAGCCGATGCGCCTCGCCTGGTTCAGTCCCCTGCCGCCGCACCGATCGGGCATCGCGGCGTACAGCGCGGAACTGCTTCCGCGCCTGGCGGCCGCGCACCTCATCGACGTCTTCGTCGATGATGGCGATGGCGGCGACGGGGCGGGCGCCGCGCGCCCCATCGAGGGCGTCCGCATCCTCGGGGCCCACGACTATCCGTGGCGGCACGCCCGGCAGCCCTACGACGTCACGGTCTACCAGCTCGGGAACGACATCTGCCACGACTACATGTGGCCCTACCTGGTCCGCTATCCGGGCCTCGTGACGCTGCACGACGCGCAATTGCACCAGTCGCGGGCCAGAGGCCTGCTCCGGCGGTTCCGGGAGTCCGAGTACCGGGCGGAGTTCGCCTACTGCCACGCGGAGGTGCCGGCGGACGTCGCCACGCTGGTCGTCGCCGGGTTGGGGGGCTCGCTCTACTACCTCTGGCCGCTGCTGCGCATCGCGGTCGAGGCCGCCGCCTGTCTCGCCGTCCACGCCCCGTACCTGGTGCGCGAGGTGGAATCGGCCTGCCCTGGGTGCCGCTGCCTGCGCGTCGCGCAGGGCGTCGCCGATCCCCTGGCGGTGCCGGCACCGTCGCCGGCTGACATCCGCCACCAACTCGGGATTCCGGACCAGGCCGTCGTCTTCGGGTCGTTCGGCCGTGTCACGCCGGAGAAGCGCCTGACGCCCGTCATGATCGCGCTCGCCCAGATGGCGCGCGAACTGCCCGACCTCCGCCTCCTCGTCGTCGGCGAGCGCGCCGACTACTATGACGTGCTCGCGGAGGCCCGGGAGCTGGGCGTCGCCGATCGCCTCGTCACCGCCGGCTACGTGAGTGATGCGGACCTGCCGGCGTACCTGGCGGCTGTGGACGTTTGCCTGAACCTGCGCTGGCCGACCGCGCACGAAACGTCAGCGGCGTGGCTGCGGTGCCTCGCGGCGGGCCGTCCGACGATCGTCAGCGACCTCGCTCACCTGACCGACGTGCCGAGCCTCGATCTGCGCTCGATGCAGACGCTCGACTCCTCGCCTTCCGGCGGCGAACCCGTGTGCGTGTCGGTCGATCTGGTCGATGAAATCCCGACGCTGCGCCGCGCGTGGCGCCTGCTGGGCACCGACACGCGGCTCAGGGCGCGGCTGGGTGCGGCGGCGCGGCGCTACTGGGAGCGGCACGCAACGCTCGACCTGATGACGCGCGACTACGAGACGGCGCTCGACGCCGCAGCGGCCGGACCCGATCCCGGGCTGGAGGAGGCGCGGCAGCGATGGCCCGCGCACCTGCGGGCGGACGGCACCGCGACGGCGCGAGCTCTGTGTCGGGCGACCGGCGCGTCGGTGGACTGGCTCGGGGAGTAGGGTGCGCCGCGAGCGCGAAGGGGTGGAACGATGTTCATGTGGCGCAGGCTCAACCCGGACGAAATCGACCAGCTCCGGAAGGACCGTGAGGACGCCGATCGTCGCTACAATGAGGCCCTCACGGCTCTGGACCGGGCCCTGCCTCCGCTGCGTGATGTCCCTCATCCGCCGCCGGGCCTCGACGAGCATCAGGTCACCCCGCTGAACGAGCGATGGGAGATCCTCGCCGGGAGCGCGCTGGACCAGCTCGGCGGTTGGAAGGGACGGGTGGCACGCGCGTTCTGGCCGCTCCTCCGCCCGATCTTCGAGCGCCAGCAGGCGTTCAACTCCGCGCTCGTCGACCACGTGAACCGGAACATCCCAGTCCACCGGGCGACCCGCGAGTCCATCGCGAGCGCTCTGGCGTTCGCCCGCGACCAGATGGAGCTGACGGCCGTCTTCCACGGCCGTCTGATCGTGTACCTCCAGACGGTCACGGGGTACGTCGACACGAAGGACCGGGACGAGACGCAGGCGCAGGTCATCAACGGCCTCTCCGCCGGCATCGACGCGGTCTCGCAGGAGCTGCACCGCCGGTGGGAGGCCATGCAGGCTCGGGAGCAGCGGTTCAACGGCGCGCTGGACGAGTTGCGCACGTCGGTCGCAGCCGTGCAGCAGACGGGTCTCGTGCTGAAGCGGGAAACGGAGCGTCTGCTGCAGGCCGGCGCGCCGGTGGCCGCGCCACGGGCCGCTGAACACGCGCCCCCTGCCGGCGCCGCGGCCGGGTCCGCCGCACCGGCTGCGGAGACCGACGAGGTGAACGCCTACCGGTACGTCGGGTTCGAGAACAAGTTCAGGGGATCGCAGGAGAACATCCGCGAACGGCAGGCCGCCTACGTCGATCTGTTCCGTGGCGCGAGCGACGTGCTGGACCTGGGCTGCGGCCGGGGCGAGTTCCTCGCGCTGCTGCGTGATCACGGCATCTCGTCCCGCGGCCTGGACTCGAACCACGAGATGGTCGAGGTCTGCCGGGAACGCGGCCTGGACGTCTCGCGCGGCGATGCGCTCGCGCACCTGACCGCACTCCCGGATGCCTCGCTGGGCGGGCTGATCGCCATTCAGGTCGTCGAGCATTTCCCGCCGCCGTACCTGGTCCGCCTGCTCGACGTGGCGTACCACAAGCTGCGGCCGGGCTCGAGCGTCGTGCTCGAAACGCTGAATCCGTCGAGCTGGATTGCGTTCTTCGACGCCTACATCCGGGACATCACGCACGCGTGGCCCCTGCACCCGGACACGCTCAAGTACCTGGTGGTCGCCTCGGGCTTCCAGAAGACCGAGGTACGGTTCCTCTCGCCGGTTCCCCAGGACGCGCAGCTTCAGCCGATCCACGTCCCCTCCTCCGACGCCGTGCCGCTCGCGCTGGCAAACCTGGTCAAGCCGTTCAACGACAATACGGCCAGACTGAACGCGCTGCTGTTCGGGCCGACGGACTACGCGGTCGTGGCGGAACGGATGTAAGGACAGGGACCGGGGACCTGGGACCGGGGACCTGCTCTGGATGTCCCCAGTCGCCCATCGTGGTCCTGGATGGATGTTCCCGGGGCGAGGATCGCAGAGGAGCCACGCCACGGCGCGGGCTACGTCCGCGACAGGCGTGCGAGATCGGCGTCGACCATCATCGCGACCAGCCCCGCAAAGTCGATGGACGGCTCCCAGCCCAGGCTCCGGCGGGCCTTGGCGGAATTCCCGATCAGGTGGTCCACTTCGGCGGGGCGGAGCAGGTCGGGATCGACTTTCACGTGGCGCTGCCAGTCGAGTCCGGCGTGCGCGAAGGCGAGTTCCACGAGGTTCTTGACCGAGTGGCTCTGGCCCGTGGCCACGACGTAGTCGTCGGCGGTCGGCTGCTGCAGCATCAGCCACATGGCCCGGACGTAGTCGCCCGCGAAGCCCCAGTCGCGTCGCGCTTCGAGGTTGCCGAGCGCGAGCGTGTCGGTCATCCCGAGCTTGATGCGGGCGACGCCGTCGGTCACCTTGCGCGTCACGAACTCGAGGCCGCGGCGCGGCGACTCGTGGTTGAACAGGATCCCGCTCACCGCGTAGAGCCCGAACGACTCGCGGTAGTTCACGGTGATCCAGTGCCCGTAGACCTTGGCGACGCCGTAGGGCGAGCGCGGGTAGAAGGGCGTCGTCTCGCGCTGGGGCGTCTCGAGGACCTGGCCGAACTGCTCGGACGACGAGGCCTGGTAGAAGCGCGCCTTGGGCACGACCCGCCGCATCGCCTCCAGCATCCGGGTCACGCCGAGCGCGGTGAACTCCGACGTCTGCCCGTCCTTTCCGAACGTGGCGTTGTACATGTAGCCGTCGGACTTGCGGTGCGCGGCGGTGAACTTGACCGCGATCGCGTCGCTGAGGCCGAAGCTGACAAGGCCTTCGAGA
>CAYZYG010000131.1:11708-11958 GCA_964481395.1 uncultured Vicinamibacterales bacterium
GCCTCCAGCATCCGGGTCACGCCGAGCGCGGTGAACTCGCCCGTGAGCACCGGCTGGTTCCAGGAGGTCGGGACGAAGGACTGCGCGGCGAGGTTGTAGATCTCGTCCGGCCGCACCTCCGCCATCGCGTCGACGAGGGAGGTCTGGTCCAGCAGGTCGGCGGAGACGAGCTCGATCCGGTCGACGAGGTGCGCGATCCGCTCGTACGGGGTCGTCGACGAGCGCCGGACGATCCCGACGACGCGGTACC
>CAYZYG010000132.1:0-11602 GCA_964481395.1 uncultured Vicinamibacterales bacterium
AGGCGGGATGCAGCGTCGGTCGAATGCAGACAGACGTGCACCACGGGCTGCTAGCGGCACGCCACCCCTACTGTGTACTACCTACTGCTTGTATATTCTTCCGTCTTTCATCACGAACGACACCTTCTTCGTCACCGAGATGTCCGTTGTCGGGTCGCCGTCGACCGCGATGATGTCCGCGAGCAAGCCGGGCTCGAGCCGCCCGAGCCGATCGTTCCAGCCCACGACCTTGGCGTTGACGGATGTCGCGCCCAGGAGCGCCTGCACTGGCGTCATGCCGTACTCGACCATGAGTTCCAGCTCCCGCCAGCTCGTTCCGTGGGCGAACACGCCGACGTCGGATCCGAGACCGATGATGACACCGTGCTTCATCGCGGATTCGAACGCACGCCGGCCTTCGAGCATCGACGCGGTCGGCTTCGACACGCCCGGCTTGTACCCCTGGTTGTAGATCGCCGAGGCTTCCTGGGCCGCAAGCGTGGGGTAGAAGGCCACGCCTTTCTCGGCCATGGCCCTGAAGACCTCGTCCGTTCCGAAGTACCCGTGTTCGATGGTGTACGCGCCCGCGAGCACCGCATTCATCATGCCTTCGGGCGTGGCCGCATGCACGGCGACGGGCCGGCCCGCCGCGGTGGACTCCTCGACGGCGACCTTCATCTCTTCGAGCGTCAGGGTCGGTTTGGTCGATCCGCCCGGGCCTCGGCGGTAGTCGGCGTAGAGTTTGACGACGTCCGCGCCGTGCCCGATCTGGTCGCGGACGGCCCAGCGCATCTGGTCGGCGCCCGTGACCGGCTCGGCGCCCTGCGGCAGGTTGATGTTGGTGGCGAATCCCTTCGGCCCTGGTCCGTAGCTGGCGGACGCCACGATGGCCTTGGTGGCCACCTGCAGCCGCGGCCCGCGGATCAGGCCCTCGTTGATGGCCTGCTGAACGGACACGTCCGCGTACTCGGCCCCCTCGGTGCCGAGGTCGCGGACCGACGTGAATCCCGACATCAACTGCGCCTCGCAGTGGCGCACGGCCAGAATGGTGCGGTAGGCCAGCGTCTCCTTCAGAACCTGGTCGTTCCAGACCGTCTCGTTGTACGGATGCAGGAAGATGTGCGCGTGCGCCTCGATCAGGCCGGGCAGGAGCGTCCGGCCCGGCAGGTCGATCACCGTGGTTCCCGCCGGGGGCCGGATCTCCGCCACGGGGCCGACCGCCGCGATCCTGTTGCCGGTGACGAGGACGGCCCAGCCCTCATGAGTCCGCCCGTCCGTCGCGGTGAAGACGCGCTGGGGCTTGAGCAGCACGCTTCCCGGCGTCGTCTGGGCAGAGACCGGCCGATCCGCCGACATGGTCGCCATCGCGGCAACGAGGATTCCCACTGTCCAGGAAGGCTTCATGGGCTTTCTCCGTCTGATGCTGTACGCCGGCTGTTCTGGCGCCTGCCGGCTGAGGCGGCGGCCATGGCCGCGCAGCCGAGGCGATGCCCTGTCCTGTGTCCGTCTATGCTGCTCGGCGCGGGGATGGCACCCGGCCCGTGAGGGCCGACAGGCGGACCGGCCGACCAGGCCGGCTCGCTGGATTCTGTCTCCTGTCTCCTGTCTTCCACTCCTGAAGGTCCCCGTTCTCTGTCCTCAGTCGAACTTCCCTTCGACCAGCCGCTCCGCGAACTCCACGAGCGAAATCACCTTCGGACAGTCGACGTCGGGGTACATGCCCGACGGGTCGAGCAGCACCGCCGGCAGGCCGGCCGCACGCGCGCCGACGACATCGATCTCGTAGAGGTCGCCGCAATGAACGGTCGAGTGCGGGTCAGCACCGAAGCGATCGAGCGCGATCCTGAAGATGCGCGGGTCGGGCTTCTCGACACCCTCCTCGGTGGAATCGACCAGGCCGTCGATGAGCGCGATCAGGCCCACGCGATTGAAGAGCCGGCGGAGCGTGCCATTCGTGTTCGACACCACGATGCATCGCAGGCCGGCGGCGCGCAGGCGCTCGAGGGCGAGTCCCGCGTCTCCGGTCACGATATCCCAGGTGTTCTCGACGTCGTGAAACCGCTTCAGCTCATCCAGGGCCGCGTCCGTTGCCGACGATCGCGCAATGCCGCAGCGCTCCAGAATCAAATCGAAGTACAGGAACCCCCGCTGCTCGTCGTTGGTGGTCCGAACCGTCGGCGCGACGTCGAGCTGCCGTTTGACGAAGGGCTCGGCCGCGGCGAGTACGGCGGGCTCCACGCTGACGCCGTGGCGGCGCAGTGCCTCGGCGGCGCGCGTCCAGTTCGGGCACACGAGCACGCCGCCTGCGTCGAGGAAGACGGTGGTGAATCGCGAGCACGGCATGTTTCGGCTCACTGTACCCCAGATCCATGAATATACTGAGGATCCACAATGGTGCTGCGTGGTCGCGCCGGACGTGAATCCTGGATCCTGAGTCTGAAACCGCACTCGCTGGCCGTCAGCCTGAACGACGAGGTTGTAGCCGCGTGGGACCGCGGCGGCCGGCTGTACACGCTCGTACGCGGCGACTCGACCTGGCGCCGCGGACTGTCCGGGCGGGTGCTCGAGAAGCGTCAGGGTGAGGGATGGCGACGACGAGGCGTGCTCAGTCCTCCTGAGGGTGATGCGGTCGTCGGCGAAGCGGCCGCGCTGGCAGCGGCCGCGCGAAGAGCGCTGGCGTCGGACGTCTGGACCTGGGACGGCCCCGTCGAGTCCGTCGTGGCACACGAGGCCGACGCACTGCTGGGTCTCGCCGCGCGCTTCGATGCAGGCGCGGCGCGGGCGGATGCCGAGGCCTTCGCGCGCGTCTATAGCCCGGTGGGCATCCTCCCCCCGGATCAGTACCTGGCGCTGGTACTGCAGGCCACGGAGGGCTGTTCCTTCAACACCTGCACCTTCTGCGACCTCTACCACCAGTCGTTCTCCGTCAAGCCGCGCGAGGCCTTCCGGACGCACGTGGCCTCGGTCCTCCGCTATCTGGGCGAGTCGCGGCACCTGCGATCGAGGGGGATCTTCCTCGGGGCGGCCAACGCCCTCGCCGTGCCGATGGCCACCCTCGTGCCGGTGTTCGAGATTCTCGTCGAGGAGGTTGACGCGATCCGGACCGGTGTCTGCGCGTTCGTCGACGGATTCACAGGAAACCGGAAGAGCGCGGCCGACTACCGCCAACTGCGGCATCTCGGGCTGCGGCGGGTGTACGTCGGGCTCGAGTCCGGCCATGACCCGCTGCTGGCGTTCGTACGAAAGCCGGGGACGGCCGCAGCCGCCATCGACACGGTCCGGACCATCAAAGCTGCCGGCGTCCAGGCCGGCGTCATCGTCATGATCGGGCTCGGCGGCGGCCGGTATGCGGAAGGCCACGTCACGGACACGATGACGGCGGTGAACGCCATGGGCCTGGGGCCGGGAGACTTTCTCTATTTCAGCGACCTGGTGGAAGTGCCGGGCACGTCGTATCCGCTTTTGGCCGAGGGCATGGGAATCGCGCCCCTCGATGCCGTCGCACGCGCGTCCCAGAGGGCTGCGATTCGGAACGGCCTGCGGTTCCCAGGCGCGCCGCCCCAGATAGCCACGTACGAGATTGGGGAGTTCGTGTACTGACGGGGACCGAAGACCAGGGACCTGGGACCAGTTCCGTCACGCTCCAGTGCTCTACTGCCGGATCGAGGAGTCCGACCCTTGGACGGCGTGTCCGTGATTGGAGGGGGGACATCCACACCCGATCCCCGGTCCCTGGGTTCTTGCCCTCCGGTGCCCGAGAGGGCAAGATGTCCCCACGCCCCCGCCCCCAGGAGGTCCGTCCATGAACTACCCCATCTGGGACATACCAGGGAGCGGCCTGCTCATCGCCGCGATCTCCATCCTGCACGTCTTCATCTCCCACTTTGCGGTCGGCGGAGGCCTCTTCCTGGTGCTTGCCGAGCGCAAGGCCCGCAGAGAAGACGATGAGTCGCTGCTGGCGTACGTGAAGCAGCACAGCCGGTTCTTCATCCTGGTGACGCTGGTCCTCGGCGCGATCACCGGGGTCGGGATCTGGTTCACGATCGGCCTCGTCCATCCGCAGGCCACGTCGTCGCTCATCAACACGTTCGTTTGGGGATGGGCGATCGAATGGACTTTCTTCGTCGCGGAGATCGCGGCGGCGATGGTCTACTACTACGGCTGGGACCGTCTGTCGCCGCGCACCCACGTGGCGGTCGGGTGGGTTTACTTCGCCAACGCCTGGCTCAGCCTGGTCATCATCAACGGCATCCTGACCTACATGCTGACACCCGGCGCCTGGATCGAGACCCGCGGGTTCTGGGACGGGTTCTTCAACGAGACATACTGGCCGGGCCTCGTCGCGCGGACGTTCGCCTCAGCCGGCCTCGCCGGCCTGTACGCCCTGCTGACGACGTCCTGGCTCGCCAACGGCGACCTCAAGGAGAAGGTGGCCCGTTACGCCGCGTGGAGCTGGATCATCCCGATGGCCGTCGCGCTGCCGCTGTCGCTGCTGTGGTACCTCGCGGCTGCCGCCGGCGCCGGCGTGCCGGTAGCGGAGATCTTCGGAGCGAAGACCGCCGGCATCGGGCCCGTCCTGAGCGCGATCTTCTCGAGCCCCGATACGGGATACCCCGTCACCCAGTCAGCGGCATACTGGCTCATCCTCTCGTCGATCGCCATCATCGTCCTGTCGCTGTACATCGTCCTGGTGCGGGCCCGGGCGTTTGGGTGGCCGGTCGCCGCGGTCGTGATGGTGCTGGGGCTCGTCGCGATGGGCGGTGGCGAGTGGGTCCGCGAGGATCTGCGCAAGCCCTACGTGATCGGACAGTACATGCTCGTGCACGGGGCCAGGCTTCCGGCCCGGACGGGCGTGCCTCAGCCTCCGCCCGAGATGGTCGAGCGTTTCGGGCCCGATCGGTACACCATCGACGCGCTGAACGCCAACGGCGTACTCGCGTCCTCAGCCTGGATCCGGCCGACCCCGCCGGAGATGGCCGGGGACTACCTCCTGCGGGTCGGTCACGAGGGGCGGGAGATCTACCGGGCGGAGTGCTCGTGGTGCCACACCGAGACCGGGTACCTGGCGCTGGCGCCGCTCGTGAAGGGGAAGAGCGCGCCGGCGCTCCAGACCATGCTGACGAAGCTGGCCGAGCCGGTGGATGCCCAGGGAGCGGCTGCCGACTGGAGCGCCGCCGGGCTGCACGTGAAGACGTGGCGAGGCCGGCGCATGCCGCCTTTCGTCGGCACCGACGATGAGCGGCAGACCCTGGCCGCCTATCTG
Organism: uncultured Vicinamibacterales bacterium; assembly: GCA_964481395.1. GTDB lineage: Bacteria > Acidobacteriota > Vicinamibacteria > Vicinamibacterales > JAKQTR01 > JBFMFH01. The sequence goes on from CAYZYG010000132.1 coordinate 5,243, forward strand.
GCCATCATGGGAGGGGCGAACGCCGCCGACCTGGCGCCGCCGGAGCCGGGCGCTTCGGAGAGCGTCGGACAGACGTACTACGAGGCCAACTGCTCGGCGTGCCATGCGCCAGACGGGCTGGCGCCGTTCGATGCGCGCGGGCGGACGGCGGACGAATTGTACGAGATGATCGGCCGGCTTCCCGGCATCAACGAGATGATGCCCGCGTTCGAGGGATCGGACGAGGAGCGGCGGGCGCTCGCCGAGTACATGGCCACGATCCGGGGCGCCATGCCCAAAGGAGGTGCGCGGTGATTTCCGGCATTCCCCAGCCCGATCCCGTCGCGCTGCCGGCACCTGCGTGGCTGCTGTGGGCGCTGCTGCTGTTCACGTTCCTGCTGCACCTGATCCCGATGAACCTCGTGCTGGGCGGTTCGATCCTGGCCGCGATCGCCCGGGTGCGTTCCCGGAACGGGAACCGTCCTCACGAGGCGCGTCTGGCGCACCTCTTCGTGAAAGCGGCACCGGTGCTCATCTCGGCCACCGTCTCGCTGGGCGTCGCGGCCCTGCTCTTCCTGCAGGTCCTCTACGGCCGGGTGTTCTTCACGTCAGCCGTGCTCATGGGATGGTGGTGGCTGGGTGTAATCCCGCTGCTGATCCTGGCCTACTACGCGGCCTATCTGCTCGCCTTTCGCGAGCAGACCCTCGGCACGGCCGGAACCGTCCTGGCCTGGCTCATCGCGGCCGTGCTCGGCCTCATCGCGCTCATCTACGGCAGCAACATGACGCTCATGCTGAAGCCGCAGGAGATGGTGGCGCTCTACGCGACAAGCGGGCGGGGCTTGCACCTCAATCTGATGGATATGACCCTGCTGCCCCGCCACCTGCACATGCTGCTCGGCGCGATTGCCGTCAGTGGGACGGCCGTGGCCTTGCTGGCCGCAACGCAGGCCGGCAAGGACCCGGAGCATGCGCGATGGGGCGTCCGCTACGGGGCGGCCGTGGCCACGATCGCCACCGGCCTGAACATCTTCACCGGGATGTGGTGGCTGGCGGCGCTTCCCCGCGATGTCATGCTGCGGTTCATGGGGCAGGACATGTCGGCGATGATCGTCCTGCTGCTGGGCATCCTGCTGACCGTGACCGGCGTCGGACTGCTGCTGCTCGCGACCGCGAGCAAGCGACCCACCCGGACGACCGTGGTCGCCGCGGCGCACCTGCTGGTGGGGATTGCCTTGATGTTGCTGACGCGCGACACGGTGCGCACGGCGTCGCTCGCGCAGGCGGGCTTCCAGCCGGTCAACTGGATCGCCCCTCAGTGGGGGCCGATCCTGATCTTCGTCGTGCTGCTGATCGTGGCGGTGGGGAGCGTCGTCTGGATGGTCAGAGCGCTGGCGACCGCACGCTAGGCGAAGAGACGGGGCCGGGGGAGCCGGTCCGGGGACTCGTCCCTTCCCGGCCCCGGCCCCGACCCCTGTCCTCTGTTTTCCGATCCCTGGTCCCTGATCCCTGCCTCTCCCTGTCGCCTGTCGCCTGGTCCCTGATCCCTGTCACTTCGCGTACTTGACCGAGCACCCGTACGGCCGCGACGTCGGCGTCGAAATGGGCTTGCCCGCCATCGCTTCCGTCAGCGCCTCGTTCACGAAGTTCTTCGCGGTCGCCAGGTCCGCCTGGTCGCTGGTCGGCTTGTCGTCGATGCCGCCGTTGTAGACGAGCACACCGTCGGGGTTGATGATGTACATGTGCGGCGTCACCTTCGCGTCGTACATGTGACCCATCTCGCCCGTCGGGTCGAGCAGCGTGGCCGTCGAGGCGACTTTCATCTTCGCCGCATAGGCGTCGGCTTCAACCGCGGTCACGTAGCCCTGCGTGCCAGGGGCCGAGGAGATGACCGTCAGCCAGACCACGCCCTTGCTCGTCCACTCCTGCTGCAGTTTCTGCATGTGGCCCGACTCGTAGTGCTTCCTGACGTACGGGCATCCGTTGTTGTGCCACTCGAGAACGACCCACTTGCCCTTGAAATCCGCGAGAGTGTGAACCTTACCCTTGGTATCGGTGCCCTTGAATGCGGGCGCGGGCTCGCCGACCTTGGAGGCCTGCATGGTGACGGGGGCGGCCACGACGGCCATGACGAGCGCGACGCCGATGATGGTCAGTGTTTTCATGAACGGCTCCTTTCGTGTCGTTCGTTCCAAGTTGCGATGTCGTGCGTGAGTGCGAGAGAGAATTACCGTGCCACCGGGGCCGCCACCACGAATGCTCGCCCGCCGGGCAGGGACAGCACGCCCGAGAGAGTGTCGGGGTCCTTGACGAGCTGGTCGGACTTCCTGAGCGTGATCCGGAGGCCCCGATCGAGGGGAGCGACGATTTGAGGTGCCGAGTCGTTCACCTGGCTGACCTCGAGAGGAAAGAACGTCGCCTCGGTCTCGCGCGAACCGGTCACGATGTCGACGATGAACGCGTCGCGGGTCGATCGGCCCGACGCACGCCAGGAGGCAGGCGCGGGCTTGGGAACCTGGCTCCGCGCGGCCTCGATGGCCGTCTTCCACCCAGGTACGAGCGTTCGCTCCTGGCCGCCAAGCGGGAAGGCCAGCTCGAGCTCGGCCTTGCCCGGGACGCACATGTCGGCGCACGCGAGCCATTTCAGGGACGCGCGGACCGTCATCGCAGCGGGGACCGGCGCGCCAGCGGCCACGACCACCGGTCCGGAGAGCACCACCTCGTCGTGATACCCGTAGTTGAACAGCCCGCCGATGTCGATGCGCTCGGGCGCGGGCCACTCGACGTCCGGCACCATCACGCCCGGAGGCAGGCCCCAGGTCATCTGGGGCGGGCCACCGGAGTCACCGGGATTCAGCCAGTAGATGTGCCACTTCGGGTCGAGCCGGAACCGGACGCCGAGCCGCATCCCGGCAGCCGGGGTCTCGCGATCCGCGATGAGTTCCACGCGGACGTGTGGACCCTCGCCCGTTCGGGACGGCTGGTTCGTCGCCTGTGCATCGGCGCGGCACGGCGCCAGCGTGGTGGCGAGAAGCAGACACGAACCGACAGCTCGCGCGGGGGCCTTCAGTTTCATCGGAATTCTTCAATTTTACCCCAGGACGCGCGGCCGTGGCGAGGGGGAGGTGGGCCGGACGTGGTGTCCCTGCGCAAACCGCTCGACACGGCGGCAAAACGCACCTCCGGCCCGTTGCGGACCGCTGGCCGCCGGCTGCCGCGTCGCGGCCGCGCGCGGGCGCGGCTGCTCCGCGGACCACTGCGCCGGCTGACCCCCTCGTTCTCCGGCGCGTTTTGCAGACTGCCGCCGTCGCCGTGCTCGCCATGGTTTGCTTCGGGACACCACGTCCGGCCCTCGGTGTCAGAGCGGACGCTGGTTCGCGAAGGATCCCGGGCTCAGCCCGGTGCGAACCCAGCCGGTCTCAGCCGAAGGTGGCGACGACCGGGGCGTGATCGCTGGTGCCGATCTCTCGATAGGACGGACACGACCGGGCGCGGCCCGCGACGGACGGGCTGGCCAGGACGTAGTCGAGCCGCCAGCCGATGTTGCGCTGGCGCATGTTGCGCCACGGCGCCCACCACGTGAAATACTGATCGTTGGCGGGATCCAGGGCTCGCCCGACGTCGACCAGTCCGGTGTCGAGGAGGCGGCCGAACAGCCCGCGTTCCTCAGGCGATTGACCGATGGCGTTGGGCTTGCGTTCCTTCGGATGCACGTCCATCTCAGTGTGCGCGACGTTCATATCTCCGCAGAGGATGATGTCGCGCCCCGCCTCGGCCGCGCCCCGGGCGAACGCTTCCATGGCCTGGAGGAACCGCACCTTCGCGGCGTAGTCCTTGCCGCCATTCGGGACGTAGATCGACGCCACCGTCACGCCTCCAGCCTCAACCGTGACGATGCGGGTTTCGAAATCGAAGTCGGGATGGGAGAAGGCCGGATCTGTCGTGTGGAAGGCCCGGCGCACGAGCAGGGCCACGCCAGAGTAGCCGCCCTGCCCGTGCCAGTACGTCCAGTACCCGTCGAGATTCCAGAGCGACGGGGGCACCTGATCGCGAGCCGCCTTGATCTCCTGCAGGCAGACGATGTCGGGCGACTCGCGATCGAGCCAATCCAGCACCTGCGCCTGGCGGGCGCGGATGCCGTTGACGTTCCAGGTGGCAATCTTCAAGGCGCGAGGCTACTTCGGCAGACCCGGACCCCAGGTCTTGCCATGGAGGCCGTGGCAGCTCGCGCAACCCGCGGTCACCTCGCCGTAGATCGCGACGCGCGAGCCCATGTCGCCCGCGTTGACGGCGACATCGGCCCAGTCATGGACCTTCTTCTCGAAGGCCTTGATCTCCTCGGTCAGCTTCTCGTCCTTCGGCAGGTCCTCGGCGGCCATCGGCGCGACCTTGAGCGCCTCGGCGCCCTGTCGCCACTTCATCTCCGACGGGCCGATGAGGCCCTGCATCATCACGTCCATGGCCCACTGGTGCTCGAGCATGTGGGCAGACACACCCGCGCCGGCCGGCGGTTTCGGGATCTCGTCGAGCTTGGCGACGACATTCGTCTTCGTGTGGCACGTGCCGCACGCGGCGACGAGCTGCGCGGTGGCCGTGCCCGCGTCCTTGATGTTCGTGGCGTCGACCAGCATCTTGGCCGTCTTCTTCATGTTCGCCAGTTCGTCCATCACCGTGGCCGGCAGTCCCGCCGGGGGTTCGTGGTCGGCGAGCCATGCCGCCGGGCCGGTCGCGGCCTGGAGGTCGCCCCGAATTACGGCCTGCTGGATCTCGACGATGCGGTTCAGGTGTTCGTGCATGTGCTTGCTGGCCTCGCTCTGGGCGGGCGGCGCCGGCTCAGCCGCCGGTGCGGGCTCAGCGGGAGGTTGCGATGTGCCGCCGCACGCGACCATTACGGGGAGTGAAGCCAGCAGGACCGCCAGAATCAGTAACGGGACACGTCGGGACATACGAACCTCCACATGAGGGCGAGGCCATTCTTCACCCGGTCACGCCCGGCGTCAAGCCGGGGGACACGTCGCTCGGTCAGGGCGCCAATCGAGACCGGTCCGCGGCTGCGTTTCACCGGCCCGTTGGGCTATGCTCCCGCCGTGACGGTTCCGGCAGCCCGCCCGGTCTTCGTCCTGAACATCCACGCCGACTACGCCTGCCGGCAGACGGGCCTGTGCTGCGCTGCAGGGTGGGACGTCCCTGTGGAGGCCGACGTGGCGCGGACCATCGAGGCGGCCCTCGCGAACGGCTCACTGCACCCCGCGAATCCGCCGGCCGGACGTGGAGTGCCGCTCCTGAAGGAACCACCGCCGCCCGAGGGCTCCGCTGCGGTGCTTGCGAAAGACACGTCTGGCGCCTGCGTGTTCCTCGATCGATCCGACAGCGCCTGGTGCCGTATCCACCGGACCGTCGGCCACCGCGCGCTGCCGGCGGCCTGCCGCCAGTTTCCGCGCATCGCGCTGCTCGATCCGCGCGGCGTGCACGTCACGCTGTCGCACTTCTGTCCGACCGCGGCGTCCACGCTGCTGCGGCAGGATGTGACTGGGCTGTCAATCGTCGCGAACTCGCTCCCGTTCACCGCGCGAGAGGACTACGAGGGGTTCGATGCGACGACCACCATTCCTCCGCTCGTGCGGCCTGGCGTCGCGTTCGACCTCGACTCGTACGCCCGATGGGAAGCCGGGCAGATCCGTACCTTGGGCCGTGACGACCTGAGCGTGGAAGACGCCTTGGGCGCGATTGCCTGGGCCGCGGAGTCCGTTCGGGCATGGACGCCCTGGCACGGCACCCTTCGCGACTGGGTAGAACGCCGTGTCGGGGATGAGCTCGACGGGGCGGCTGCACGAACAGGATGGAGTCGCGGGGCTACCCCGATCGGTCGAACCGGTTCGAGTGCCGTCCGCACGTTTGGTCGGGTGGCCGGACTCGTCCGCGCGGGCCTCACGCCACCGTCCATCCCAGCCGACGTCGACACCGTGCTCGCGAGCCTCGTGGGGCCGGCTTGGTCCGCATTCTCGCAGGCCGCGCGGCGCTATCTCGCGGCCAAGGCGTTTGCCGCCTGGAGTGCCTATCAGGGGGAGGGTGTCAGAACGAGTGTGGCCGTGCTCGGCGTCGCCCTCGACGTGCTGGCGGTGGAATGCGCGCGGCAGGCGGGAAAAGCCGGGCGCCTGCTCGACGCGCCGCTGCTCGTCGAGGCCCTCCGACACGCCGACCTGCTACTCGAGCACCTCGTCGACCGCGCGGACCTCGTCCGTCTCGTCGCGCCTGTAGAGGCGCTCCACAGCCGGCACTTCCTCGACGCCGTCTGCCCCGTCACGCGGTAGCTCTTCCCCTGTCGCCTGTCGCCTGTCGCCTGTCGCCTGCTCTTCCCCTGTCGCCCGTCGCCTGTCGCCT
>CAYZYG010000133.1:0-11562 GCA_964481395.1 uncultured Vicinamibacterales bacterium
CCGGGGATCGGGGACCGGGGACCAGTTATGTCACGGCGTGACACGCTGTCTGAACTGGCCCCCGGTCCCGGGTCCCTGGTCCCGGCTCGTGCGTCCGTGCTGGTATTGAGCACCCAGAAGAACCGGCTCCCCACGCCGTCGCCCCGGTTCTGGCTGTCGCGCACCCCCCACATGATCGTGTGCAGCCCGTTCGCCAACGTCGTCGTGTCCACCACCTGCACCCCGATCGCCCCCCGCCCCTGGTCCAGGTTCCGGTGCCGCGTCGGGTTGCTCGTCCGCGCCGTGAACACCGGCTGCGGCGTCCCGTGCCCGAACGCGCTCGCCACGTCGTCGTCGCAATACGCCGTCGGCGGCATCACCCCCTGCACGCCCCCTGTTGCCGGATTCCCCCGGCACAGGTTGTACAGCACACTCCCCGGCCACACCGCCCCGTCCACCAGTACCTGGATCGTCGTCCCCGTTACCGGCACCAGGATATCGCCCGCCTCCCCGCCCACCGTGTTCGTGTCCGGCGTCAGCGCCCAGCCCCAGTTCGCCACCCGCCCACTCACCGTCGCCCCTTGCGCCGGCGTGTCAATCGCCCCGAACGGCCGCGCAATCGCCTCGTTGTTCAGCGTGATCGGTACGGCTGCCGTTGCCCCCGCGCCCACGCCCTGCGTCAGCCACGTCTCCCGCCCTTCCACGTCCCGGGCCCGCACGTACAACGTAATCGGGCCTTGGCCACCGAACAATTGCCCGTTCGATACGTGCGGCAGCAGGTTCGTCAGCAGCAGATACCCCCACGCCGCCCGGTAGTTTTCCGGATATGTGGGATACAGCGCTTCAATGTCCGTCCGGATGCCGCTCACCAGCGTCGCCTCGCCGACGAACACCACCGCCACCCCCTCGATGGTCTCGCACGCCTCGAGGCTCGCCAGGCACCCCCGGTACAGCCGCACCCCTGCCACCCCCACGTCATCCACCGCCCAGCCCGTCACCGCGATCGTCCCCGTCACCCCCGTCGCCCCCGCCTGCGGCAGCTCCACCAGCCCCACCGGCGCCGCGCTCGTCCCCGGCGCATACACTGTCGCCGTCACCGCGATCGTCGGGTTCGTCGCCGCCCCCGGCGCCACCAGCGTGACCGTTCCCGTCACCGTCCCCGTCGCCGGTAGCACGTGGCCAGTGTTGTTCAACGCCACCGTGAACGTCCCTGTCCCCGTCCCGACCGCGTCCGCCGCCGCCACCGTCAGCCACGGCACATTCGCCTGCGCCGTCCACCCCGCCCCCGCCCCGCTCGACTGGTGCACCGTCACCGTCTGGGGCGGCGTCACCGCCGTCAGCGTCCCGCCCGCGTTCACCGCCCCGAAATTCAACGCCGTCGGGGACGGCGTCAGCGTCGGCAGCGTGGTGCTGGACGTAATGGTGAAATTCGTGTCGGACACGTCGAAGAAGACGTTGCCCACGCCCTGAACCATGATCCGGGCCGACGTCGTAGGCGTATTCGGGATGTTCAACGTGTGCGACCCGTCGTTGGGAGTGCTGGGCACCAGCTCAGTCGGAAAGGTCGCGCCCCCGTCGGTCGACAGCAGGATCCGGACGTTGGCCGCACTCACCGGCGGGCCCGTGGTACCCGCCACGTTCCATGTGACGTTGAACGCGCTGCCGCCCGACACACTTGCCGCCGTGTTGGGCGCGGTCACCCTGAAGGGGCCCGCCGCGGTGCTGACCGTGACCTGCGTCGAGCTGGTCCTGATGCCGCCACCGCCCGCGCGGTTGTCGCGTGCCGTGACCTGGAAGTTCATCGTGCGGTTCGTGGACGGCAGCGTCTCGCCCGTCAGACATGTGCCGATGCTGCAGGCGTACGTCATCGGCGGCACGTTGGCATCGTTCAGGATGAAGGTCGCGCTCGGAAACGTGCGCGACGGGCTCGCCGTCGGTGAGTATGAACGGAACAGCGGCCGCGTCCCGTCGTCGGTCGACGCCGACACCACGCTGTTCGATACCGTCCCGAGATCGAACTGGTCCCACGCGTACGTCAGGCTGTCGCCGTCGGCGTCGCTGCCTGCGGCCGTCAGCACGAACGGCGTCTGCTGCGGGATGGTGTAGGACGCACCCGCGCTGACGGCCGGCGGGGTGTTGCCCGTCGCGGTTGCGACGCCGCACGTGGAGCCGCCGCCCGACGTGAGGAACGCGGTCATCTCGTCGAGGCTCTCCACGTGAAACCGATCGATGGAATTCGGCTGCACGTTCTCGGCACCACAGATTCCCGCGTATGCCTGAATGGTGACGCCGCTGCCGACCTCGTACGTGTGATTCGTCGGGCGGGGAACGCACGCGCCAGTCGATCCGTTGAAGGTGTGGTTGCCACCGAACTGGTGTCCCATTTCGTGCGCGACGTAGTCGACATCGAAGGGATCCCCGGTGGGATTGTTCGAACCGGTCACCCCGCCAGCCTTGAGCGCGTTGTTACAGGGACTCCGGAGGTAGGCGACGCCGCCGCCGCCGGTGCTGAACACGTGGCCAATGTCGTAGTTGGCCGGACCGACGACCCCGTCGATGTTCGTCTGGTTCTCGGTCAGCATCGCTTCGCCGTCGGTGTTCGTGTACGGATCCCCGGCTTCGTCGGTGTAGATCAGCGCCGTGGGGTCGCCCGGCGTCCCGGTCGCCATGACCATGCGAACGGCGAGATCGCGTTCGTAGATCCCGTTGACACGGTTCATGGTGGCCGTCATCCGGGCGAGGGCGAGAGCCTTGGTGCCGCCCGCTGCCGCGGTGTACTCGGCGGTCGCGGCCAGCGCCAGGCGGTAGGTGCGCAGCGTTTCGCCGTGCGAGAAGGGAAAGGCGTTCTCGACACGGTGAATCGGGTCTCCGTCGGGATTGCCGACGAGACAGACGAACGTGCTTCCCTGTCGGCGGTAGTCGAGCTTTCGATAGGAGATGTAGCGGTCGAGATCTCCTGGACCGAACGCGTCGATGTAGACGGACCCGGCCTCGTTCAAGATGATGGCGTGGAATCCGGCGGCGGTCCATCCAAAGCGCGTCGTCGCCGCCGGATCGTCTATCCCCTGCCCGTGGTATGTCCGGAATTCGGGATAGGCGGCTGCCAACTCGGGCGCCAGAATCGAAGATTCTTCGATCCGGAATCTCGCGAACGCTCCGTCCGGCATCGGCAGTGACAGTTCGGACGAAGACGCGAGGGGCCGACCGGCAATCTCCCGTGGCGCGAACCGCAGGACGGTCTCGAGGGCGGCCCTGTTGAGCAAGACCACCACATGCTGCCCCTCGATCGACCGCGCTTGTGGCAGATCCTGGTTCGTTCGCGAGTCGCTGATGGTCCACACGCCGTCCGGGGACCCGCCCTCCTGCGCCGGGATCTGCGCGCCTGCTGGCGGCGGGGCCGAGCCGCTGAAGCCGAGCGGGACGGTCGCCGCTCCGATGGAGACGGCCAGGATGGTGGCACAGGCACACAGCATTCGCGTGTGGCGAGGGGGCATCGCCTTCATGATGTCTGCTCCTGTCTGGTTGGCTATCCCGACGCGATGATTCTATCAGTTGACCATCGAAGAACGAGGCTCGGCTCTGGACGGAGAGCGGGTTCGGAGGCTCCGTCCATGTGCCCGCAGAGCCCCCCTTCTGCAGGGGGGAGCGCTCTGCGAGCCAAGTCCGCGGCTACCGGACGGTGATCGTGACGGTGCGGGCGTCTTCCCAGCGAGCGGTGCCGAGGTTCCACGCGTAAGCCGTCAGGGCATACGTCCCGGGCGCCAGCGTCTTCGCCGCCACCGTCAGGCTGAATCCGGTGTGACCGAAGCGCTGCCCATACTCCGCCGCCACGTCCGCCCGCGCCCCGCCCAGTTCCGCCATTCCCACGAACTGCGGTGCGGCGCCAGGCGCCTCCAGAGGCTGCGCCCACACGTGAATCGCCCCGATCCCCGCCCCGATCCCCGCCGCCGGGTCCAGCGCCCAGCCCGCCACCACGAACGCGCCACTGAGCGTCGCGCCCGGCTGCGGGGCGTCGAGCGACATGCGGAGGACCGCCTCGTCCGGTGCCGGCGCGGACCCGACCGTGACCTCCACCGGCAGCACTTCTGCCGAGGTCCCCGCAGCCCCTCGCGTGAAGACCAGCCGATACGGACCGTAGTACCCAACCGCCGGTACCCATGTGAATGTGCCCGTCGCCGCGTCCAGCCTGGACCCAATCGGCAGGTCCCGCCGCGTCCCGTTCGCCACCACGTACCCCGCGTCGACCTGGCCTATCTGCAGTTCCATGCGGTCCAGCGGCCCCAGCCGCACGTGCCGCACACCATCTCCGTCCGCCGGCAGCGTCTGTAGCGGCGCCGTCACGTCCAGACCCGTCCGCCCCAACACCGGCGTCGACCAGGCCGCCCCGTCGTTGAGGTCCGCGGCAGCGCCCCGGACGACCGCTGGGGCGGCCCACAAGGACGCCGCGCCGGCCGCCGGACGGGCGTCCCCTGCATCCGTCGTCCCGTTCAGCACGGCGAAGAACCGGCTCCCCACGCCGTCGCCCCGGTTCTGGCTGTCGCGCACCCCCCACATGATCGTGTGCAGCCCGTTCGCCAACGTCGTCGTGTCCACCACCTGCACCCCGATCGCCCCCCGCCCCTGGTCCAGGTTCCGGTGCCGCGTCGGGTTGCTCGTCCGCGCCGTGAACACCGGCTGCGGCGTCCCGTGCCCGAACGCGCTCGCCACGTCGTCGTCGCAATACGCCGTCGGCGGCATCACCCCCTGCACGCCCCCTGTTGCCGGATTCCCCCGGCACAGGTTGTACAGCACACTCCCCGGCCACACCGCCCCGTCCACCAGTACCTGGATCGTCGTCCCCGTTACCGGCACCAGGATATCGCCCGCCTCCCCGCCCACCGTGTTCGTGTCCGGCGTCAGCGCCCAGCCCCAGTTCGCCACCCGCCCACTCACCGTCGCCCCTTGCGCCGGCGTGTCAATCGCCCCGAACGGCCGCGCAATCGCCTCGTTGTTCAGCGTGATCGGTACGGCTGCCGTTGCCCCCGCGCCCACGCCCTGCGTCAGCCACGTCTCCCGCCCTTCCACGTCCCGGGCCCGCACGTACAACGTAATCGGGCCTTGGCCACCGAACAATTGCCCGTTCGATACGTGCGGCAGCAGGTTCGTCAGCAGCAGATACCCCCACGCCGCCCGGTAGTTTTCCGGATATGTGGGATACAGCGCTTCAATGTCCGTCCGGATGCCGCTCACCAGCGTCGCCTCGCCGACGAACACCACCGCCACCCCCTCGATGGTCTCGCACGCCTCGAGGCTCGCCAGGCACCCCCGGTACAGCCGCACCCCTGCCACCCCCACGTCATCCACCGCCCAGCCCGTCACCGCGATCGTCCCCGTCACCCCCGTCGCCCCCGCCTGCGGGGTGTCTATGGTCCCGAATGGCGGCAACCCGTTCGCTCCCCCGGTCTGGTCGACCGTCAGGATCACGGGAACCGTCGCCGGGTGGTAGCCGGTGGCCGCAATGGTCACGGACCCGTTGAGCGTCGTCTGAGCTCCAATGACGTTGCCGGGGTTGACGATGGTGACGGTGAAGACACCCGGGCCGGTGCCTGCCCCATTGGTCACTTGGATCCACGGCTGGGTCGAGCTCGCCGTCCAGGCCAGATTGGGTCCGTTCACGGTTACCACTTGGGGATTGGTGACAGCCGTCAGCGTCGCACCAGACTTGGTGGCGGCATAGCGCAGTGACGTCGGCGAAGCCGTGAACGGCGTCGGGGCGAGTACCTGTGTCTCGATGACCACCGGCCACCGCGAGATGACCTCATCGACCGGTGCCGCGAGTCCGCTGACAAAGACCTGAGCACACACATAGTACTCATTGCCCTCCAGCAGGCCTGGCGTGGACCCGGGCGACCAGTTGTACGAGCCCGCACCGAGCGAGAGGCCTGACGCGATGGTCAGAGCGCTGCCGCCGGCGCAGGACGGGTCAAGCGGACGGTAGTTCTTCGATGCCGGATCGGTGACCGGCACCGCCTTCAGCGTCACGGTCGACACCAGCGCGTTGGGGTTCGACGGGGTCCACTGGATCTGGAACGACGTGCCAGTCCGCTGGATCGCCGCCAGTTTCAGCCTCCTGATATACGAGGGCGTGGCCGCCGAAAACTCGTGGAAATCGAAACGGAAGAGATTGACGCCCGGAGCGAAGTCCGGGTTCAGCTGTGGATCGCACTTCGTGACGGTCGACGCGACGCAAGCGTTGCTCCATCCGCTGCCTGGCTGCGGGACGTCTGTCTCCACGGGCAGGCTCGCCCGGTCGGCCATGTCGATCTGGAGCGTCTCGAGCGTGATCTTGCCTGCGTTCTGGGTTGCCGGGTCCAGGTGGCGCAGGATGATGTCCGCCGATTCGATCTCGGCGACCGTGTTGTCGAGCCTGAACTCGCCGTCGACATGCCAGATGATCCGGGCGATGGACCCGGCCGCTGAGTCGCGGGTGCGCTCGACGCCGATCTCGGCCGTCAGAATACGGTACTTGTCCGTGTCTATTCGGTTGTACTGCCCACGAGCCCGTGTTCCGGGCGGCGCGGGCGGCGCAGGGATCGGCCAGAGCGGGTAGATGTGGGGATCGCCAATCCCGGCAACTGCGGTGCTGAGGTTTCGGAACACCCGCACGGAACCGAGATCGTTTCCGGCCAGGTCCGTCGCCGGCTTCGACACGATGCCGTAGGTGCCGTCGGGAACGTTGGCGTCGCGGCTGAAGTCGATGTCGAGCAGGGAATCGAAGTCCCAGGCGTTACCGAGGACGCTCGTGGCGAAATCGTCCGTGCTGCCCTCGGGGTTCGGCGACGTGAGGCTCAAGCTGGGTGGGGCCTGCACGGTAAACGTCGCGGACGAACATGAATCCGGCGTGTTCGGCGTCGACGACGTGTGGCCATTCATCGTGAACGGCTTGCGCAGCCCGACCCGGTACGTGCCCGGGGGCAGCATCTGTGGCGGGAACTGGAAGCCGCTCGTCTTGCTGTACCCGATCACCGAGTAGTCCGTGCAGCCTGCCTGAGTCGAGACGACGACGTCGTAGGTGCCGCCGCCGGTCCACGTCACCGTCGTGGCATTGCCCGGTACCTCCTGGACCAGCCGCATCCAGTCGATCTGAAACTCGCCGACGGAGGTCCCGGGGATATTGAACGGACTGAAACGCAGCGAGTCAGCGGTGACGCCCGGGTCTCCCCAGTTTGCGCCGAGGCCGCCGTTGACGTTGTGCCATTTGGCGACGTCCGGCCTGACGGCCTGCATCAGCGCAAGCGTCAATGGGATGCGGTAGACCACCCAGTTGCCGCCTTCCAGCCGGCACTCGGGCTGGCCCTGGGCCTGCAGCGCGGAGCACGGGGTCAGGAACACACCGACCGGCGCATTGGCTGCGGTCGTGGCGACCATAGTCCCCCCGTACGGATGGGTGGCGGCGGGGTGATCGGGAATGTTGTAAAAGAGGGTGTCGCGGCTCCAGAAAACCTGCGCCACGGGCGGTGTCGGGAAGCTCAACACCTGGTTAGCGATCTTCATCTTGACGTACAGAACGTTGTACACCGTCGTGTCAATCGGGTGGTTGACGCCGATCTTCCCAAGCTTCCCGGAACCTGGCTGCCACGAGTCGAGCACAAAGAACGACGGGCTGCTGGTGCTTGTCTGTCCCTTGAAGAATGTGTTTCCCCCTGCGTCCGACGCAATGCCGATGGAAGTCAGGTTCGACGCCGGCTGGTCGACGCTCCATGTGAACCAGCCAATGTCGGTCCGCTGGCTCATGTCCCAGGGGTCCCCCAGCTCACGCGTGGAGTACTCCCGGAACGGCAGCGAAGAGGTCGGGCCAGAGAGGGTAATCGTCTGCGCCTGGGTGGGCGCGGAGCCCACCCCGAAAACCAGGGTAGTAAGCAGTGCGATCATCAACCCGGAGGTGGCGGGAACACGGCGGATCCGTCGATTTCGTCGCGCGAATGACATTTGAGTTCCTGAGATGCTTCTTGTGGTGCCGACGCACCCGACTGTCAGTTGCGTACAGCAAGATCCCCGCCAGGGGTCAACAGGCAGTCCCTGAATCTTGCGCGCTTCATCGGTCTTGGCTTCCCTGATTACCATCGTAGTTCTATTGCGCGGGCTGTTCAACCCGATAAACTATAGTGCCTCCGCCGGGGCGGGAGGGAGGAGTGTGCCCGCGCGTGCCGAGCTGGCCGCGGGTATCCGGCTGTAGCCCTCAATTCTCATGGCTGGCGACATGCGTGATCTCACCGGGCGACAACTGGCCGCGCCTCTCCTGATGGTCTCGATGCTCGTTCTGGGTCTCGCCTGCGCGAGCTCGGCGTGGGCGCAATCGATCAATCGGGACGACATTACGTACGTACTTCCGTACTGGTTCGACTTCCTGGGCTCCAGCGACAACGCAGCTGCCGCTGAGATCGACGAAATGCGGTCACGCCTGGGACCTGAAGGCCCCTACGTGAAGCTCGGCTTTGCGGTCTATTTGTTCGTGAAGATGGAGAACTGGGAGGCGGATCCTGGCGATCCCGCTGCGGTCCGAGCGGGACTGTCGCAAACGATCAGCCTGCTCGACCGACAGATCAGCAAGGCCCGTCGCCTGAATGTGCCTATCTCCGTGTCCGTGCTCACGGCCATCAGGGGCGAGTACGACCCGGTGCAGCGCGCCTCGGAGGCCGAGGACGTCCGGAGCATGCAGTGGTTCGCCAACAACGAACTGGCCGCGGGATGGTGGGTGCACTCACGTTACGCTCGTAAGGCTCGGCGTCTGCAAGAAGCGTACATCCGCGAGTTGGGCAAGGTCATCGCGAACCGGATGCACCTGTACCCCGACATCCTGGTCGCGGCCAGCGGCGACGGCGAGGTGGAGCTGGTTCGCCCGCCGGGCGACCAACCCGAACTCTACGGCGACTACTCCCCGTTCACGGTCGCGGAATTCCGCGACTGGCTGCGCCGCGGTGGCCTTTACGCGTCCGGTGCCGCCTATGCGAGCGACGGGTACGAACACGGCGGCCGTTACGCGGGCGACGCCACCCCGGGCGACGATACGAACGGAGACGGTCACACCCTCAACGGAGATTTCGGCACGGGCTTCACGACCTGGGATCTGCGCCACTTCAACTGGAGTCTCGACGATCCCTGGGAATCGAACGATCCCGGGGCGATTCCGCTGGGCGCCTTCTCTTCTTCGGGCTTCGCCAAGCTGCCGGCGAACGTTCCCGGCGGATTCGATCCCCCGCGCAGCCCGGCTCGAGGACAGCCGTGGTGGGACGTCTGGGATCTGTTCAAGCAGACGATGATCCACCGCCACAATCGGGAATTCGCCGAGTGGGCGACGACATCCGTCGACCCGGACACGGGTGCCACGATCCCCCCGACGCGCTGGTACTCCTATCAGATCCCCGCTGACTACCTGTTTGGCGGGACGCCGGAATACCCCCACCCGCGCTGGTACAGCTCGATGAGCTCCTGGTGGACTGCGGACATCGCCCCGTACGGCGGACTCGGCGTCACGGGCTTCAATGTCGACTTCGGGTCGTGGCAGGCTCTGACGATTCCCCATGTCGCGCCGCACATCGCCGCCCGCGATCGGCGGTGGGGCATCATCGAGTGGAACCCTGGCGTGACGTATCCCGTCACCGGCGTGTCGACGAACGAGGCGTTGTTGCAGACCGAGATGGACACGATCGCGCAGTACAGGCCGACCCTGCTCCAGCCGTGGGTGTGGGAGGACCGCGATTACTGGCAGCGGAACGGCGAGACGTGCTGCGGGATCAAGGACACGTTGTTCGAATCGTCGTTGCGCGGCCTGATTGCGAGCATCAAGGACGGCCTGCCTCCGGATCCCCGCCTCGAGATCGAGATCCCATCCGCCGGCGCGGGAGTGGTGCAGCCGTTCTCGCTGAGCGGGTGGGCCGTGGATCTCGGAAAGATTCGTGGCCCTGGCCGCGGCCCGGGCGTGGACGACATCCAGGTGGATGCGCAGCGCGAAGACGACTCGCCCGTCTCTTTCGACACGGCGAGGTACGGACTGGCTCGCCCGGACAGGGCCGCCGAGTTCGGTGACCAGTTCCTTCGCTCGGGATTCTCGTCCGATATCGACGGCCTGCCGCCCGGGCGGTACGTCTTCACCGTTCGCGCGCGGAGCACGGTGACGAACACTTACAGCATTCAGCGGCAGGTCACCATCGACGTCTACGATCAGTTGACGACGAACCCTCGTGCGCTTGTTTTCGCTGCAACCAAGGCGGGACCGGGGGACGTGCCGGTGTCGAGTACGCCGCCCCAGACGGTGACGGTGTCCTACCCACGGGGGGGAACGCCCATCTGGACGGCAACCGCCGACCAGCCCTGGCTGCAGATCAGCCATGCGTCAGGCACGGGATCCGGGGAGTTCACCGTCGCCATCGTCAATCCGGGAAACGTGATCGGAGCCCGCACGCAGTTGTCGGCCACCATCACGGTCATGGCCCAGAACATCGGCGCCGTTGCCACGCTCCCGGTGACGTTGACGGTGGACCAGAGCGGGGGCGTGGCGACTGCACCGCCGTTCGGGCTGGTGGAGTTACCCGTAGCGGGCACGGGGGGCGTGACGGGAACGATTCCGGTGACGGGCTGGGTTCTGGACGACGTAGGGGTGGCTGGCGTGCGGGTGTACAGAGCGTGCCTGCCGAGCCTCGAGGCGTGCGCGACGATCGAGGGCGTCGAGGTGGTGTTCATCGGAGACGCGACGCTGGTGAGCGGTATTCGACCGGACATCGAAGCGGCGTACCCGGCGTATCCGCAGAATCAGCGGGCGGCCTGGGGATACTTGCTGCTGACGAATCTGTTGCCGCACGTGCCGGACGGGCAGTTGTTCGGCGGGCAGGGGAGAATCACGCTGTACGCGCGGGCGCGGGACGTTGAAGGGAAAGAGGCATGGCTGCTGCAGGGCGTAGGGGCGGAAGCAGCGGCGGCGGTGCCGATCACGCTTGACAACGCGAACGTGGCGCGGCCGTTCGGAGCGATTGACCTGCCGGCGCAGGGCGCAACGGTCGGTGGGAGGGTGGCCACGTGGGGCTGGGCGTTGACGCCGGATGCGAATTCGGTCGGCGGAGAAGCGGCGGACATTCTGGTGCCGATCGATGGGACAACAATCCAGGTGCTGGTGGATGGCGCCGCGTGGCCGGGAAGCGTGCTGTACAACCTGTGCCGGGGGAACCCAGCAACGGGAGGCGTGCGTGGGGTGATGCCGCCGACGGCGTACTGCGACGACGACGTGGCGAGCGCCTTCGGACACGTGACGCCGCAGCCGGTGTTCACGCCACGGACGCGCAACCCGACGAAACACCGGAACCTGGACCGGGGACGGGGCGCGATTGGGGCGCAGGCGCTGGACACGACGACGCTGGCGAACGGGCTGCACACGATCATGTGGGGGGTGCGGGACAGCCAGGGGCGCGCGGACGCGATCGGGAGCCGGTACTTCACGGTGCTCAATACAGGAGCTGACGCGCGACCGGGGATCTGGGACCGGGGACCTGGGACCCGTTCAGACAGCGTGTCACGCCGTGACATAACTGGTCCCCGGTCCCCGATCCCCGG
>CAYZYG010000134.1:0-11560 GCA_964481395.1 uncultured Vicinamibacterales bacterium
GGCGGCGTCCGACACCTTGCCGATGCGGTAGGCCACGAAGAGGTCGGCCGCGCCGTCGATGGCGTCCATGACATCGTCCAGCGCGGAGGCGAGTGCGTGGATGTCCTCCCGGTCGATGGGCGTCACGAACGTCCGGTGGAGCCGCTGGATGATCTCGTGGGTCAGGAAGTCACAGCGGTGCTCGAGGTCGTTGATGGCCGCCGACCGGGACGCATCGGGCGGCTCACAGGCCAGCATCTCCTCGAGCAGCACGGCCGCCTGGCGGACCAGTTCGGCCATGGCGAGGAAATCCTCGTAGAACTTCTCTTCACGCGGAATCAGGTGAAATCGTGACACGCGGTCCCCTCCGTGCCCGCCGTCACCGGGCGGGCGTCCCGAAACATGGGCCGACGCATTGTAACAGCCGCGTCACGGCGATGTAACACGCCAGCGCGTGGGCACCTTGGTTGGCGGTGGCCTGGGGCGCTACACTGCGGGGTGGCATGAGTCACATTCTCATCGTCGAAGACCATCAGGACATCGCCGGGCTGGTGCGCCGTTACGTCACCAAGGCCGGGCATTCTGCCGACATCGTCGGCGCCGGCGACCTGGCGCTGGAATACGTCGACGGGAGGATTCCGGATCTGATCGTGCTCGATCTCATGTTGCCGGGCGTGGACGGCCTCGAGGTCTGCCGCCGCCTGCGTCGGGCCGCGGCCACGCGCACGATTCCGATCATCATGCTGACCGCCCGGGCGGGAGAGGCCGACCGCATCCACGGCCTGGAGGTGGGGGCCGACGACTACGTCACGAAACCGTTCAGCCCGAGCGAACTCGTGGCGCGTATCGGTGCCCTGCTCAGACGGGCCGAACGCTGGCGCGACACGGGCACCAACACGCTGCGCTACGGCCCGATCGAGATCGATCGCGACCGGCACCGCGTGACCAGCCGCGGCACCGACGTGCGGTTGACCGCGAAGGAGTACCTCCTGCTCGAGTATTTCCTCGAGCACCCCGGGCGGGTCCTCTCGCGCGATCTGCTCCTGAGCGACGTCTGGGGATACCGCTACACCGCCGGCACGAGGACCGTGGACGTCCACATCCGGCGCATCCGCGAGAAGCTGCCCCTGCTGAGCGAGGCCATCGAGACCGTCAAGCAGTTCGGGTACCGGCTCGTCGAGCCCGGCCCCGAAGGCGACTCCCACGTCGAGGCACGGGGACATCGACCGTGAGGGTGCGGAGCTTCCGCTTCCGGACGCTGCTGGCCGTCCTGGGCGTGGCGGCGGTGTCCCTCGCGGTGTTTGCCTTCCTGCTGCTCGGCGAATTGCGATCGACCCTGCTCAGCGCCATCGAACGTCCGCTGGTCGGGCAGGCCCGCCTGGCGGCCGCCGAACTCGAGGCCACGCCGGCGGACCTGACGGTCGCGCAGCTCGACGAGGCAGCCGATCGCCTTGGACAACTCACGGCCATGCGGGTGACGCTGATCGCCCCCGGCGGTGCTGTCGTGGGGGATTCGATGGAAGCACTGGCCGACCTGGGCCGCGTCGAGAACCACGGGAGCCGCCCCGAGGTCGTCATGGCCAGGGAGGGCGGGCTCGGCGTCACGGCCCGGCTCAGTGCGACGGTCGGGGTCGAGCTGTTGTATGCCGCCGTGCCCTGCCGCCATCCCCGGATAGCCGTCGTCCGGTTCGCGGCACCGCTGACCGACGTCGATCGGCAGGTGGCAGCCGTCGGGCAGGGTCTGGCCGTGGCCCTGAGCGTGGCACTGGTGTGCGCGCTGGCGCTCGGCTGGATCTCGGCCAGTCTGCTCTCGCGGCGCGTCAACGCGATCGCCGCGGCGGCGCAGCGTTACGCCGATGGCGACTTCTCGAGTCTCCTGGACGACCGGGGCAGTGACGAGCTGGGCACGGTGGCCCGCGTACTCGATCAGACCGCGCAAGAGCTCGGCCGCCGGATGGCGGCATTGGCCCAGGACCGCGCGCGGATGGAGGCCATCCTCTCGGGCATGCTGGAAGGCGTCGTCGTCGTCAGCGCGGAGGGGCACGTCGTCATGATGAATGACGCGGCGCACCGCCTGCTCCGCGCCGGCACCGCCGGACCGGGGCAGGATCTGCTGGACGTCTGGCGCCACCCGGAGGCCGGCGCGATGCTCGCCGCCGCGCTCGGCGGCCACGCCCCTGAGCCGACCGAATTCTCGCCTCCGGGCGATCCCGGGCGCACGATCGTCGCGCGCGCCTCCCCGGTCGGGTCCGGTGCCGACCGGGGCGTCGTTTTCGTGCTGCACGACATCAGCGACCTTCGCCACGCGGACCGGATGCGCCGCGATTTCGTCGCCAACGTGTCGCACGAGTTGCGGACGCCGCTCACGGCCATCCAGGGCTACGTCGAAGCACTCCTCGATGAGGACGCGGAGGACGAGGAACAGCGGCTGTACTTCCTCGAGATCATCGCGCGGCACGCCGAGCGCATGGAACGCCTGGTCCGAGACCTGCTCCGCCTGGCGGGGCTCGAGGCCGGACAGGAGGTCGTGGACCTGGCGCCGACGAATCTCGAGTCGATCTTCTCCGGTATCGTGAGCGAGCTGGGCCAGGCCATCGAGGGCAAGCAGCAGACCGTCCGGATGGCGATCGCGGCCGGAGCGAGGGTCACGACATCGGATCCCGCCAAGTTGCACGACGCCATCCGCAACCTCGTGGAGAACGCCGTGGCCTACGCGCCCGCGGGCACCGCCATCGAACTGGCCGCGCAGCTCGACGGCGACCGGCTGGTCATCACCGTGAGCGATGAAGGCCCCGGCATCCCGGAAAAGGACCTGGCCCGGATCTTCGAACGCTTCTATCGCGTGGATCGCGCCCGCTCGCGCGAATCAGGCGGCACGGGTCTCGGCCTCTCGATCGTCAAGCACATCGTCGCGCTCCTGGGCGGTGAGGTGAAGGCCGAGAACCGACCACGCGGCGGCGCCGTCTTCGAAGTGCGCCTCCCCTGGCGCGAGATCGGCACGGCCGGTCAGCCGCTTGCGGCGTCCGGCGATGTCGATTGACTCTTGTCGCCCTCCCCGTCATCGCCTACGCTAATGGCCATGGACGACGTGCTTGCCATCATCCTCGGAGGCGGGCGGGGCAATCGCCTGTTTCCCCTCACCCAGATGCGATCGAAGCCGGCCGTCCCGATCGGCGGCAAGTACCGGCTGATCGACATCCCGATCAGTAACTGCCTGCACGCGGAACTGCGGCGAATCTTCATCCTGACGCAGTTCAACTCGGCATCGCTCAACCGGCACGTGTCCCAGACCTACCGGATGGACACGTTCTCGAGGGGCTTCGTCGACATCCTCGCCGCCGAGCAGACGCCGGACAACCCGAACTGGTTCCAGGGGACCGCCGACGCCGTGCGGCAGGCGGCCCGGCACTTCGAGGGCTACAAGGCCGATTACTATCTCATCCTGGCGGGCGACCACCTCTACCGCATGGATTTCGGCGCCCTCATCGACGCGCACGTCGACCGTGGAGCCGACATCACCATTGCCGCCCAGCCGGTCTCGCCACGCGACGCGACGGAGATGGGCATCTTTCTCTTCGATCGGAACGGCCAGATCGCCAGTTTCGAAGAGAAGCCGAACGCCGATCGACTCGCGGAGATCGGACGGAGCATTCCGCCCGGATCCGCATTTCCCGGACACGACGACCACAAGCCATTCGTGGCGTCGATGGGTATCTACGTCTTCTCCCGCGACGTGCTGCTCGACATCCTCAAAGAGAACCAGAGCATCGACTTCGGCAAGGAGATCATTCCGGCATCCCTGCAGTCCTGCAAGGTGAACGCGTACCTCTACAGCGGCTACTGGGCCGACGTCGGAACGATTCTCTCCTTCTACGAATCGAACATCATGCTCACGCAGGACCAGCCGCCGTTCCGGTTCTACGATCCCCGCAAGCCGATCTACACGCGCCCGCGGTTCCTCGCGGCCTCCCGCGTCATCGACTCGAAGATCGATCACGCCATGATCGCGGAGGGCACCTATATCAACCGGTGCTCCATCGAGCACTCCATCGTCGGCATCCGCACGAAGATCGACGTCGGCGCCAAGGTCACGCGGTCCGTCCTGCTCGGCGCGGATTACTACGAGGAGGACGCCGGGGATCCGGAACGGTCCGACACCCCACTGGGCGTCGGCGTGGACTCGGTGCTCGACCGCGTCATTCTCGACAAGAACGCGCGGATCGGACGAGGCGTGCGGCTGGTCAACGAGCGCGCCGTCGAACACGAAGACGGCGACTTTTACGCCATCCGCAACGGCATCATCGTCATTCCCAAGGGAGCCGTCGTGCCCGACGGGGCCGTCGTGTAGACGGGCGGAACGGCGCTCATCGGGCTCGGCTGCCGCCTGGTCGAGTCATCCGTCAGCCGCCGAGCGACCGGAGCGCCCGTGGGGGCAGGAACCAGGCGAGCCAGCCGGCAGCCGGGCCTGGCGTGCCGTCGAAATCGATGCGGCACACGGCGCCCTTCTTGAAGGGCATGGGATGCGTGGCACCGAGCAGCCGTCCGGCCGTGTTCCCGATGGACGGCGCGTGTCCGACGAGCGCCACGGCACCCGCGCCGGCGTGAAACACCGCGCGCACGTCCTGCATCACGTCCTCGAAGCGCCCACCGGGCCGCAGGGCGGCGCAGTCGGACACGCCGGGGGATGGTCTCAGGCCGCTGGCCAGCAAATCCGCCGTCTGCCGCGTGCGCACGTACGGGCTGGTGAGGATGTGGTCGATCGCGACGTCGAGGCCCCGCAGCCCCCGGACTTCGCGTTTCCATCGGTCGACGCCGTCAGGGGTCAGCGGGCGTTCGGCATCGCTCGTGAACTCCGGGCCCGGCGGGGCGGCGATGGCATGCCTGACGACGTAGATGGTGCGGATCGGTGGCATAGGGTTGACTCAGTCCTTCGATGCGCAAGCATGGCGACGTCGGTGCGCCTTCCCGACCCGCTCAGCCCTTCGATGCGCGAGTCTGGCGACGTCTGTGCGCCCTCATCCCTCGGCGTTGCTCGGGATGACCCTGAGCCAGTCGAAGGGTCAGGGCTGAGTGGTGAAGGAGCCACGGCGGCCATCGATCGCGCACGTCACTCGAGGTTGTCATGGCGACTCGAACCACTCAGCCGGCGCGGCGCTCGAACGAAGCGCCGCGGGATGGTGCGGGCGCCGTCACCATCCGCGTCGCCAGCATGCCGAGTTGGACGCGCACCCGGCGCGCCCGGGCCAGGACCGGGGTGAGGCGATGGCGCTCGGCCAGGAACGCGCTGTGCAGGCGCCGCATCTCCTCGTCCAGGCCCAGGGCCACGAGTTCGAGATCGCGGTGCCCGGCCGCATCGGTGCAGGCGCAGTCCCGGATGCGCGACGCGAGCACGTGCAGATCGTGCAGGTGCCCCAGCTGGTCCTGGAAGTCCTTCAGCGTACGGAGCGTCGCCGTGAGCCGGAAGCGACCGGCCCGTTCGCCGAGTTCGAGGGCGTAGCGGAACTTCTTGAGCGCGATGCGCGCAGCGTGGAGCTGCGCCATCGAGAACAGCGTGCCGCAGGCCCGGACGGCACGCTCCAGGTCCCGGCTTCGGGCGCCGAGGCGCTCGGCCACGCGCGCAGCCGTGCGGCGCGGGGCGGCTCGACCTGCCTGCTCTGGCACCACGTCCATGACGCGGGCGGCCAGCCGATCGAGGTCCACGTGGCGGACTCGATCGAGGTGGTCGCCGGCGGCGGCCCGCTCGGCTTCAAGGCGCGCCCGCACCAGCGCGAGCGCCTCAACCTGGTCGGGCTGGCTCCCGGCGGTCTCCGCAAGCGACTCGAGCGCGACGTCGAGCTCGCGAACCGGCCCCAACGCGCGGGTCAGCGCCCGGATCTCCTTGCGGAGCTTCCGGATCTCCGGGTCGCGCGGCGACGCACCCAGGATGGGCAGGACCGCCCGCAGCCGACGGCTGGCGACGCGGGCCTGGTGCACGCCGGTGGCGTCGCCGTCGAGGGCAAGGGGCCACTGTTTCCGCAGGGCGTTCAGCGGCCGACGGGCAAGCGTCCGTGGTCTGACAAGCTGGCGCATGAACGGCAACCGGTTCGTAACCTATCATAGACTCTTGCTGGCGGTTGACTCCAGACCGCCCCCCTGACCACCCATGCTGCTCGCCGCCATCGACATCGGCACCAACTCCATCCACATGATCATCGTCCGCATCGCCGCGGACGGGTCCTTCGAAGTCGTCGGCCGCGAGAAGGACATGGTCCGCCTCGGCGCGGGAGGCCTCGAAGGCCGGGCGCTCACCGTCGGCGCAATGCAGGCGGCGCTGCAGACCATGGGGCGCTTCAAGCGCCTGGCCGAGTCGCGCGGCGTGGACGAGTACGTCGCCGCGGCGACGAGCGCGGTGCGCGAGGCCCGCAACGGCGGCGACTTCCTCAAGGCCATCCAGGAGCAGACCGGGATCCGCGCGCAGGTCATCACGGGTGCGACCGAGGCACGCCTGATCCACCGGGCTGCCGTCCACGGGATCGATCTCGGCTCCGAGCCGGCCGTCGTCGTGGATATCGGTGGCGGCAGTACCGAGATCACGCTGGGGACGGCCGCCGGCGCGCAGCAGGCGCGCAGCTTCCGGCTCGGCGTCATCCGGCTGACCGAGCGGTTCATCAAGGACGACCCGCTCCCGCCCGGCAGCGCGCGCAGACTCGTCCGCCACATCCGGTCGGAGCTGGGTGACTACCTGCCGGGCCTCGCCAGGAACGGGTTCGGCCGGGTGATCGGCACGTCCGGCACGATCCTCAGCCTGGGCTCGCTGGCCCTCGGCGCGTCGGCCTCCGGCGCCGAAACGGGCCTCCATCACCGGCGCGTGAGCGTCAAGGCCCTCAAGCGGCTGCGGACGGACCTCGCGAACCTGCCACTCGAGGAGCGGCTCAAGCTGCCCGGCCTCGATCCGCGCCGCGCGGACCTCATCGTGGCCGGTGCGCTCCTCCTTGGCGTCGTGCTCGACCAGTTGGGCGCATCCGAGGTGACGCTCTGCGAGCTGTCCCTGCGCGAGGCCCTGGTCCTGGATTTCGTCCGGCGCAACCGACTCCACATCGAACGGGTCGATCGATATCCCGACATCCGCAGGAGAAGTGTCGTCGAGCTGGCGCAGCGCTGCTCGGTCCTGACCGACCACACCCAGCAGGTTACGCGCCTGGCCCTCTCGCTGTTCGACCAGACCCGCGCCGCACACGGTCTGGACGATCGCGCACGCGAGTGGCTCGAAATGGCGTCGCTGCTCCACGACACCGGCGAGCACATCAGCTACGAGCGGCACCACCATCATTCGTACTACCTGATCAAGAACGGGGATCTGCGCGGGTTCGAGCCCGAGGAAATCGAGGTCATGGCGCTCGTGGCCCGCTACCACCGGCGCGCCAAACCCAAGAAGGATCACCCGGGGTTCGGCACCCTGGCGCGGCCCCTCCGATACGCCGTCCGCTGGCTCTCGGCGATGCTGCGCGTCGCCGAATCGCTGGATCGGAGCCGCGGGCAGATCGTCCGCGCCATCCGCGTCGAGCACGACGCCGAGGGCTGGGTCGTACGCCTCGATTCACGGGCCGATGTGGAGCTCGAGATCTGGGGCAGCCAGCGCAACGCCGGGGCGCTCTCGGAGCTGCTGGCCACGCCCGTCCGGTTCGAAGCCGCCCGGCGGTCGCACCGGGCGCGGTCGTCGGCAGGGCCGGCGTTACAATGAAGGCGTGCCCGACGATCGCGACCGTCTGTGCGCCTACTGCCGCCGGCAGCCAGTGGACGCGAGATGGGCGCCCTTCTGCAGTCAGCGCTGCAGGCTGATGGACCTGGCGGCCTGGATTGACGGGAAGTACCGCATCGCCGGCGAGCCGGTGTCTTCCGAGACCGACCTGCCCAATGCCCCGGAGGCCGAACCGTGAACCTGACCCGCGTCATCTGGATATGCCTGATGCTGGTGGCTGCCGTGTTCTGCGCGCCGGGTGACGCGGCCGACCCCGTGTCGTTCGACGGCGGCAAGGCGCTCGAACACGTGCGGGCTCTCGTCGGCTTCGGCCCCCGCCCGCCCGGATCGGCAGCCCTCGAGCAGTCTCGTCAGTACATCAAGGCGCAACTTGCCGCTCACGGCGTGAAGGTCACCGAGCAGCGCTTCGAGGCCGACACCCCCATCGGGAAGGTCCCCATGGTCAACCTCCGCGCGACCATTCCCGGGGAGCGGCCCGACCGCCTCATCATCGGCGGCCACTACGACACCAAGCTGTTCCGGCAGTTCCGCTTCGTGGGCGCGAACGACGGCGGTTCGAGCACGGCCTTCCTGATCGAGCTGGCGCGCGTGCTGAAAGCCCGGAAGAACCCCCTGACCGTCGAGTTGGTGTTCTTCGACGGCGAAGAGGCGTTCATCGACTGGTACCACAACAACGGACTCGACAACACCTACGGCAGCCGGCACTACGTGGAAGCGGCGAAGACCTCAGGGGAACTCGCCACGATCAAGGCGATGATCCTCGTCGACATGATCGGCGATCGGGACCTGAACATCCGTCGCGAGACCCTGTCGACGAAGTGGCTGACCGACCTGGTCTGGGCGTCGGCCAAGTCGCTGAAGCTGGACGCCTACTTCGTGGATGAACAGCTGCACGTGGAGGACGATCACTTGCCGTTCCTGCGCGCGGGCATCCCGGCCGTCGACATCATCGATCTCGACTACCCGCCGTGGCACACGCCCGATGACACGCTCGACAAGGTCAGCGCCCGGAGCATGGAGATCGTCGGCCGCGTCCTCCTCGACGCCCTGCCGAAGATGGAAGCCAGGCTCCTCGACGCGAAACGCAAGGACTGAACTGGTCCCCGGTCCCCGATCCCCGGCCCCTATTTGTACCTGACGATGACGACCGTCATGTCGTCGGTCTGCGGCGCCCCGGCCGTGAACTCCCGCACGGCCGCGGTCAGCCGGTCTCGCAGGTCGGCGGGAGACAGGCCACGCGCCGCGTCGAGGCACGAGGCCATGCGGGGCTCGCCGTAGTCCTCGCCGGCGGCGTTCTCGGCCTCGGAAATACCGTCGCTGAAGACGACCACGGTATCGCCCGGCTCCAGCGTCAGCACGCCCTGATCGTAGGACGCCATCTCGAACAGCCCGAGGATCAGGCCACCCGTCTCAAGCCGCTCGACCGAGTGCGTCCTCAGGAGGAACGGCGGGTTGTGTCCGGCGTTGCAGTACGTGAAGGTCCCGTCGGGCGCGATCACGCCGTACATCATCGTCACGAACCGCGACTCGACGGCCCGGCGCAGCAGCCCTTTGTTGATCTGCGTCAGGGCGTCGGCCGGCCCCGACGCCCCGGTGGCCTGCACGGTGAACATCCCCTGCACGATCGCGGTGAGCAGCGCCGCCGGCGCCCCCTTCCCCGACACGTCGCCGAGAGCGAAGCCGAACGATCCATCCGGCAGATCCACGTACTCGAAGAAGTCCCCGCCGATCGACCGGCACGGCACCGTCGCGCCCGCCGCCTGGTAGAACGGCCCCGCATGATTGGACTCGGGCATCAGTCCCTGCTGGATTTCGGCGGCAATCTTCAGCTCGTGCTCGAGCTTCGCCTTCTCGGAGGCCTCGCGGTACAAACGCGCGTTCTCGATGGCGATCGCGGCCTCAGTCGCCAGCGTCTCCAGCCCGCTGCGCGTCACGGGCGACAGCAGGGCGCCCCGCTCGCGGCTGTCCAGGTACAGCACGCCGATGCGAGTCTGGTCCGCCGACGCGTCCTTCTTCTCGACGTACTGCACCAGCACCAGCGGCACGCACATGACGTGACGGATACCGAGCGCCACGGTGCCCACGTGCGCGCTCGCCAGGTCGCCGTCAAGCAGGTCGGCGACGATGCGGGCCTCGCCCGTTTCGAAGACCTGCTCGGGGATCTTGCGGCTCGTCTCGAAGGTCTTGCCGGGCAGCGTGATGCGGCCGCGGGCCCTCCCCATCTTGAACTCGAGCGCCCCGTCGCGACCGGCGAGCATGATGAAGCCCCGCTCGGCGCCGCTCACCTCGATGGCCGAGTCGATGACCATCGCGAGCACGTCATCGAGCACGCGGCCGGACCCCAGCGCTCTGAGCCCTTCGAGCAGCGTGGCGACCTGACGCAAATCCCCGACCGCGGTCGAGGCCGTGCGCTCGGCGGCCACGACGACCCCCGTGTCGAGCCTGAAGACCAGTTGGCAGCCGCCGCTCTGGCCGATCCGGATGACGTCGCCGTGCCGCAGCGCCCGCTCGGTGATCGGCTCGCCGTTCACGAAGGTTCCGAAGCGGGACCCTCGATCGCGCACCAGGAATCCCTCGCCGTCCTTCACGATCTCCGCGTGGTCCCGCGACACGTCGGTTCCGGTTAGCCTGATGTCGGACTCGCTCCGCCGGCCGATGCTGGTGCTGTCGCCGCGAATCTCCACCACGCGTTTGCCTGCCGCATCCGTCACTTCGAGCCGTGCCGTTGTCATCGCGTTCCTCGTCTCGCCAGCCACCAGATCACCAGAACCACGGCCAGGCCGCCGAGCGTCCACGACACCCACGTGGGTACCGCGTCCGTCGTGACCTGCCCCATGAACAGACCCGCCAGCATCAGCAGCGCCAGTGCGGCAAGGGAGATGCCCATCCGGCGCCGCTCCGGCCGGGATGTCGGCCTGACCGCCGCGGCCGTCTTCTCGGTCGAGGCCCCGCATCGGTAACAGATGAGCGCCTTGTCGGCAATCTCGGTCCCGCACTCTCGACAGACCACGGCTGACTCCCTGGGAACCTCAGATTATACGTGGCGGCAGCCGCGCCGGCCAGCGGAGACGTTGGGTATACTGCTGCGCGATGATCCCGGTTCACGACGCGATCCCGATCCGCACGAGACCGATCGCGACGTACGCGCTCCTCGGGCTGCTCGCCGGGCTCGCCTTCGTACCGGGCAACCTGACGTGGCGGCATTCGCCGTCCGGCATCGCCGGCATCTCATGGCTCCCGGGTCTGCTCGTCGAACTGATCACGCACCGCGACTGGGTGCACCTCGCCTCCAACATGCTCGCCCTGTGGACGTTCGGCCCCGTGCTGGAGGATCGGATGGGACACGGCCGCTACGTCGTGTTTGCATCCGCGTGCGCGCTCATCGGGGCCGCCGTGGCTATGGCCTGGCGGGTGCCACCGGCGGCCTTCGCAGGGGCCAGCGGACTCGCAGCCGGCCTGGTGGCCGCCTACACCCGTCAGTTCCCGCGGTCCCGCGTCGTCGTCCCGATTCCCGTGGTCATCGGGTTCGAACTCGCCGACGTGCCGGCCTGGTTCCTGAGCGTGTTCTGCGTGGCGATCCAGCTCGTCGATCTCGTCCCGCCAGCCGCCATCGGCGCGGGCGGAGCGGCGGGGCTGATCGGGATGCGGCTCCTGCTCCGCCGCGAGCGGCTGAGTCCGGAGTGGTGGAGCCCGGGAGAGCAGGGACCAGGGGGCAGGCGACGGGCGACAGGGAAAGGCGGGGGCTAGCAGCCCGTGGTGCAAGTCGGTCGTCGCACCGAGACCGGCGGTGCGCCCGGATCGCAAGGCGCGAGGCGCGAGGCGCGAGAATATTGGCCCATATTT
>CAYZYG010000135.1:0-11513 GCA_964481395.1 uncultured Vicinamibacterales bacterium
GGGCTGGAGCGGTGACGCGGACTGCTCGGACGGGAGCGTCACCATGAGCGCGGCCCGCAGTTGCGTGGCCATCTTCAATCTCGCTGCCGTGCCCATCAGCACGTTCGTCTCGACGACCCCGCAGGCCCTCAGGTTCGCCGCCACCAAGGCTGGTTCGACGGGAGCGCTCACGGCTGTGACGGCTCCTCAGGCCGTCACGGTACAGGTGGATGGTCCGACCGTCGGCTGGACTGCCGTCGCCGATCAGCCGTGGGTTCAGATTACGAATGGCACCGGATCGGGATCCGGGCAGTTCTTCGTGACCATCGCCGATCCTGCCAATGTGCTGGCCGGCGCCACCAGTGCCGCTTCGGTCATCGCCATTACACCGTCAACCGCCGGAGTCAACGCGCCGCTGGTCGCCGTGACGCTGACCATCGACCAGACGGGGGGCGCCGCAACGACCGTGCCGTTCGGATTCCTCGACCTGCCGGCCGACGGGGCCACGGGTATCGTCGGCTCCATCCCGGTGACGGGCTGGGCGCTCGACGACGTCGGAATGGCGGGAGTGAAGCTGTACCGCACGTGCCTGGCCATCGATGCTCCGGCCTCGTGCCTGTCGATCGCGGGCGGAAACCGCGTGTTTCTCGGAGATGCGACCATCGTGTCCGGGGCAAGACCCGACGTCGAAGCGGCGTATCCGGCCTATCCCGACGCGAAACGCGCGGGATGGGGGTACATGCTGCTGACCAACATGCTGCCGCACGTCGACAACGGGCAACTGTTCGGCGGCCACGGCACACTGACGATCTACGCTGTCGCGACCGACGTCGAGGGTCGGACGGCCCTCATCGGGCAGGCGCAGGTCACGCTGGCCAACGACGGCATCAGCAAGCCGTTCGGCGCCATCGACACGCCTCAGCAGGGCGCGCTCACCAGCGGGCGCCCCATCAACTTCGGGTGGGTGCTGACACCTGACCTGAACACCTCGGTGGGCGACGGCACGGACATCCTGATGCCAGTCGATGGGTCGACGATTAAGGTGTACGTCGACGGAGCCGATCGCGGTCCGCTGACGGGATACAACCTCTGCCGCGGGAGCGTCGGGAACCCCGTTCCGCCGCTGGCATTCTGCGACGACGACGTATCGAACACGTTCGGAAACCAGGCCCCCATGCCGGCCGGAACCGAACGAACCGCCAATCCCACGCGCTTCCGCAACCTGGATGCCGGACGCGGGCCGATCGGCTACTACGCCCTCGACACGACCACCCTGGTCAACGGCCGTCACGAGATCGTCTGGATCGCGGTCGACTCGCAGGGACGCGCCGACGGGATCGGAAGTCGCTACTTCTACGTTCTGAATTCGGTCAGCGCCGACACGGCGGTCGCGGCGGCACGCCTCTCGTCCGACTCGCCGCTGGACGTCGCCGCGTCAGACCTCGACGCGTCCTCCAGCCTCGTCGAGTCGCTCTCGACCTGGAGCGGCACCGTACAGGGCCGGGCAGGCTTCGTGGCCGGCACACCACTGGCGGAGGTGCCGACCGACTCCGATGGCGTTCGGAGGGTGCGCATACCGCAATTCGGTCGTGTCGAACTCATCTTCGCCGGGGTCGAACAGGGCTATCTCGTCGCCAACGGCACGCTGCGAGACCTCCCCGCTGGCTCCAGCCTGGATATCACGACCGGCCGGTTCGCGTGGATTCCCGGTCCGAGCTACCTCGGGACCTACCGTCTGGTGTTCGTCGGCGGCGACCAACAGATCCCCGTCGACGTGACGGTCGGCCCGATCCCCGCGACAGCGCCAGGCGAGGGCGAGATCCGCATGAGCCTCGACACGCCGTGGAGCGGCCAGACGGTTCCTTCGTCGTTCGTGGTCGCCGGCTGGGCGCTCGATCCGTCGGCGTGGACGGGAAGCGGCATCGGCACCATCCACGTGTGGGCCCAGCGGGTGGACGCCCCATCTGTCGAACCGATCTTCCTTGGCGTGGCGGCACTGGCCGGTGAGCGGTCCGACGTGGGCACGGCGTTCGGTCGCCAGTTCGACCGGGC
Source organism: uncultured Vicinamibacterales bacterium (assembly GCA_964481395.1). Taxonomy (GTDB): domain Bacteria; phylum Acidobacteriota; class Vicinamibacteria; order Vicinamibacterales; family JAKQTR01; genus JBFMFH01. Next base: position 2,032 of record CAYZYG010000135.1, read on the forward strand.
CGGGTTCAGTCTCACGGTCGGAGATCTCCCCACGGGCGTCTACGATGTGACGGCTTACGCGTGGAACGTCAGGACGGCCCGCTGGGAAGACGCGAGGACGGCGCGGGTGACCGTGCGCTGACCGGGTCCGAAGCGACGTGTCTCATCCCCCCGGCGGGAATCCGGCTGACGCGCCGTCCTCCAGGCGGCCCCGCCTGTCGATTATCGTGCCCGTCTTCAACGAGGCCCACACGATCGAGCAGGTGCTCGATCGTGTGGAGCACGTCGACCTCGGCGACGTCGATCGAGAGGTGGTGGTCGTCGATGACGGCTCCTCGGATGGCACGGCGGCAATCGTGTCGCAGCGGTACCCTGGCGGCACCTCCGACCGCGTCGCGTACGTCTCCATCATCAACCTCGGGAAGGGTGCGGCGGTCCGGTTCGGCTTCCGCCACTCGACCGGCAACGTCATCATGATCCAGGACGCCGACCTCGAACTGGACCCTGCGGAGATCGCCACCATCGTCCGGCCCATTCTCGCGGGCCACGCCGACGTCGTCTACGGATCGCGATTCCTGAAGCCGTCCGGACGTTTCTCACTGCGGACGCGCCTGGCCAACCGTTTCCTCACCCTGCTGACGAACCTCCTGTTCGGCGCCAGGCTCACGGACATGGAAACGGCCTACAAGGCCTTCAGGCGCGAGGTGTTGCAGCGCGTCTCCTTACGGGCCGTGGGGTTCGACATCGAACCTGAACTCACGGCCCGCGTGCTCAGGGCGGGATACCGGATCCACGAGGTCCCGATCTCGTACCGCCCGAGGCGGGCCGACGAGGGCAAGAAGATCTCATGGGCGGACGGGATCGACGCCATCTACATGCTCCTGCGGTGCCGCTTCCTCGACCAACGAGGCCCGGCGGCCATTCGCTGACGTCAGACCGTGCTCCTTGAGCCCGGCCGTCGAGAGGCCCGGCAGCGTTCGTCGGGCTCGGGTTGGCGCAAGAGCACCCGAGGCGTATACTTGGGCGTAGGTAGGGATCCAGCCATGGCACGACTCCGATCGGGTGCGGCAGCGCTCACCCTCATCCTCGCGGCATGGGCCACACCGGCAGGCGCGCAGAGCGACGTGTCCCTGGAGTTCGACGACGGACGCGTGACGGTCGTCGCGAAGGAGGCCCCACTGAACCGCGTGCTGGCGGAATGGCAGCGACTCGGCGGCACCCGCTTCGTCAATGCCGAGCGTCTGCCCGGAACGCCGGTGACTCTCACGCTGACGGACGTGCCAGAGCGTCAGGCCCTTGGCGTACTTCTTCGAGCGTACAGCGGCTACATGGCGTCGCCCCGGGCGAAGGCCGAGCCCGGATCGTCGATGTTGAGGGTGGTCGTGGTGATGCCGACGCTGGCGAGGGCCACTCCGGCATCGTCGTCCGCCGGCGCGGCCGCGGCCTACCAGTCGCCGGCGCAGCCCAGGCCGATGAACCGGGGCTTCGGGAGGCCCGGGATGCAGATCGGCGGGGATCCGGATGCAGACCCACCCGACCCCGACATGGGCACGGATCCGCAGGACGTGCAGGAGGCACCCCAGCCTGGAATGATGGGTATGCCCAACTACCCCGGAATGCCGACCGCCCCTCCCCAGGATCCGACGGATCCGGCGGCGGCGGCGGTGCCGGTTCAGGGTCGGCCGCCCGTGTTCCCGGGCGTCCCGGGCACCGCCACGGTCCCTGGGATGGTCGTGCCGGCCACGCCGCCTCCAGGCTCCGGCCCGCCGAAGCTCCCGAAACCGCCGGGGCGTGATTTTCCGTCCGCCGGAACCCGCCCCTGATCCCGATGACGGAATCATCCGGGAATCAGCGCGGCGAGTACGCCGAGCGCGGGGACTATCATCGACATCTCAACGAGCACTGGGACTACCTGCCGACCTACCTGGCGAAGATGCGCGTGCTGCGCAGTCATCTGGACACACTGCCGGAGGGCACGCGGGTGCTCGACGCGGGGTGCGGCGAGGGCCTGCTGGTCGAGGAATACGCCTCCAGACTCCGGATAGAAGGCGTCGACGCGAACTACTCGTCGGCCCATGTGCGGTCGGGCAGTGTCACGGCGCTCCCATACCCGGCAGACGCATTCGATCAGGTGCTCTGCCTGGACGTGCTCGAGCACCTGGCTCCCCAGGATCAGCCCCTGGCCCTGGCCGAGCTTCACCGGGTCCTCGTCCCGGGCGGCCGGGCGCTGGTGTCGGTGCCGAACCTCGCTCACCTCCAGTCGCGCGTGCACTTCCTGGTGCGCGGCCGGCTCATTCGTACGGCTCGCCTCGACAAGCACCCGGGCGACCGGCCTCTGGTGGAATACGAGGCGCTGGCCACGGGCGCTGGGTTTCGCCTGATCGAGAAGCGGGGCATCTTCCCGACGGTGCCGGTCCTGACCGCCTTCATCCGCCGCCACCCGAAACGGCTGCGGTGGTTGCACGCGGCGTTGACCCGCCTCCTCCCGTTTCCGGGGCTGTGCTTCCTGGTCGTCCTGACGCTCGTGAAGTCCGACCGTTCGTGAGTCCTTCGACGCGGGCAACGTACCCGGCGGGCTCAGAACTCAGAGCTTGCGAAGAAATCCAGTCAGCGGTCAGCAAAGACAGAAGAACAGGCCTGTTCTTGGCCGTGTTGTTGCTGAGCGCTGAGAGCTGACGGCTGAAAGCTACAGCAGAGTCTAAGAATTCACAGGCTCTCAGAGCCGAGCGAGCGGAAAAGCCCGATCCCGAATGCCATCCGTCGCGGATCGAGCGAGTCGCGATGCGCTGGGTCGCGGGTGCGCAAACCCAGTCGTCAAAACTGAAAGTAGATGAACTCGCTGCCCTGGAAGTCGCCGAACAGGACGATGAGGTACGCCAGGGCCACGACGACGCTGTAGCGCCAGATCGGCCGCCACTTCAGCACCACGTTCAGGTCGTCCCGGGCGGCTTCGGCGCCGTGCAGCACCAGAAGAGGTCCGCCGTACAGCAGGACCGGAAGGCCGTAGGTATGCCACGGCGCAGAAGGCGCCCACGGCCCGGCGACCAGCGGCCCCAGGAGCCCGGCGATCTGTCCCACCGACTCGGCGCGGAAGATCAGCCACCCGAGGCACGTCAGGTGGAACATCCCGATGACACCGAGCGCACGAACGACGGGGGAGCCGGACGTGCCGCGCCCGAGCTTCTTCCGGCGCCGCATCCGCAGCGTCTGGAAGACGATGAGCAACCCACCCTGGTACGCCCCCCACAGGACGAAGGTCCATGCCGCCCCATGCCACAAGCCCCCGAGCAGCATGGTCGCCATCGTCGCGAACGCGTACGTCCAGACATCGTCTCGTACGCCAAGCCATCGGCGATCCTCAAGTCGGCGTGACAGGGCGTAGCTGAGCGGCAGAAACAGGTAATCGCGCAGCCAGGTGGACAGGCTGATGTGCCAGTGGGCCCAGAACTCCTGCGGCGAGCGCACGAAGTACGGAAATCGGAAGTTCAGGTTCAGTTCGATCCCGAGCAGCTTGGACGTGCCCCTGGCAATATCGGTGTACCCCGAGAAGTCACCGTAGATCTGGAAGGCGAAAGCGTACACCGCGAACAGGACGTCGAGCCCGCTGGGCTGAGCGCCCCCCGAGAAGACGCCCTCCGCCACCCGCGCGAGATTGTCGGCGACGAACATCTTCTTGAACAGGCCCCAGAGGATCAGCCATCCTCCCTCCGTCACCTGCGCCCGCAGCAGCGCCCGCGGTCGCTCGATCTGCGGGATGAGCAGCGAGGCCCTCAGGATGGGACCCGCAACGAGGTGGGGGAAGTACGCGATGAACACACCGAAGTCCAGGAGGCGTTCGGCCGGCTGGATTTCGCGCCGATACACGTCCACGAGATAGCTCATGGCCATGAACGTGTAGAACGAGATGCCGATCGGCAACAGGACGTTGAGCGTAAAGACGTCGGGGCGCCACCCGACCAGACCGAAGAGGAGCCGGAGGTTGTCCGCGAAGAAATTGTAGTACTTGAAAAACCCCAGCACCAGCAGGTTGAACGCCAGCCCCGCGACCAGCGTCCGCCCTCGCCCGGACGCGTGCGGATCGCCGAGCCGCCGGCCGCACCAGGCGGTCACCAGCGTCGTGGCAGCCAGCAGTCCCATGAACCGCCAGTCCCACGCCGCGTAGAAGACATAGCTGGAGACCAGCAGCAGCCAGTTCTGGCCCCGGTGCGGCAGCCGCCAGTACAGCACCAGCACGACCAGGAAGAAGACGGCGAAGTTGACGGAATTGAACACCATCGGGCTTCACGGCCTCGGAGACGGCAGCAGGTCCGACTCGGTCAGGAACTGCCCGAGGCTTTCGGCCAGCACCGCGTGTCCGTACGGCGTGAAGTGCGCCGTCCCTACGAAAAAGACGCGCTCCGTCCGGTCCCCGGCCCGCAGGGCCGGCAGCGTGTCGAACGACGGCAGGGACAGCGGAGCGAGTGCGTCGCGGAAGCGCTCGGAGGCAGCGTCCCGCACCAAGCGGTAGCCGGAGACGGCCAGGTCTCTCGTCAGGTAGCCATAGTCGGCGTCATCGACCTGGAACCGGGCAGGCAGGAGCATCAGGGCCGTCCGCGCGCCGTCTGCCGCGGCGAGATCGGCCAGGCGGCCCATGACGTCACGGGTCACCGACAGGCCGTCCGCCACGTCGTCGTGCAGCTCCGGTAGGTAGGTTCTGAGAGCTGGGGCGAGGTCTGGCGCACGACCGAAGTGTTCGGCCAGGCTGCGCAGCCTCAGGCGCACCACCTGCAGCACCATGCTCCGGCGCACGATTCGGCGCACGGCTGCGTACCAGGCTTCGCGAAGGATCGGCGGCCCCTCCCGGCCCGATGGTTCAGACGCCAGCCGGTACGCGGACGTGGCAGCTTCGACAGCGTCGTTGGCCACGTACAACGCCACCAGAACAAGATCCGGGTCGAAGCGCGAGACGATCTCCCGGTAGAAGAGGAACTCCTCTACCGGACCGAATCCCTGTATTCCTGCGTTGATCACGCGAAACCGGCGCTCCCCTGTTCCCAGGTCTCGGTTCAGCTGATCCTGGAGGAGCCGGCAGAATGTCTGCTCCACCGGCACTTGAACGGCCATCACGAGCGAGTCGCCGAGCACGACGATTCGGAACTCCCCGGGCTTCTTGGGACCGACCTCGTCGTCGCGAACGCCCGCGGAGTTGATGGTGATGTCGGTGGCGAACTCTGCGGTCTCGAACCTGGTGGTCACGCCCGGCTTCAGACGGTACCCCACCAGCGGATCGGCCATGAAGAGCCGCTGAAAGGCCGGTGCGGCCTCCGTACCGCCCCAGGCTCGGAGGGCCAGTTCGAACACCGCGAACTGGACGGCGCCAATCACGGCCAGCAGGAGCGTGGTCGAGGCGGCACGTCGCAGGGTCATGGCCACATCACATCGCACAGGCGTCCGGCGGGCACCCGCTCGACGGCACGAGAATCCGCCCGAAGCGCCCTCAAGAGCTGTGCCAGCCGCTTAGTGTACCATGCGGAATTGACGGGGCCCGCCGACCTCCAGTCCTGACAGGGAGCCTACCATGGGACTTGCCGACGACGTCGAGTCGGGGATTGGGGCCGCGATGAAGGCGCTCGAGCCGTTCAGGCTATCCGCGACGTCCCCTCGGACGGCTGCGTATCCCGACGGAGCCGCTCCCCGAGGGTGGTGTACCCCTCGGAGAGGATAACCAGGAGGGCATCGCGGGCAATTCGGAGAGCGTCTACTTCTCTCTGGTGTGCGGCCCGACCCTGCAGTCGCTCCATCAATTCAGCCGCCTCGATCAAAGTCATGAGACCCGTCCTCTCCCCGTTCGGGCTGCCGCCGCTCATCTCGCGGAAAGGCTTTTTCGCCAGCACCTTAGCCAGAAGGTGCCCGAACGGATACGCTCCGGCAAGCGACAAATGGCGACATCGGGTGACATGGCGCAATTTGGCGCATCAGCGGTGGCTGCTCGACGCCGCGGAAGACAACCGAACCGATTGGCCCAACCGTTCGTCTAAGAAGACAACAGGGGCGCTCTGAGGCTCCTGCCCATCCTCCTCGGGGCATCCGCTCGACCCAGCGGGTGCCCTCCTCCTTTCTAAGAACGTCCCTCGCAGGGAATCCGTACGCAGCGCCGCGCGTGTCCGGCACTCGTGTTACGCTGGCGGGACGCGCATGTCCGAGTCCGGCTCTTCGACGCCCTCGTCGACCCTCACCCGATCAGCGGGCGTCATAGGCGCCGCCACGATGACCAGCCGTGTCCTCGGGCTGGTTCGGGACGTGGTCATGGCGTTCCTGTTCGGTGCGGGCAACCAGATGGACGCCTACAACGTGGCGTTCCGCATCCCGAACCTGGTTCGCGATCTCTTCGCCGAGGGTGCGATGAGCGCGGCGTTTGTCCCGACGTTCACGCGCACACTCGGATCGAACCAACGGGCGGACGCGTGGCGTCTCGGCAATCTGGTGGTCAACGTTCTGACCCTGGCGACCGGTGCCATCGTCCTTCTCGGCGTCGTCTTCGCCTGGCCCATCGTGACCGCCTTCGCGGGATCCTACGGAACCGTGCCCGGAAAGCTCGAACTGACGGTGCAGCTCACGCGCGTCATGTTCCCCTTCCTCACCATGGTGGCCGTGGCGGCCGCCTTCATGGGCATGCTGAACGCCCTGCACCGGTTCTTCATCCCGGCCCTGTCGCCGGCGGCCTTCAACGTGGGCTCCATCGTCTGCACCGTCGGACTGTTCCCGGTCATGCCGCTGCTGGGGCTTCCGACCATCATGGCCCCGGCAATCGGGGTGCTGGTCGGGGGGGTCGGGCAGGTCGCCGCCCAGTGGCCAGCCCTTCGGCGTGAGGGCTACCGATATCAGGCGGTCATCGACCTGTCGGACCCCGGCCTTCGGCAAGTCCTGCTTCTGATGGGCCCGGGGGTGGCCGGCCTCGCCGCGGTTCAGGTCAACATCCTCGTCACGACCTTCCTGGCGGCTGGCGAAGGCACCGGTGCGGTGTCCTGGCTGGGCTATGCGTTTCGGACGATGTACATGCCGATCGGGCTGTTCGGAGTTTCAATTGCCACAGCCGCCCTGCCGACGCTCAGCCGCTACGCGGCCAGAAACGACCGCCCCGAGATGCGCCGCACAATCTCCCACAGCCTGCGGCTGATGCTGATGCTGAACGTCCCTGCGACGGTCGGCCTCGTGGTGCTCAGCAATGCCATCATCGGGCTCATATTCGAGCGCGGCCAGTTCACCTCGGCTGACACGGCAGCGACCGCACTGGCCCTGGCCTGCTATTCGCCTGGGCTGGTCGGCTATTCCGCCGTGAAGATTGCAGCGCCCTCGTTCTATGCGCTTCGCGATGCGCGTACCCCCGTGCTCGTCTCGGTCTCCACGGTGGCGGTGAACCTCGCGCTGAGCCTGACGCTCGTCCGGGTCCTCGGCTTCGCCGGGCTGGCGCTCAGCACGGCCCTGGCATCGCTGTTCAACGCCACGGTGCTCGTGGGGATCCTCCGGGGCCGCCTTGGTGGCATCGATGGACGCCGGATCGGTGTGGCGTTCGTGAAGATCGCTGCGGCGACCGTCGCCATGGGGCTGGCTGCGTGGGCGGTAGACATCGGGCTGGCTGGTCTGTGGCCGTCCCGGTCGCTGATGGCGATGGGCACGCGGGTGGCCGCCTCGATCGGCGTCGCGTTGATCGTGCTCGATCTGACGTCTCGCGTCCTGAAGGTCGAAGAGGCCGCTGAGGTCCGCGGCGCGATCGCGCGTCAGGGACGCCGCCTGCTGGGGCGCTCCTGAAATGCGCCTGCGCTTTCCGATCCCCCCGACAGTCACCCGCCTCGCCAGCGCGCACTTCGTGTCCGACGCGTACAGCAACATGTACGCACCGCTCCTGCCGGCGCTGATTCCAAAGCTCGGCTTGTCGCTCGCGGCCGCGGGGACGCTGACGATGCTGTTCCAGCTCGCGTCGTCCGTGTCACAACCGCTGTTCGGCCACGTTGCCGATCGCTGGCGGCCACGCGTGCTGATCCTGGCTGGCCCGATTGTGTCCGTTGTGGTGCTCAGCTTCGTCGGCGTGGCCTGGTCTCCAACGTCGCTGGCCGTCATCCTCCTCATCGGCGGGCTGGGAGGCGCGGCGTTTCACCCTTCGGCCGCCGCGGTGGTCCATCGCGTGGGCGGGGCGCGCCGCGGACTGGCCATGTCGTGGCACATCACCGGGGGATCGGCCGGATATTCGCTCGCCCCGCTGGTCTTCGCGGTCTTCGTGGATCGGTACGGACTGTCCTGGACACCCGTGCTCGCCGTGCCGGGCCTGGCCCTGCTCTGGTTCGTTCTGACCCGGATCCCGCAGGTCGAACCGTTCAGCCGTGGCCGGGTCGGCGGCGCGCGGGGACTCCGGCGCCACGCCTGGCCCCTGTTCCTGCTGTGGGCCATCGTCGTGCTGCGCACGCTGGTGTCGCTGAGCATCGCGACGTTCGTGCCCGTCCTGCTCACGCGTCAGGGATGGTCCGTCGGGACGGCCGGGGCCGCCGTGTCGGTCTATCTGTTCACGGCAAGCGTGGGCGGGTTCGTCGGGGGCCCGCTCAGCGACCGCTACGGGCCACGCAGCGTGCTGGCCGTCTCGATGCTGGGGGCCGTGCCGTTTCTCGCGGTCGCACCGTACCTGTCGGGCTGGTCGTTTGTGGCCGTCCTGGCCGTGGGCGGCCTGTTCCTGCAGTCGACCCTCCCCGTCAACGTCACCTTCGCGCACACGATCGCCCCGGAGAGCGCCGCCACCGTGTCATCATTGATGATGGGGTTCGCGTGGGGAACGGGAGGACTGGCCGTGCCCCTGGTCGGCCTGGCCGCGGACGCGTTGGGCATCGAACAGGCGCTGATGCTGCTGTCCGCCCTCCCGCTGGTCGCCGCCGCGTGCGTGCTGCCGCTGCCCCGCGCACCGCGCGAAGCCGGTTCGCCAGTGCCAGACCATCCTGGCGTCAGGAAAGCCTAACGTGCGACGCACCATGACCTCGTCCGTCACGTATTCCTTCGGCCCAGGCCCGATCACGCCGGCCGTAAAAGGGCTCGTGGCCGCCAACGTGGCAGCCTTTCTGCTCGCGTGGATCGTGCCCGAGACGGTGCCGCGCCTCGGACTGTTCCCGGCAGGCGTTCTGGCGCACGGATGGCTCTGGCAGCCGGTTACGTACCTGTTCCTGCACGACGGGCCGGTGCATCTGCTGTTCAACATGCTGGCGCTCTGGATGTTCGGGGTCGAACTCGAACGGGTCTGGGGTACGGCTTTCTTTTTGCGGTACTACATGGTGTGCGGCGTCGGGGCAGCGGCCACGACGCTGATCGTCTCGCTGCTGCCGTTCGCCTTCGCGGAGGCGGTGTACGGATCGCTGACGATCGGCGCCTCTGGCGCTGTGTACGGGCTGCTGCTGGCCTACGCGATCTACTATCCTCACCGCCCCATCTATCTGTACCTCCTGTTCCCCGTCCCCGCCCGCGTGTTCGTGCTCATCACCGGCGCG
>CAYZYG010000136.1:0-11018 GCA_964481395.1 uncultured Vicinamibacterales bacterium
GGCCGGGCGCCGCGCTCCGGACTCCACTACCGATTCAGCCGATACGGGCCACTAGTGACACATGAACCCGACATACAGGTACCGGCCCGTGCGGAGCATGGCTGCAGCGGTTTCGGCGTCATACTCAGCCAGCGACGTCCGGTAGCGGACTTTCGGGTCCATGGCCGGCGTCATGGTACCACCGCCGATGCTTATCACCAGAGAGCCCGGTGCGCCCTGGTGCGCCATCCAAGGCCATCCCACACCGGCCTTCTGCTCGCGACGGCCGTGTGCCTCGACTCAACGCCGACGACGCGTGAGTCGCGCCGCCCTACAGGTCGTTGCCGGAGTAAGACAGGTTGAACGACTTGTTGCAGAGCGGGAAGTCCGGAACGATGTTCCCGACGAGCGCACGGGACAGGGCCGGCCACGCGAGGAAGGACGGATCGACGATCTTGACCCGATGCAGGCGCCCACGTTCGTCCGCCATGACCCAGTGGACGATGGCGCCCCGCCATCCCTCGACGATGCCGACGGCGGCCTCATAGGGTGGGAGGACACCAATTCGATCCGAGAGCGGACCTGACGGCAGACGTTGCACAGCCTGACGGATCAGACTCGCGGATTCCTTGACCTCGGCCAGGCGAACCATGAGCCGGGCACGCACGTCACCAGCCGTGAACACGGGCACCGCGAATCGCAGCCCCTCGTACGCCACCCGACCGTGATCCCGGCGCGCATCGACATTTACGCCGGATGCCCGCGCGACGTATCCGCGGACCCCGAGATCGCGTGCGGTCCGTGTGTCGAGCACACCGGTCCGGTCGAGGCGATCGGTCACCAGGGAGTTCTCGAGACAGATGTCCGCGACCTCGAGGAAATCGCCGACGGCGCCCTCGACCTCGTCGGCCGCGGCCGCACCGTCGGTGATGTCGCACCGGACGCCTCCGATCGTGATGGCTCCCCTCAGCAGCCGATTCCCGGTCAGGCGATGATTCAGCCGAAGCAGCCGCTCGCGGATCCGCTGGCACTGCGACTGGGCGACGGCGAAGCCAGTGTCACTGACAATCGCGCCGAAGTCCCCTATGTGGTTGTACAGCCGCTCGAGTTCCAGCAGGATCACCCGCGTGAGGCGAGCCCGTTCCGGAACCTGGGCGCCGGCCAGCGCTTCAATGGCCTCGGCGACCGCCCACGCGTGGCCGATGGTCGTGTCGCCCGACACGCGCTCGGCGAGCTCGACGGCTCCTGCCGCGTCCCGTCCCTCGAACAGGCGTTCCGTCCCCTTGTGCGTGTAATAAAGGCGCTGCTTGACGTCGATGATGGTCTCGCCAATCGCGCTGAACCGGAAGTGGCCAGGCTCGATGACGCCGGCGTGCACGGGTCCCACGGGAATCTCGTACACGCCTACGCCCTCGACCTCGCCGAAGGGAAACGGCTGGCCCTCGTCGCGAAACGCGGGAGGGGCCGCCCCCTTGCGCAGGGGGTAGTAGTCGGCCGGCCAGAATCCGTGGCGGGCCAGCGGCCGCGGGTCCGGGTGGCCCCGGAGCGACACGCCCATCAGATCGCGCATCTCACGTTCGAAGCGTGACGCGGGATAGCAGCTCGTGGCGGATGAAGGGAGCACCGGGTCGGAGCCAGGCAGACTCGCCGCTGCGAGCACGAACCAGTCCTGCCGGGAGTGCCCGAACACCGCGTGCACGAAGAAGTCACCCGTCACCGAACGGCGGTCCTCGGCGGTCATCAACAGCAGAGTACCTTCGAGTTCACCGCACAGCACGGTCGTCAGCGGGGCCAACGCCTCGCGGGCGACCGTCAGGTGCAATTCCCGGCCGCGCATCACCCGCTGGTTGGACACGCGGCCTGGCATCAGACGCTCGATTGCGGGCGCGACGTCGTGGACGGTGCTCATAGCGACACGACCTGCGCCGCCCGGATGATCAGGTCGGACACCGCCCCAGGCAGGACGAGTCCCAGCACCACGAGACCCAGCAGACACGCGGCCACGACCGTCAATCCGCGATAGTCGCGTTCGCCGGTCTCAACACCTTCGGGCGCAGCGCCGTAGAGCATCCGCACGAGGTGAGCAGCCAGCGCAACGAAGCCGATCCCGAGGAGCAGCAGGGCCAACACGGTCACCCAGGCGTGCCCGGCCAGGAAGCCTGCCCGGAACAGCAGGAACTCGGACACGAAGAGGCCGAATGGCGGCAGCCCCATCAGCGCGAACACGCCCGCCGCGAACATCGGACCTGTCCCGGGCATGGTCCGGAGCAGACCGCTGACCCGGTCGACGTCGGCGGACCCGTACCGCCGCAGAATGCGCCCCGCCAGCAGGAAGCTCGCCGACTTGGCCAGGGCATGATTCAGGATGTGCAGCAGCGACGCGAACAGGCCGGCCGGGCCGAAGGTGAATCCGAGGCAGATGAGGCCGCTGTGTTCGACGCTGGAATACGCCAGCAGTCGCTTGTAGTTCTGCTGCAGCACGAGACTCAGCGCACCGATGCCGATCGACAGCACGGCGAACACCCCGAGCACCTGGTTGGTGAACGCCTGGCCTGACGCGAGATCGACGACGGCCTTCCACCGGAGGATGGCGTACTGCGCCACGGCCAGGAGGACTCCGGACATCATGGCCGACAGCGGCGCCGGTGACTCCGAATGCGCGTCCGGCAGCCACGTGTGCATCGGAGCCCAGCCGGCCTTGGTGCCGTAGCCGACCACCAGAAACACGAACGCCAGGTTGAGCACTTCCGGCTGAAGACGGGGCGCCACAGACATGAGCAACGTCCAGTCGAGCGCGTGCTCCTGTCGGCCCATCCGGCTGACGAATCCGAAATACGCCAGCACCGTACCCGCAAACGCCAGCGCGATCCCGACGGACCCGATCAGGATGTACTTCCACGAGGCCTCGACCGACGCCTTCGTCCGGCGCAGCGGAATGAGCACGGCTGACGCGATGGTGGTCGCCTCGATCGCCGTCCACATCAGCGCGACGTTGTTGATCGTCACCGCGGTGAGCATCGCGAGCACGAACAGGCTGCCGTAGAGGGCGAATCGCCCCTGCGCGCGCGACTCCTCCCCGACGGACGTGTTCCCGCCGTCAGACGGCGACCCCGACAGGTCGTGCAGCGCTTCGCCGACCATCGCGCAGGCCCCGACGATCGAGACCGAGCAGGCCATGAAGGCCGAGAGCGCGTCGACACGGAACAGGCCGAACCAGCCGTCCGCCGCGGGCCCGGCCACCATGACCCTCCGGGCAAGGATCGTCGCGGCGCCGACCGACACGAGCGGCATCACCACGCGTACGGACGTGCCCGCCCACGCCGGACGACGCACGAAGGCCACGAGCGCCACGATCAGCCAGGGAGCGAAGAGGAGGGCTATCACCGTGGCCGCCTCAGTGCTTCAACCGGTTCAACACGTCGACGTCCGTCGTGCTGAACGTGTCGTGAATGTCGTAGACGAAGATCTGCATGACGAGGAAACCCATCAGCGCGTCCAGAAACACCCCCAGTTCGACGATCAGCGGGACGCCGTACGTCCCGAGCACCGCCAGCAGGGCGATGCCGTTCTCGAGCATGAGGAACCCGATCACCTGCGTGATCGCCTTCCGGCGCGACACGATCACGAAGAGGCTGACGAAGATCAGGCCGATCGCCAGCGGCACCCCGCCGCGCGTGGGAGCGGCCGCCAGCTCCTGAATGGGTCGCGCCACGCCGTAGGCCAGGAGAATCAGCAGTCCGCTGATCACCAGCGACGAAGCGGTGTTCACGAACGGCCGCACCTCGCGATGCGTCATGAAGCGGCGCATCATCCGCGCGAGCAGCCGAGACATCGCCAGCCCCTTCAACGCCAGCAGCATGGCCGCGACCCAGTAGAGGTCGGCATCGTCGCCGAAGTACCCGACCGCCGCCGTGAGCGCGGCCAGCGCGATCGACTGCCACCGGAACGCGCTGATGTACGACGGAATGCTCCGGCGCCAGAGGAGGATGATTCCTCCGAGCAGCACCCCGCTCGACCCCAAGACCGCCACCCGCGAGAACACCTGCTCCACTGCGCTACCTCAACGCAAACGACGACGCCACGGCCAGCAGACCCAACACGAACGAGACCGCCAGGAGTTCGGGCACCCTGAAGAGCCGGAGTTTCGCCACGCGCGTTTCGAGCACCGCCACGACCGCGGCCAGCGCCGCGAGTTTGAGCAGCGTGGTCCCCAGGCCCAGGGCGAGGCCGCCAGGGTCGAGGGAGGTCGCGAGTCCCCAGGGCACGAAGAGGTTGACTGCCAGGGTGCCGAAGACGAAGAACTTCAACCACGATGCCCACTCGATCAGGGCGAGGTACGGCCCCGAATACTCGAGCACCATGGCTTCGTGGATCATCGTGAGCTCCAGGTGCGTCGCGGGGTTGTCGACCGGCAGCCGCCCGGTTTCCGCCAGCATGACGATGAACAGCGCCACGAAGGCCAGGGCATAGCCCGGGCTGAGCGCCGACGCCGGATCGGCCGCGGTTCTCGTGGCGATCTCGCCGAGGTTGGTCGAGCCCGACACCAGCGCCAGCGACAGGATCGCCAGCGCGACGGCGGGCTCGCTCAGCGCCGCGATGGTCATCTCCCTGCTGGCTCCCATGCCTCCAAAGGCGGAGCCCGGGTCGAGGCCTCCGAGCGCCAGGAAGACGGTTGCGAGCATCAGGAGGTACACCAAGGTGAACAGGTCCGCAACGTCGTTGAACGGCAGCGGTGTCACGGCGATGGGAATGAGCAGCGAGACCACGACGGTCGCCGCGAACACCACGAACGGCGCGAGGTGGAACACCCAGGACGCATGGGGAGATACGACGACCTGCTTCCGGAAGAGTCGGCGCAGTTCCGCGTACGGCATCCAGATCGGCGCTCCGCGCCGGTTCTGCAGCCGGGCCTTGATCCACCGAACCAGTCCCACCAGCCCAGGCGCGAGCGCCAACGCCAGCACCGACTGCCCGATCTCAATGGCCACGCCCGTCCCCTGAAACATGACGCTCCTCGGTCAGAACCTCATCGTCAGCGCCAGCAGCACCACCAGAGCGGCCACGATGTAGGCGAGGTACAGGTTGACGGATCCAGACTGGAGCTGCCGGGTGCGGGCGGCGAGCCACACGACGGAGGCGAGCGCCGGTTCGTACAGAAAGCGCATGAACCACCGCGGAAGCTGCGAGCGGTACTGGATGCCCTGAATGAAGTACCGCGAGTCCGGGTGCACATCGACAACCAGGTCGTCCGCCGGACGATAGAGTTCGTCGAACACCCGGCGCAGCGGTTCGGCGAAGGCCGTCGACGTGTACTGCATGCGCGGCGTCTGCCCGATCCGGCCGCACCCCCACGTCTCGCCCGGGCGCCGGTCGCGGCTGGCCAGCAGGCGCACGGCAACCCAGATCCCCGCCAGCACGCCGAGCACGACCGCGAGGACGGCCACCGGCGACATGCTCGCATCCACGCCGTACGCCCGCACCGTCACGCCGGAGCCGAGCGTCGGCCCTGCTCCGGTGTCCAGCCGGAGGCCGCCCAGCATCTCGGTCAGCGTGCCGAGCAGCGGAACCGTCAGCAGCGCCAGCGCCGGGCAGGACAGGGCCACCGCGAGCATCCCGATTCGCATCGAGCCGGGAGCCTCCTGGGCGGACGCGGCCTTCGGAGACCGGGCCATCGCCAGACAGGAGATCCCGAAGGCCTTGACGCTGGTCACCGCCGCCAGTCCCCCGGTGAGGGCGAGCGTCCCGACGCCAAGCGTGAGCAGCACGGCGATCGAGGCGCGGGCGCTGGCCACACCGGGCAGAAACGACTGGAACAGCAGCCACTCGCTCACGAATCCGTTCAACGGCGGCAGAGCCGCCATGCCCAGCGCTCCGACGAGGAAGACCCCGGTCGTCCAGGGCATCCGGCGCGCCATACCTCCCAGCCGGTTCATGTCGCGCGTGCCCACCGCATGCACGATCGACCCGGCCGCCAGGAAGAGCGCTCCCTTGAACGCGGCGTGATTGACGACGTGGAGCAGGGCTGCCGTGAACGCCAGCACGGCGGCGGCAGTATCGCCCAGACTCTGAAACACCATGCCGGCTCCAATGCCGAGGCACACGAGCCCCACGTTCTCGACCGTCGAGTACGCGAGCAACCGCTTCAGGTCGTCATCCACGAGCGCGTAAAGCACGCCCACGAGCGCCGAGGCCGCGCCGAGGCCGATCAGGAGGGCTCCCCACCACAATGGGCCTCCCCCCAGCAGATCGAGGCCGACGCGGAGGATGCCGTAGATGCCGAGCGACACCATCGCCGCCGACATGAGCGACGACACGTGGCTGGGTGCGGCCGGATGGGCCCGGGGCAGCCACACGTGCAGCGGCACGACACCTGCCTTCGAACCGAATCCCACGAGCCCCAGCAGAAACACGGCGTTGCGCACGACCGGCGGCAGACCCGGACCGGCTATTCTCAGCTCGTCGAAACTCCCGGCCGCGGATCCACCGGACACGCCAAACAGAAAGAACGCCGCGAGGATGGCCAGCAGTCCGACATGTGTCACGGCGGCATACCACAGGCCCGCCTGGGCCGTGGCCGCGTCTTCGTGTTCGGTGACCACCAGAAAGTATGACGTGACGGCCATCAACTCCCAGGCAAGCGCCAGCGTGATGATGTTCGCGGCGCACACCACCAGGCTCATCGCGAGCAGGAAGCCGCCCGTATTGAACGCCATCCAACGCAGGGAGTAGCGGTCACCGTAGGCGGCGACATAGCCGAGGCCGAAGATGGATGCAGGGATCGCCACGCCGGAGACCAGGGCCAGGAACAGCGCGCCGAGCCGGTCCAGCTCGATCAGCAGGCCGCCAGCCGGCGCCAGCACGTCTGGTGCGCAAGCCACGAACGACGCACCGGTGAGCAGGACGTTGACCGCCAGTGCCAGCCCCGCCAGCGCGCCAGCCGTCGACCCGGCCGCGGTTGCCCACCGCGCCAGCCGAGGTGACGGCGACACCAGACCAGCAGCGGCCAGACCGTAGCCAGCGACCATCGCCACGAACAGGGTCTGCGGCAGCGCGATGTCAGTCATGCGGCCGGACCCGTCCAAGGGCGGTGAGAATGCCCTGCAGAATGTCGGTCGGCGTTGGCGGGCACCCTCGTACGATCACGTCGACCGGCACGATGTCCTGCACACGACCGGCGAGCGCATAGCTGCCGGCGAAGACACCACATGTCTCCGCGCAGTCCCCAACCGACACGACCAGCTTGGGATCCGGCGTCGCCTCCCAGGTCTTGCGGAGCGGCACGGCCATGTTGCGAGTCACCGGCCCGGTAATCAGCAGCAGGTCGGCGTGCCGCGGGGACGCGACCAGGTGAAGGCCGAAGCGTTCGAGGTCGTACACCGGGCCTGCCAGGGCACCGATCTCCAGTTCGCATCCGTTGCACGACCCGGCATCGACCTGACGAATCGCCACCGAGCGACGCAGCAAGCGCCTGGTCCGCGCGTCGATGGCCCGCACGACCTCAATCGCGTCCGGCTCGCCTGCGGGACGTGGCTCTGCAGGGCGCAGGGGCTCGGTCGCCAGGCCGACCTGCCAAATCTTGCCGAAGAGTTTCATGGGGCCTGCCGGGATTCGCGGGCGAGTTCCTTCAACATGTCCCGCGTGTCGGTCAGGCGCCGGTTGAAGATGGCCCTGGCTGTCGCGAGCAGATCGTGGATCAGCACGTCCCGCACGTCGTACAGCACGGAGGCGCCGTCTTTCTCGGTGACGACCAGATTCTTGGCACGCAAGACCGACAGGTGCTGCGAGACGGATGGCTGGTCCATGCCGAGCGCCTGCTGCAGCTGCTGCACGCTCTGCGGCCCTGCCCGGAGGACCTCGAGAATCCGGATCCGAACCGGGTGTGCCAGCGCCCGGAAGAACTCCGCCTTGAACGTCTGGAGCTCGGATGACGTTGTTGGCATATATTAATATTCATATATATCACATGGTGCGGGATCCGGGACGCGGGACCCGGGACCAGTCGTGTGCGCGCTCACGCGTGCGTGTCGAGTACACTCGAGAAACGGCTGCCCCGACACCGTGCTCCACAACGGAGCGCCGAGCAGCCTCTCGACATGATCAAAGCCGTTCTCTGGGATCTCGATGGCACGCTCGTGGACTCGGCCGAGTTCCACTGGTGGGCTTGGCGCGACATCATGCGGGACGAGGGCGCGCCTGTCACCTACGAACACTTCGTGCAGTCCTTCGGCAAGCGGAACGACCTCATCCTGGCGGGCTGGATCGGCGAGGACGCCGATCCGGAGCGCGTCATCCGTCTCGGCGAAGCGAAAGAAGCCCACTTCCGCGAGCTTGTCCGGCAGCGCGGCGTGTCGCCGCTCCCCGGGGTGCGCGACTGGGTCGCGCGCCTGCACGACGCGGGCTGGCGCCATGCCATCGCCACGTCAGCCCCGCGCGCCAATCTCGAGGCGGTGGTCGACGCGATGGGCATGCGGCACCTGTTCGCCGCGGGCGTGGCCGCTGAGGATGTGACCCGCGGGAAGCCGGACCCGGAGGTGTTTCTGCTCGCAGCGCAGCGCCTGGGTGCTGAGCCGCGTTCCTCGATCGTGGTCGAGGACGCCCCGACCGGCATCGAAGCGGGCCGCCGCGCGGGGATGCGCACGATCGGGGTGAGCTTGATGCACAATCTCACGCAGGCGGATGTGTGCGTGGGAACGCTCGACGAGCTTCAACCGGACGTATTCGAGCGGCTGCTCACGGGGGCCGGGGACCGGGGATCGGGGACCAGTTGACGATGTCCCCAACCCGCATCCACCGTCCGCGCGCGCCGCGCCGCGCCGCGCGGCGTCGGGAGTCGGCCTGACGCCGCTTCCGCGGGAATGACGGCGTGCGGGGCTGAGGCCCTGCGCGGACAACGGGTCAACGTGAGGTTCATCATGAAGACACGCCTTCTCGTCTCGCTGATCGCACTCGTGACCGTTCCGCTGGCCGCCCAAGCGCAGACGATTCGCTACGAACCGACGGGCGGAGTGCCGACATTCGCGAAGCGCGAGCCGGTGCTCCGCATCAAGCCCGGCACCGTGGTCGAGACCCGCCAGTTCTCGAAACCCGGCGACTACTACGATCCCGAGAAGCCAGGGCCGTGGCCGGGCGAGGTCGGGCCGTTCTATGTCGAGGGCATCACGCCCGACGACACCCTGGTCGTGAAGATCCTGAAGCTCGCGCCGAACCGCGATACGGCCGTCTCCGCGATCAACCCTGCCGGTATCAGCGGTCTGATGGCCGACAGCCGGACGCGCCTGCTCAACGATCCGCCTCCCGCGCGACGGTTCGTGTGGAGGCTCGATCGCCAGCGCAACGTCGGCGTTCTCGATCTCCCCAACTCCGCGTCGAAACGCATCGAGATCCCGCTCTCGCCGATGCTCGGCCGCGTCGCGGTGGCGCCGGCAGGCGAGGAAGCCTGGGGCGGGCTCTGGCCCGGCAACTTCGGCGGCAACATGGACGCCATGGACGTCCGCGAGGGGGCCACGGTCTACCTGCCGGTCTTCCACGAAGGCGCGTACTTCTACTTCGGCGACGGCCACGCCGCCCAGGGTGACGGCGAGGTGGTGGGCTCCGGCCTCGAAACCACCATGGACGTCACGTTCCAGTTCGACGTGATCAAGGGAAAGACGATCCGCTGGCCGCGCATCGAGGACGCGACCCACATCATGGTGGCGGGCAGCGTCCGCCCGCTCATCGACGCCTTCCGGATCGCGCACGTGGAGCTGATCGAGTGGCTCGTGTCGGACTACGGCTTCGACAAGCTCGAGGCGTTCCAGGTGGTGTCACAGGTCGGCAGCGCCCGGGTCGCCAACATCGTCGATCCGAACTACACCGTGGTGGCGAAGTTCCCGAAGGCGCTGCTGCCGCCACGAGCGAAGTAGGGACCTGGGACCGGGGACCTGGGACCAGTTGACGACGGGACCGATCTTCCTTCTCCCGCCTCGTAGGCTGTGGCGGGTGCCTGGGAGACCGTGACAAAGCCGATCCCCGGTCCCAGGTCCCCGTTCCCCGTGCCGAGTCACGTTTTTTCGCACTCCTGTCGTATCTCTGCCATAGACGCCTGGTCTAAACGTCCAAGCGAGGTGTGCCCTTGGCGGTTTCACGACTTCCTGTCCGACTCATCACTCCGGCGGCCGTGGCCCTGCTCTGCCTGTCGATCTCGTGGACCGGGTCGGCCGAATCCCCGGGCACACGACCGCCGCGGGTGCCCGGAGCCGTGCTTGGGTCCGGCACGCGCGGTATCCAGAGCCCTCAGGCCGCCCCCGGAAGTCCGACCTGCGTCGTCCAGGGAACCGTCACGTCCCTGGGAGCCCGGCTCCCAGGCGTGGTTCTCACACTGACTGGTGTCGGCGAGCAGACCCTCGCGACGGCCTCCAGTGACGTGTCGGGTGGCTACCTGCTGGCCGCTCCCGGTCCCGGCTCATACCGCCTGACCGCCGACATGGCCTTTTTTGCACCAGTTTCGCGTGACGTCACCGTCGACGATTCGTGCAAGGCCGTCGTCGACGTGGAGTTGATCCTCCTGTCGCGCGCGCAGAAGCCCGAGCAGGCCCCCGAGCCGGTGAAGCCGGGCGAGGCCGCCGTGACAGACCCTGCCCAGCGTCCCAGCGCTGGCGCCCCGCCGCAGGGGCGAGGCACAGGAGCGGGCGTGAGGCCTGGCATGGCCGGACGGGGCGCGGCCCAGGCCGGCACGGCCGCGCCACCGGTGTCGGCGACGCAGCAACCCGGTCAGACGACGACCCCGACCACGGAACAGGAGCAGGCCGACGCGGCCACTGCGATGGCGCAGCTCAGCCTGCCCCCGGGCTTCACGCTGGCCAACTCCGCCGACGCCATCGTGACGACGGGCTCGGCCGGCATGGTCGATCCTTTTCTGCAGTACGGACCGCCAGGGGAGTTCGGCGGCATGGGCGGGCCCGGCGGAACGGGTCCAGGCGGCCTGTTCGGTGAGCCGGGTAGCGAGGGCCAGCCCCCGGGCGGTGCGGGCGAGTTCGGCGGCCGCGCGGGACCGGGCAGCG
>CAYZYG010000137.1:0-11010 GCA_964481395.1 uncultured Vicinamibacterales bacterium
TTGCGGCTGTGGCAGTGCCGACTCACGCTCCCCGCTGTAGCGCGAGGATTCTCTTACGGACGGGTTCACGACCGCGCGCAAGCCCCGCCTCCTCCTTAACGTGGATCTCTTGGCCGCCGCCGATGAGGCCGATGACCACGCACCATTCAGGAATGCGTCCGGCGAATTCGATGAAGTGCTCGGGCTCCGATCTGTGGGTCCTGCCGCCCGCGTGCCCGGCGTGTTTGGCGGCCACCATGTCCGCGTCGAACGCCCGCTGTGCCTCGTCGAAGACCAAGACGTGCTCCGGCGGCACCAGGCCAGGCCTGGACGAGTAGGTCTTGACGTAGTCCTTCACGCCGCGCACGAACGCCCGCCCGCCCCCGCCGGCGGCAAAGCCCTGAGCTCGTAATGCAGTACCCGGCGGCCGACACGGCGCTGCGCGTCGGCGGCTGACGGATATGCCGAATGGTGCCGGCGGTTCTACGGCAGGTTGAGTTCTGTGCAGAAGCGGATGAACGGAATCACGGTGACCTTGCCGGTCGCATAGTGACGGTCGCGGCGATGCACCTGGTAGAAGCGCGGAATGGGCGTGCGGTCGGCGAAGTAGCGCACAGCCGGTCCGACGGCGCGGTCGCCCGTCTTGCACTCGACGGCGAACTGGGGGCGCCCTCCCTTCAGGACCACGAAGTCCACTTCACGCCCATCGGTGTCCCGAAGATACCGGAGTTCCATGCGGAACCCCTCGGTGTCCTCAATCCAGTGACAGTACTTGAGGAGCTGGCTCGCCACGAGATTCTCGAAGCGCGCGCCGGGATCCTCGACAGCCGACCAGTCCCACAGGTAGAGCTTCTTCTCCTTCTTGACCGCCCGGACGCGCGGCGCGCCGAACGGCAGCAAGCGGACGCAGACGTACAGGTTTTCGAGAATCGTCAACCATCGGTCGACCGTCTTGTGATCGACCTCGAGGTCCTGGCGCAGGTTTGCCACCGAGAGTGGGGCGCCGACGCGCGCCGGCAGCAGGTCAACGAGCTGTTCGACGAGGCTGATTTCGCGGACCCGCTCGAGATCCCGCAGGTCTTCGCGGACCACCCGGGCGAGACGGTCCCGCTGCCACAACCGGTGCTCGGTCTCATCCTGGGCGAACAGGGGCTCCGGAAAACCCCCGAATCGGAGCAGGAGGTCCAGGTGCGCCGCCGAGGGACTCGCGTCGAGTTCCCGCACCGAAAAGGGATGCAGGCGAAAGTACCGATACCGATTCGCGAGCGAGTCGCCCCCTTTGCGGTAATAGTCGAGGCGGGCCGATCCGGTGACGACGATCCGGCGGAATGAACGCTCGGTATCGTAGATGCCCTTGAGCAGGTTGCGCCACCGCGCGTACTTGTGGACTTCGTCGCAGACGAGGAGCGGCTCGTCCGGCGGCAGTTCAACCCGCCGGAGCCGGGCGGCCGAGCGCGGGTCGTCCCAGTTGAAGTAGGCCGGGTGACGTTCCGTGGCGGCCTGGCCGAGCAGGGACAAGGCCAGCGTGGTCTTGCCGACCTGCCTTGGCCCGCCGATGAACGCCATCTTCCCGGCCGCGAGCGCCTTCTCCACCGCGGGTGTCAGATATCTGGTGGCGTTCACATATTGGAGTATAGTCCATTTTACTCATGAGTAAAATGGATGTTAGTCCAGTTCGCCAAGGCCGTAGCCCGTACCATTGAATATACGTATTATGATGATAGAATCATACGTATGCAGAAGCTCACCCTGAGCGTCGATGAACGAGTGGTTGAACGCGCCAAACAGTACGCGCATGCGAGAGGCACGTCCGTCTCGAGACTCGTGGAGACGTACCTCGACATGGTCGCCAGCCCTGCACCAGGAGGCGGGACGACCCGGCCGGTGCTGACTCGGCTCCGCGGATCGATGAGCGGCGGCACCATCGGCGACTACCACCGGTATCTCGAACGGAAGTACCGGTGAAGCGCCTGCTATTCGACGTCAACGTCATCTTCGACGTGCTGCTCGATCGGCAACCGCACGCCGATGTCGCATCGGAGGTCTGGGGCTGCGTTGAGGACGGTCGGATCGTCGGACTGCTTTCGGCGCACGCGGTCACAACCATTCACTATCTGAACGCCAGGGAAGTCGGTCCGAAGGTCGCTCGGCAGACGACGGATGCGCTGCTCTCGGTGTTCGACGTGGCTGCGGTCAACCGCCACGTACTGTTGTCCGCGCTTGGTCTGGGCTGGAAGGCCCTCGAAGACGCCGTGACCGCCGCTGCGGCGCAGCACGCGAAGTGCGACGGCCTCGTCACACGCAACCCGGATGACTTCAAGCGATCGCCGGTACGCGTGCTGACGCCGGCCGAGGCGCTGGCGTGGGTGAATGCCGGCAGAGACGCTGACCTCTCAGTGCTCCCGCCGCGCCGCAGCCGCTCCCGGCAACACACAGTGGAGGACGTCACCCGGCTGCGCGACGAGGATTGAGCGAAGCCATAGGCAGATTCTGCATCATCCAGCCGCTGCCGGGGTACGCACGATCTGCGGAACTGAGGTCTCCCTCGTCGAGCCACGGCCCCAATTCAGGCTGAATTGCGAGACGAACTGCGCATGGCGACGGACTTGCGCAGGATCGCCGCGTGCTGGCGATGCTACCATTGACGCAGACACAGCGGGCTTTAGCCAGCGACAAACTGGCCGACCTTGCCAACCTGGCCGCAGGAGCCCTGGTGTTTGGCCAGGCTTTCGCGGGGGCATCTGGCGCCCTGATGCTGCTCACGGGAGCGGCCGGATTGGTCCTGTGGGGACTGCTGTCTTGGACTGCCATGAAGGTGGCGAAGGAGGATTGAGATGCTCGGAGCACTCCTCATGCTCTACGGCATCGCGATCACCGCGCTGGTCGTCGTCTTGATGGACGCTCGCGCCCGCCGGGCCGAGCGCGACAAGCATTCCAACGCGACACCACGGCGTGGTTCAGTCTGAAGCGCCTGCGTTACGCCACGGGCTTCCGGCCCCTAAGGGCCGACAAGGAGGTCGGCCGATCAGGCCGACTCGGCCGACCCTGTCGCCAGTCGCCTGACGCCTGTTCCCTCCGTCAGTCCTCTTTCTCCACGATCTTCAGCAACAGATCCTGCGCGCGGGGATAGGTGGGCGCGATCTCGAGCGCGGCCAGCACCTCGCGCTTGGCGTCGGCGGGTCGGCCGGCCTGCAGCAACGCTTCACCGAGATCGCAGCGCGCGGCGGCCACATCGACGGGCCCGGCCGCCACGGCCGCCTGGAACTCGCGCACGGCGGTGGTGAGATCCCCGCGGCGCTGCGCGATCTTCCCGAACTCGGTGTGCGCCCTGGCATCGAACGGATCGATGGTCACGATGCGCTCGTAGGCCAGCGCCCGCGCCTCCTCGTCGTTCGCCTTCTCGGCGAGCGCGGCGAGCCTGCGCGCGGCCTCGACGTTGGTGTGATCGTCCGCCAGCAGCGACTTCAGGTAGCGCCGCGCCCCTGACTCGTCTCCCTGTTGCAGAAGAAGCTCAGCCAGCCTGGCGCGCGGGCTGGCGGGACCGGTGGCGGTCGGCACGAGCTTCGCCGCCCGCTCGAAAATGCGGACGGCCCCGCTGCGTGCCGCGGGGTCCGACGCGAGCACCTGGCCGACGCTCATCTGCACGGGATAGCTGCCAGGATACTTGTCGGCGAGGGCAGTGATCGTCGCGGCGTTCTTCTCCTTGGGCGGCTCGAAGCCCTCAGGCACCCTCAGAGCCTCTCCAAGCTCGCCGAACCGGGACGCGAGCTTCGCGTCGAACGCCTCCTGCAGATCACCGAAGCCGACGCCCATGGCCTTCTTCAGTGCGGCATCGGTTTCAAGACCCTCGCCGTACGCGGCGAGCAGCTTGTTGAGCCCGGTGTAGCCGTAGCGCTCGACAATCATCGAGACGACGAGCGACGACTGGTAGTAGGCGAGGCCGATGGTGGCGGGGTTGGTGAATCCCGCATTCAACGCCTCGAGCTTGGGCACCTGGCCGGCGCCGTACGCCCGCGCGAACTCCATCTCGGAGTCGCGCGCGTACTCGGGGCGCAGCAATCCCTCTTCGTAGACGGACACACCCTCGGTCAGCCACCGCGGCACGCGCTGCTTCGATGCGTACAGCGTGAACACGTGGGCCAGTTCGTGCCACAGCGTGGCCTGCCAGTTGAACGATCCGGGCTGGCGCGCGCGCGGCGAGTCCATGGTCACGACGCGCCCGAAACTGGCGCCCAGCGCGCCGAGGAGGCCGGGAATGCCGAGCGTGCGCACGGCGAAATCGTCATGCTTCGGGAACACCTGGACGAGCACGGGGCCCTTCGGCGTCACCCCGTAGCGCTTGCTCATCTGCGCCATGGCCTCCTGCACCATCGGCGCGGCGTAATGCCGCAGCACGGGAGCCTCGTCTGGGTGCAGACGCAGCACGGCATCTCCGGCCTTTACCGACGCAAAGCCGTCGAGCGTGTCCAGCATCGTCAGCAGGTTGTACGTGACGATGTCGTAGCGATCCGACTCGAAAGCCGTCTCGAGCGCACGGCGGGCCTCGCGCTCGTCGCCGGTGCGAAGCAGGTGCAGGCCGAGGTCGGCGTAGGCGCGGGTGTTGTCGCGCTCGAGCGCGAGGGCCCTTCGAGCCAGGACGGCTGCCTCCTCGAAACGGTACTTGCGCGCGGCCTGAGCAGCCGTGATCCGAAACACATCGCCGTAGCTGGGGTTGACGTCGAGCACGGCGGCCGCGCGCTTCTCGAACTCCTCCGGCTGGTCACCGAGCCAGGCAAACGCGGCCTGCAGCGACAGCGCCTCGAGGTGCCGCGGGTTGACGCCGAGCGCCTGACGGACGGCCCCCCGCGCCTCGTCCACCCGATCGTTGTCGAGGGCCGACTGCGCCACGAAGAGATGGGCCTCCACGAGAGCCGGATCGATCTCGAGCGCCTTCCTCGCCGCGGTGAGCGCGGCGGGGGGATTCTCGGCTTCGAGCGCCCAGGCGAGCCCCAGGTGCGCGGGAGCCCACTTCGGATCGAGCTTGAGCGCGGCCTGGAACGACGCGGCAGCATCCCCGGGCGCGAACTTCTCCAGGAACAGCTCGCCCCACGCCGTCTCCATAGCGGCATCGTCACGCGCCGCGGCCTGCGCGCTGCGCAGGAGCGAGTCCGCGCTGCGGGCCTGCCGGAGCGCCTGCGCGGCACGCCCGCCACGCAGGTACGCATCGGGCGTGCGGACGTCAGCGGCGGCATCGACGAGCGGCGCGAGCAGCGCGCGAGCCTCGCCCTTGCGGCCGAGCGTCATGTAGAGCAGGCCGAGCTCGAGGGCGGCTTCACTGCGGCGGCCAGCCTTCGCGGCCGGCGCGAGGACAGCCTCCGCGTCCTCGTAGCGGCCTTTGTGCGCGAGCAGACGGCCGAGAATGCCGGCTGCGTCGTGATCGGATGCGCCACGCGAGCGGGCGAGCGACTCGGCGTCGCTGTAGCGGCCCTGGGCGATGGCCTGGCGGGCGGAGCGCAGAAATGTCGAATCGGCGGGCTTACCCGGCTGCGCCGCCGCGGCCGGCCCGGGCGTGGCCGCGGCGAGGGGCAGCAGCAGACACACGGCGGCGAATGTGGCCGAAGTCCCGCGGCGGTGGTGCGCTACGACGCCAGCAGGAGTCTGAACCCTCGGTGACAACACCGACGTCCGTGCCACTCGACACTGTCCGAACATGCCTGTCACCCCATGCCCGAGGATCCGCGTGGCCTGATCCGAGATCTTGCCAGGATCGTCATTCCGGATCGCCTCGTTCGACCAACTTGGGACTGCCCCGAGCGAAGCCGAGCGGCGGTCTGGAACGCGGAATGCGGCCCTGGATTCCCGCCTCCGCGGGAATGATGTCAAGAAGAGGGGCCGTCTGCCCGCCCCGAGCCACGTCGAGGGGCCGCCTGCTCGCCCCGAGCGAAGTCGACGGGTCGCCGGGCGCCTGCTCTTCCCCTTGTCGCCTGCCGCCGGGCACCTGCTCTTTCCCTGTCGCCTGCCGCCGGGCGCCTGCTCTTCCCCTGTCGCCTGCCGCCTATCGCCTGATCCCTATTCTTCCCCCATGTTATCCTGCAATCTGACGTCGAACACAGTCCATCGGCCTGCCGCGAGCGTCCCAGTTGTAACGGGGACGCGCTGGCGGTCGTATTGACACATGGCGGGCGGGAATCGGGGAACAGGTGTCAGCTATCAGCTATCAGCTATCAGCTATCAGTTATCAGTTGTCAGTTATGAGTTGTGAGTTGTGAGTTGGGAGTTATGAGTTGACGGTCGGCGGGTGTCGTGTCCGGTCGTGGCGGTGAACACTCAAGATTCAGGACTCACAACTCAAAACTGAAGACTGACAACTGCTAACTGAAAACTGACGACTGAAACCTGACCACTGAGCATTGAGATCCGCCAGTCGTCCATTGAGGGGGTCGTGGTCGATCGTGTCATCGAGGTGCTGTTCAAGCACCGGCCGGTCGTGTTCCAGCAGGGCGAGCTGGCGTTCAGCCCGCCATGGCCGGCGGCTGTCTCGGTGCTCCTCGTGGTGGCGGCGCTCGCCGCGGTGGTCTGGACCTACGGGCGCATCAGCCGCGGGCTGAGCCGCTGGGATCGTTTCCTCCTGCTGGGTCTCCGCGCCGCCGTCCTTGCGCTCCTGCTTTTCGCGCTCCTCCGTCCCGTGCTGGTCGTGCGGGCCACCCAGCCCGAGCGCAACTTCCTCGCCGTTGTCGTCGATGATTCGCGCAGCATGGCCATCGCCGACCGGGATCAGGCCGCGCGCGGCGCGTTCATCACGGAACAGCTCGGCGCCGAAGGCCCGCTGCGCGCGTCGCTCGGCGACAAGTTCGCCCTGCGCCTCTTCCGCTTTTCCTCCTCGACCGAACGCGTGACCGACGTCAGCGGCCTCGCGTTTGACGGGACCCGTTCCCACGTCGGCCAGGCCCTCGTGCGGGCGTCCGAGGAACTGGCGGGTCTGCCGGTCTCGGGCATCGTGCTGGTGAGCGACGGGGCCGATACGTCGCAGACGGCGGTTGGTGAATCGATCCGCGCACTGAAGACGGCGAACGTTCCGGTGTTCACCGTCGGCCTCGGCCGCGAGGCCTTCGATCGCGACGTCCAGATCGGCCGCGTCGATCCGCCGCTCACCGCGCTCAAAGGCGCCACGCTCGTCGTGGATGCGATGATCGCCCAGAACGGGTACGAAGGCCGGACGGCTCAGCTCCTGGTCGAAGACGAGGGCCGCCTCGTCGCGTCACAGGACGTGACGCTTCCACGCGACGGGGAGCCGGCGACGGTCCGCGTGAGCTTCACCCTGGCGGAGGCCGGCCCACGTCTGCTGCGCTTCCGCGTGCCGGTACTGGACGGCGAAGAGGTCGCTCAGAACAACGTGCGCGAGGCGCTCGTCACGGTCGAGGACCGCCGCGAGAAGATCCTGTACATCGAAGGCACGCCTCGTCCCGAGATGAAGTTCATCCGCCAGGCGGTGGCCGAAGACAGGAACCTCCAGGTCGTCACGCTGCAGCGCACCGCGGACCGCAAGTTTCTGCGCCTCGATATCGACACCCCCGAGGAACTGGGCGGCGGATTCCCAAAGACGCGGGAAGAGCTGTTCGCGTATCGCGGTCTCGTGCTCGGCAGCATCGAGGCGAGCGCATTCACGCCGGACCAGCTCCGCATGATGGCGGACTTCGTCAGCGAGCGCGGGGGCGGTCTGCTCGCGCTCGGCGGAAGGAACTCGTTTGCCGAGGGCGGTTACGCGGCCACGCCCGTCGCGGAGGCGCTTCCTGTCGAGTTCGAGACGTCGAAGGCGCCAGAGGCGTTCCTCGAGGAACTCCAGGTCAGGCCGACGCGCCTCGGCCAGACGCACGTCACCACGCAAATCGCGCCCACCGAGCAGGCCTCGGCCGAGAAGTGGAACACGATGCCGCCGGTGACAACGGTCAACCCGATCCGCAAGGCCAAGGCCGGCGCCGCGGTCCTCCTGACGGCCGGGCCGGGCGGGCGCGAGGACCAGGTCGTCCTGGCCTACCAGCGCTACGGCGCCGGGAAGGCGCTGGCGCTGACCATGCAGGATGCCTGGCTGTGGCGCATGGACGCGCGCATGCCGGTGGAAGACACGACGCATCAGACGCTCTGGCGGCGCCTGCTCCGCTGGCTCGTCGACGGCGTGCCAGAGCGCGTGGCCGCCAGCGTCGAGCGCGAGCGTATCGAACCGGGCGAGCCCGTCACCATTACCGCTCAGATCCGCGACGAGGGCTTCGTCCAGCTCAACGACGCGACCATCGAAGCTCGCGTCATCAGCCCCTCGGGCCGCGAATCCACGATGCCGCTGGAATTCGTCATCGATCGCGACGGCGAGTACCGCGGCACGACGCTGACCGACGAGACGGGCCTCTACGAGATCCGGGTCGAGGCCTCGCGGAACGGCCAGCCGGCGGGCGGCGACACGGTCTACGTCCGGTCGGCCCCCTCCGACAGCGAGTACTTCGACGCGGCCATGCGCGCCCCGCTCCTTCGACGGATCGCCGAGGACACCGGTGGTCGCTTCTACACGCCCGACACGGTGTCGACGCTGGCCGATGACATCACGTATCTCGGGCGGGGCGTGACCGTGGTCCAGGAGAAGGAGCTCTGGGACATGCCGATCGTCCTGATTCTGCTGGTCGGCCTCGCCGGTGGCGAGTGGTTCTGGCGCCGGCGCCGGGGGCTCGCGTGAAGACCGCCCTCCGTCTCACCGTGGCGCTGCTGGTGATCGCCGGGCTGCCGCAGGCCGCCGCCGCGCAGGACAGCCACCTGCTCGTCGTCGTGGGCCTGGCCGGAGAACCGCAGATCGCGGACGAGTTCCACCGCTGGGCGTCGACGATCGTCGATGCGGCCCGGCAGCGCCACGGCCTGCCTGCCGAGAGCGTGGTCTATCTCGGCGAGGATCCGGCGCGCGACGCCCTCCGGATCTCGAACCGATCGTCGAGCGCGAACATCCAGGCAGCGGTCGAGACGCTGGCCGCACGCGCCCGTCCGGGCGACCGCATCTTCATCGTCCTCATCGGCCACGGCGCCGCGGCCACGGGCGCGCCCCGTTTCAACCTGCCCGGACCGGACCTTGCGGCCAAGGATTTCGCGGCGCTGCTCGACCGGTTCAAGGCCCAGACCGTGACCCTGGTCAACACGGCGAGCGCGAGCGGCGGCTACGTCGCGGCGCTCTCGGGCCCGTCCCGGACGATCATCACCGCGACGCGCACCGACGGCGAGCGCAACCAGACGAAGTTCGGCGAATTCTTCGCCGAGGCGCTGGGCGGGACCGACGGCGACATCGACAAGGACGGGCGGGTGTCGATGCTCGAGGCGTTCACGTGGGCCAGACGGCGGGTCGAGGAGTCTTACAAGAAGGAAGGCCAGCTGCTCACCGAGCACGCGGTGCTCGACGACGACGGCGACGGCAGGGGGAGCGACGCGTTCGATCAGCCCGGCGGAGACGGGGCGCTCGCGCGGACGCAGTTCCTGGCCTCGGCTGCGGGCGAGCGGGCGACCGTCGAGGCGGTGACGGACCCGGCTCTGCGCCAGCTCTTCGAGGAGCGCCGCGCGCTCGAGAACCAGCTCGCCGCGCTCAAGGCGGGCAAAGAGAAGATGGACGAGCCGGAGTACGCCCGCGAGCTGGAACGGCTGCTGATCGAGCTGGCGCGCAAGAGCCGCGAGATCCGTGAGAGGGAGAAGAAATGACGCGCAGCGCGCTGAAGCGGATGCTGGCGGGGGCGCTGGTGGCGGCGACGGCGGCGGGCGTGGCGGCCCAGGACTTCCCGTTCTTCCAGGGGCGGGGCCGCAGCTTCCGCGGTGAACCGGCGAACCTCGAGACGGGGCAGGTCGCGTACGACGGCCGGTTCGTCTTCGCGCGGCTCAAATACGACGTCCCCGAACCCTCCGACGGCGGGCTGAGCATCGAGGGCATGTTCGGGCGCCGGGGCCGCGGTGGTGGCCGCCGCGAGCCGCCGTGGTCGCACGACTACCCCCGGGCCGAGCGGAACTTCATGAAGATCCTCGACGAGATCACGACCGTCCACCCGTACACGGGGCCGGCCGGCGGCGTGATCCTCGACATCGGCTCTCCGGAGATCTTCAAGTTCCCCATCTCCTACATGGCCGAGGCGGGCTACTGGACGCAGACCGACGAAGAAGCGGCGAACCTGGGTGCCTATCTGCGCAAGGGCGGCTTCATCATCTTCGACGACTTCCGCGGCGGCGACTGGACGAACTTCCAGTTCCAGCTCGAGCGGGTGCTGCCGGACGCGCGCCTGGTGCTGCTGGACGTGTCGCACCCGATCTTCCACGCCTTCTTCGACGTGGCCTCGCTCGACTTCGTCCAGTTCTACGGCCGCAACGAGCACGCGTACTTCTACGGCGTCTTCGAGGACAACGACCCGGCGAAGCGGTTGCTGCTCATCGCGAACTACAACAACGACATCGGGGAATACTGGGAGTTTTCGGACACGGGCTGGACGCCCATCGACCTGTCGAACGAGGCGTACAAGTTCGGGGTGAATTACATCGTGTACGGGCTGACGCATTAAGGACAGGGACCGGGGACCAGGGACCGGTTGTGCCCAGGCCCGCAGTCTCGGGAACGAATACCGAAATCCGGGCACCTCGGGGCTCGGGACAGGGGATCCGTGATCTGGGCTCTGGGGCGGTTAAATACTCAACCGGTCCCCGATCCCTGGTCCCCGATCCCGACAAGGAGCGATGAAACGTGGCGCTGACTGACATGACCGCACCGACGCTGGAGACGCAGGACGACGTGGCGCTGGCCGGGAAGATGCAGCAGGCCCGCGACCGGATCATCACCGAGCTGGGCAAGGTCATCGTCGGACAGGCCGGCGTGGTCGAGCAGGCGCTGATGACGCTGTTCGTCGGCGGCAACAGCCTGATCGTCGGCGTCCCGGGCCTCGCCAAGACGCTGCTCATCCGGACGCTGTCGCAGGTGCTTGACCTGAAGTTCGCGCGCATCCAGTTCACGCCCGACCTGATGCCTTCGGACATCACGGGCACCGAGGT
>CAYZYG010000138.1:0-10765 GCA_964481395.1 uncultured Vicinamibacterales bacterium
GCCCACGGGTAGGTGAGCCGCTTCTCCGGGCCTTTGAAGTAGTACTCGACGTGGCACTGCCCGCACACGTAGGCCCGCATTTCGGCCCGGGTCGCCATCGTGTTGACGTCGTAGTCGGGCACACCCTGTGAGGCCTTGAGCGTGCGAATGCCCTCGATGAAGCCCGGGCGGGTGACGCGCAGGCGCATCGTGTCGGGCTCATGACAGTCGATGCACGTCACCGGGTGCGACACTTCCTTCCGCGCCTCGGCGTACGGCATCTGATTCATGATCTCGAACCCCTTGATGAGGTCGCCCTGACCGAGCCGCTTATAGGGCACGTAGACCGACGCGTGGCAGTGCATGCAGGTCCCGGGCTGCTTGGCGACGATCTGCCGCTCGGTATACGTCTGATCGTCGAGCATATAGGCATGACCGCGCTCTTCCCGGAAGTCGGTTGCGAAGGCGTACCCGGCCCACATCGTCTTCAGGCGGGGATCTTCTTCGAGACGGGACTGCGCCACTACCGAGCGCGGGTCGGCGTCCGTCGGGGTGCGCGGCTGGGCCTCGCTCCCGCCGTAGCGCGTCCGGACCTGATCGACGGTCCGCGTATAGCCATCGTACTGCAGCGGGAAGTTCTTCCCCCAGATGGTGGCGTCCTCGGTCTCGTCGGTCAGTTCGACCACGCGGAAGAAGGGGTTCTGGGCCTCCTGCTTCTTCTGCATGACGCTCACGAGGAGCGCGGTGACGCCCACCGCGCCAGCCGCCGCCAGGACGGCCGTGATGGCGATGACGCGGCCCAGGCGCCCAGGTGTGGTTCCGGTCGTGTTTTTCATGGTCGTCCGTCAGCTCCGGGATCAGTGCAGGTGCCCGACGTTGCGATGGCACCCGATGCAGGCGGCCTCCGGCTCTGCGTGCCCGCCGAGGCCGATCCCCTGTGTCAGTTCCGCGTGACAGGACCGGCAGGTCCCGTCCGTGACCCTCTGGTTCCTGGCCGTGATGCGGATGGCGTCCGGGGTCGTGTTCGCCGTGAACACGACGGAGTGCCAGAATCCGTTCTGCGCCTTCGTCACGTACTTGCCGACGAGGTCGTGGGGCGCGTGGCAGTCGTTGCACACGGCCACGCTCCGGTGACTGGACTGGAGCCACGCGTCGTACTGCTCCTGCATGACGTGGCAGTTCACGCAGGCCGCGGGATCGCTGGTCAGGTACGAGGCCCCGCGCGCGTAGATGAAGGTGTACCCGCCGATGCCGGCCATCACCCCGAGCGCCACGCCCAGCAGAATCGCGATTCGGGTCAGCACCCGCTCATTCCCCCACATCCAGCCACGGTGTGTCCATGACGCGGGTCATACGAGGCTCGCCCTGGCACCGTGCGGCCCGGCGGCGTTGATCCCCACGCACAAGGGCGTGCAGATTGGGATATAGTACGTGAGTTCCGCTCCATTTCCTCCCCAGAAGTGGCAAGCGTGTCCGGCCTGTGCCGCCTGCAGGCCCCCGAAAGGTCCACGGTCCATGTCATCTGCGTCAGCCCCCCACCCCAAAGGCACGCGTGCGCGTGTCCTGTTGTCTTCCGTCTTCGGCCCTTATGCACAGGACGATGAGTTCGGCAGCCGGTCGATCAACCCGATGGAGCTGTACCACAATCAGGTGACCCGCGAGCAGGGTCCGTTCTCGCTCCGGCTGTTCCACCGCTCGTGGGGCATCATCTTCATCCAGCACAACATCTCGGCACCCTGCGCGGTCCTGGATTTCCCGACACGGGAACGGTTTATCGAGGAACTCCAGACCGGCCAGTACGACATCGTCGGGATCTCGAGCATCATCGTGAACGTGGGCAAGGTCAGGGAGATGTGCCGTCTCGTCCGTGAGCACTCGCCCCACTCGACCATCGTCGTCGGCGGGCACGTCGCGGCGATCCCCGGCCTCGACCATCTCATCGACGCGGATCACATCGTCAAGGGCGAAGGCGTGGCGTGGTTCCGGGAGTTTCTCGGCGAACCCGTCGACGCGCCCATCGAACATCCGGTGATTCCCTCGTCGTTCGGCTTCCATCTGATGGGCCTCCGCGCGCCGCAGGGCGGCGGGAGCCCCGCCGCCACCATCATCCCGTCGGTCGGCTGCCCCATGGGCTGCAATTTCTGCACGACCTCCGCCTTCTTCGGCGGGAAGGGCAAGATGGTCAACTTCTTCGAGCGCGGGGCCGAGATGTTCCGCGCGATGTGCGACGCCGAAGCCAGCCTCAAGGTCAGGTCGTTCTTCATCATGGACGAGAACTTCCTGCTCTACCGCGAGCGTGCGATGGAGCTGCTCGATCAGATGAAGGCGCGCGGCAAGGCGTGGACGCTGTACGTGTTCTCGTCCGCCAACGCCCTGTCCAAGTACTCGATGCGGGAGCTCGTCGAGTTGGGCGTGAATTGGGTGTGGATGGGCCTCGAGTCGCCCCAGAGCGGGTACTCGAAGCTGAAGGGCACCGACACGCAGCGGCTGACGAAGGAACTGCAGGCGCACGGGATCGGCGTGCTCGGATCGACGATTGTCGGCATGGAACACCACACCCCGGAGAACATCGCCGGCGAGATCGAGCACGCGGTCGCACACGAAACCGACTTCCACCAGTTCATGCTCTACACCCCGGTTCCGGGCACGCCCCTGTACCAACAGATGCGCGACGAGGGCCGGCTCCTGGATGTCGATCTGGCGGACATCCACGGCCAGGACCGCTTCAACTTCGAGCACCGAGCCATCTCGCGCGATGAGTCCAAGTCGCTCCTCGACTGGGCGTTCCGCCTCGACTACGAGCGCAACGGCCCCAGCCTCTACCGGCTGACGCGCACCATGATGGAGGGCTGGCGGCGGTACCGCAACGACCCCGACCCCCGCGTTCGCGAGCGCGTCCGCCGGGACGGCCGGGACCTGAGCCGGGGATACGGCGCCGCGCTCTTCGCCATGGAGAAGTACCTGCGTCGGTCCAACGAGGACGTCGCCCGAAAGATCCGCGACCTCCGCAAGCAGATGGAGCAGGAAATGGGCGCCTTCACCTCGTGGATCAACCACGTGGCCGGTCCCGTGCTGCTCTGGGCGGCCAAGCGCGATGCCCGGAAGTACCCGCGCGGCCGCGTCCTCGAACCGGTGACCTTCTTCGACAAGCGGAACTGGCCGGAGCCGGCCTAGTCCCCCGGGGAACCGTGATTCCTTGCGCAAGTCCCGGAGCGCGGCGCCGGGATCGCAAGGCGCGAGACGCGAGAATATTGGCCCATATTTGAGCGGTGAGCAACGCCGCGAGGCGGGATGCCCCGCCCGGGGATTATGTGAGGAATCACGGTTCCGGGGGCTACGCGCTGAGTTTGACGGCTTCCTCGACCGTGGCGGCGTGGATCAGCGCCGTATCCTCCACCCGCCTGGCGTAGCCCCCCGACAGGACGATCGCGACGGGCAGGGCTGCGCGGTGCGCGGCCTCGAGCACAAGCCGGTCGCGCGCGCGCAGCCCGTCGCGTGTCAGGCTGAGCCCCCCCAGCTTGTCGTCGACGTACGGGTCGGCACCGGCAACGTAGACGATGAACTCGGGCCCGCTCGCCAGCACCGCCGGCAGCGCTCCTTCGAGCGCCCGCAGGTACTCCGCGTCCCCGGCTCCGTCGGCGAGTCCCACATCGAGCGAACCTGGCGGCTTGACGGTCGGGTAGTTGCGCTCCTGGTGCAGTGAGAGCGTGAACACCGTGGGGTCGTCCCGGAAGATGAAGGCCGTACCGTTCCCGTGATGGACGTCGCAGTCGACCACGGCCGCCCTCGTGACGAGCCCGTCGCGCTGCAGGACACGGATCGACAGCGCCACGTCGTTGAAGAGGCAGAACCCTTCCCCGTGGTCCGGAAAGGCGTGGTGGAACCCGCCGCCGAGGTTCGCTGCCACGGCCAGCGGCCGTGCGCCCGCCTCCGTTGTCGCGCCTCGCGCGCGAAGAGCCGCACCCGCGGCCAGCCGCGCGGCGGTCACGCTGCCGCCCGCCATCAGCCTGAAGCCCTCCGCCATGGACTCGGACCACGGCATCTCGAGCTGTGCCAGTTCGGAGGGCCGAAACCGCCCCGTCCGCGTCTTGTCCAGGTACGCCGGTCCGTGCACCAGGGCCAGGTCTTCCCAGGCCGCAGGGTCGGGTTCGACGAGGGACGCCGCGTCGATCACCCGGCGCTCGATGAGCAGACGGCGCACGAGGTCGAACTTGGCGGTGGGAAAGACGTGGTCGCCGATATCGACGCGGTACCGTTCGGAGTAGACGATCTTCATCGCGGGGTCAGATTCTACCCCGCAACGGCCTCCGCCGACGCGCCTGGAGCGGGAACATCCGGGCCGTCGGGAGGAGACGCGAGCGTGGGCAGCAGGGCCAAGGCCAGGACTTCGTCGACGGCGGTCACGTAGTGCACGGTGATGTCGCGGCGGAGATCCTCGCTGATGTCCTCGTTGATGTTCTTCTCGTTCTGCTTCGGGAGGATCACGTCGCGGATACCCACGCGGCGGGCCGCGAGCACTTTTTCCTTGATCCCACCGACGGGCAGCACGCGGCCGGTCAGGGTGATCTCCCCCGTCATGGCGACGTCGCCCCGCACGGGCCGCCCGGTCACCTTCGAGGCGATGGAGGTCACCATGGCCACGCCCGCCGACGGACCATCCTTCGGAATGGCTCCCGACGGCACGTGCAGGTGGATCTCGGCGTCCTTGAAGAAGTCGTCGGAGACGCCGTACCGGTGCGCGTTCGCCCGGAGCCAGGACAGGGCGGCGCGGGCCGACTCCTTCATGACATCGCCGAGCTGTCCGGTCAGGGTCAGTGAGCCCCCCCCGGGCATGCGTGACGACTCGATGAAGAGCACCTCTCCGCCGGCCGGCGTCCAGGCGAGCCCAATCGAAACGCCCGGGTGCTTCGTTCGCTCCTCGATTTCCTCGTCGAGGAACTTCGGAGCCCCCAGGAACTCGACGACCAGATCCGGGACGATCGCGACCGGATCCTCACGCCCCTCGGCGCGCCGCCGCGCGACCTTCCGGCAGAGGGCCGCGATCTCGCGCTCGAGGTTGCGCACGCCCGCCTCGCGGGTGTACCCGCGGATCACCGTCCGGAGGGCCTCGTCGGTGAAACGGATCGCCTGGTCGTCGAGGCCGTGGTTCTTCACCTGCTTGCCCACGAGGTGCTCGACGGCGATCTTCAGCTTCTCTTCTTCCGTGTAGCCCGGCAGCTCGAGCACCTCCATCCGGTCCCGCAGCGCCGGGGGAATTGGATCGAGGTAGTTCGCCGTCGTGATGAAGAGCACTTCGGAGAGGTCGAACGGGACGTCGAGATAGTGGTCGCGGAACGTGTTGTTCTGCTCGGGGTCGAGCACCTCGAGGAGGGCCGAGGCCGGGTCGCCCCGGAAGTCCGACCCCAACTTGTCGATCTCGTCGAGGATGAATACCGGGTTCTTCGATTCCGCCCGCCGGAGCCCCTGGATGACCTGGCCCGGTAGTGCACCGATGTACGTGCGACGGTGCCCGCGGATCTCCGCCTCGTCGCGCATGCCGCCCAGCGACACGCGCACGAACGTGCGGCCGAGCGAGGTGGCGATGGACTTGGCCAGCGAGGTCTTGCCGACCCCAGGAGGACCGACGAAGCAGAGGATGGGCCCCTTGACCTCCGGATTGAGCTTGCGCACGGCGAGGTACTCGAGGATCCGGTCCTTCGCCTTCTCGAGATCCGAGTGATCCGCGTCGAGGATGCTCTTGGTCCGCAGGAGGTCGATCACCTCGTCGGTGCGCTTCGCCCACGGCAGGGCCACCAGCCAGTCGATGTACGTCCTCGACACCGTGTATTCGGCCGCTGCCACCGGCATCTTGGCCAGGCGATCCAGTTCGCGCAGGGCCTCCTTCTGCACGGCCTCGGGCATGCCCGCGGCCTCGATCCGCTCGCGCAGATCCTCGATCTCCTTGGCCTGCTCGTCGCCCTCTCCCAGCTCGCGCTGGATGGCCTTCATCTGCTCCCGCAGGAAGTACTCGCGCTGGTTCTTGCCGACCTCCGACTGGACCTGCGACTGGATCTTCGATCCGAGTTCGAGGACCTCCAGTTCCTTGATGAGCAGCCGGTTGAGCTTGTCCATGCGCTCGCGTACGTCGAGGGTCTCGAGGATCTCCTGCTTGACCGCCGTGCTCAGCGTGCTCAGGCTCGACGCGATGAAGTCCGCCAGCCGACCCGGTTCGGTGATGTTGACGGCGAGCGTCTGCAGGTCGTCGGAGAGCAGCGGCGACAGGGACACGACCTGCTGGAAGTTCGACTTGATGTTCCGCTGGAGGGCGTCGACCTCGAGGTGGGCGGCCTCGCCGGCGGTCTCCTCCGCCTTGCGGACCTGCCCGCGCAGGTAGGGCTCCCTGGCCACGATCGCGTCGAGGTGCACGCGCGCCAGGCCCTGAACGATCAGGCGGAGGCTGCCGTCGGGCAGCTTGAACATCTTGTGGATGTGCGTGGCGGCGCCGACCGGGTACAGATCCTCCTGCCCAGGCTCCTCGAGCGCCGCGTCGCGCTGGGTGAACACCGCGATCAGCTTGCTGCTGCCGATGGCGTCATCGATCAGGCGGACTGACGCTTCCCGCGCCACCGCGAGCGGCATGAAGGAGTTCGGGAACAGCACCGTGTCGCGCAGAGGCAGGATCGGCAGCTCGGGAGGAATCGACAGGACCTTCTCGTCGCCGCCCGGGATCTCTTCCATCGTCGTCTTCTCAGATGCGTCGCTCACCTGCCACCCCGCTGCGGCAAGGACACGTCAGCCCGCGCCGTGGATACGTCAGCCGCTGGTCGAGGAGAAACCGGGGGCGGGCGGCCGTACCGGCCAGCCCGCCTGAAGGATGCCGCAGTCAGCCGGAGATGTCAAAGAAGAGAGAAGTCGAGGAGCTGCGCTGGGCCATGATGCGGTCCCGCTGAAGCGCCTTTTCGCGCGCCTCCTCGCAGTCCTTGCAGCGCACCGCGAACGGGAGCGCCCGCAGTCTGGCTTCGCTGATGTCCTCGCCGCACTCGTAGCAGAACCCGTACTGGCCCTCCTCGAGCCGTACCAGCGCCTCGTTGATCCGCGTCAGGGTCTCGGCCTTCATCTGGATCAGCGCGAACTCGATGTCTTCCTGGATGTCGGCCTCCGAGCTGTCCGCCGCGTCGTAGACCTCGCTGCGCTTGCCGTGAGTGCCCTCGGTCCGTACGTCGCGGATCTTCTCCTGCACTTCGTTCATTATCTGGCGCCGGCGGTCTTCGAGCATCCGCTTGAGCTCGTCGTAGCGCTCGCGGGCCATGCCGTGCGACTGTGCCGTCTTGGTTGCCATGGTGTTGACGCTCCTTCCGCGTCGCCCCGGGCCTCGGGGGCCCTCATCAGTCGCCCCCAGTCTTGCAAAGAATCTGCCATTTTAGGGGTCGATCGGGCGATTGTCAAGGCTCACGAGTGGGCGCCGACGACCCGGTGAATCTCCGCCAGGTCCTCGCCGGCGACCACGTCACAACCCTCATTTCTCCAGGGCCTTACGAGGACCCAATCGGACCGGGCCGCCCTCACGCCCAACGTCGTCATGCCTTTAGACGCCCCCTCTCCACGGAAGGTTCGGGGTGCCCTCTTCGGTGGACAGCCGTGTCAGAGTGTCCACATTGACGTGGCCATTTCGCCGTGACACGCTGTCCTTCATGAAATGCCCGCTCTGTCGGTCCCGGTCGGCACGCCGCTCTTGCCCCGCCTTGGAGCAGACCATCTGTCCGGTGTGCTGCGGCACGAAGCGTCTCGTCGACATCGCGTGTCCGGATACCTGCGCGTACCTCGGTTCGTCGAAGACCCACCCGCCGGCGGCCGTCCGGCGTCGCCAGCAGCAGGACATTGCGGCGCTCGCGCCGTCCATGGCCGGTCTGACAGAGCCGCAACAGCAACTGCTGCTGCTCGCCATCACGCTGGTCGATCGCTTCAGAGGGGACGGCCTGGACGCCGCAGCCGACGCCGACGTGGCCGACGCCGCCACGGCGCTGGCCGACACGTACGGCACGGCGGCTCGCGGACTCATCTACGAACAGCGCCCCTCGTCCGTCGCGGCGCAGCGTCTGGCTGCCGCCATGAGGTCGGTGCTCGAAGACCTGGGTCGGGACCGGCCGTCGGCCTTCGCGGCCGATGCTGCAGCGGCCCTTGGCCGGGTAGAGGTCCAGGTCCGCGCCTGCGCCAAGGCAGAGCCGGACAACCCGCGGGCATTCCTCGACCTGGCCGCCCGCATCGCCCGGTTGCTGAAGGGCGATGCCCGGCCGCCCGGGGATGTTCCCGCGACTCCCCCGACCTCGCCCATCATCATGCCGTAGTGGTATACTCAGGGTTTCTGTCCCGCCGTGTCGGCCCGCCAGAGAAAGGGCCGTGCGGGATGCGTAGGTGAACGACCATGGCCATGCGATGTGAGATTTGCGGCAAGGGCCCGGCTGTCGGCCGGAACATCAGTCACGCCCACAACGTGACGCCGAGACGGTTCAACCCGAACCTCCAGGAGGTGCGCGCCGTCGTCAACGGTGCCACGAAGCGCGTGAAGGTCTGCACCCGCTGCCTGCGCTCGGGAAAGGTCGTCAAGGCCGCCTAGGAGACCGACATGCGTACTGCGCTCAGCACGACGGATGCGCCCCAGGCCATCGGCCCGTATTCCCAGGCCGTGCGGTCGGGCAACCTGATCTTCGTGTCGGGTCAGGGGCCCATCGACCCCGCCACGGGCGCCTTGTCGACGGCAGACATCGCCGAGCAGACCCGTCTGGTCCTCCGGAACGTCTCGCACATCCTGGCCTCGGCGGGTGCGTCGATGGACCACGTCGTGAAGACGACGGTGTACCTGGCCGACATGAACGACTTCTCGGCCATGAACGGGGCGTACGCCGAGGCCTTTGCCTCTCCGGCGCCCGCCCGCACGACCATCCAGGCGGCGCGCCTGCCCAAGGACATGCGCGTCGAGATCGACGTCATCGCCGCGCTCTGACGTCCCCTCGGCCGGCCCGCCCCGAACCGGGCCGCGCCGGCAGGCCAGCGACCCGACACGCATTCACTCTGCGTGCCCGGGCCCCGCATCCTGCGTGACGGTCCGGGCGCGGTCGACCGACAGCACGCCCGGCACGGATTTGAGCACCTTCATGACCTTCTCGAGGTGCTTCATGTCGTTCACCTCCACAGTCAGTCGGATCCAGCCGCCCTGGCGATCGTCGGTCCGGGCTTCCATGTTCAGGATGTTCGCGTTGGCGCCCGAGATCCGGGTGCTGACCTCAGCCAGCATGCCTTTGCGGTCTTCGACCTCCAGGGTCAGCCGCACGGTGTAGGACGTACCTGGCTCGTCGCCTTTCGCCCACTCGACGTCGATCCGGCGTTCCGGATCGAACAGGAGCTTCGTCACGTTCGGACACGTGACCGAATGGACCGAAACGCCCTTGCCGCGCGTGATGTAGCCGACGATCTTCTCGCCCCGGATGGGATTGCAGCACCTGGCCCTGAAGACGAGCAGGTCGTCCGCCCCGCTGACCTTGATGCGGTCGCCGCCAAGGCCGATGGCCCGTTTCACGGCTGAGGTCACGGCTGATTCGCGACGCTCCTGGAGGGGCGCGTCCGGCACAGCCTTGGCGAGGACCTGACGGGCCCCCACCTTGCCGTAGGCGACAGCCGCGAGCAGTTCGGCGCTCTTCTGGACGCCCCATTCCGGCGCGATGCGGTCGAGCACGTCGGTCTCGAAGATGGCCTTGAGGTTCAGGTCGAACCGCCTCGCTTCCTTCTCCAGCACCTTGCGGCCGAGATCGACGGCCCGCTCCTTCTCCTGCTGATTCAGGAACTGGCGGATCTTGTTGCGGGCGCGCGCCGTGACGACGTAGTTGAGCCAGTCCCGGCTCGGGCTGTGCCTGGGACGGGTCACGATCTCGACGATGTCCCCGTTCTTGAGCTTCGTCCGCAGCGGCATCATCTTGCCGTTGATGCGGGCGCCGACGCACTGGTGTCCGACGTCGGTGTGAACGGAGTACGCGAAGTCGATGATCGTGGCGTCTCGGGGCAGCGACTTCACTTGGCCCTTCGGCGTGAAGGTGTAGACCTCCTCGGGGTAGAGATCGACCTTGAGGTTCTGGATGAACTCCTGAGGGTCGCGGACCTCCTGCTGCCACTCGAGCATCTGGCGGAGCCACTGGAAGTAGCGCTCGTCGCGGTCGGCGCCCACGCGCCCCTCTTTGTACTTCCAGTGCGACG
The DNA here is from genome assembly GCA_964481395.1 of uncultured Vicinamibacterales bacterium. Taxonomy (GTDB): domain Bacteria; phylum Acidobacteriota; class Vicinamibacteria; order Vicinamibacterales; family JAKQTR01; genus JBFMFH01. The sequence goes on from CAYZYG010000138.1 coordinate 10,204, forward strand.
CGATGCCCTCCTCCGCCTGGGCGTGCATCTCCCCGGTGCGGATCTGCACTTCGAAGGGAACGGCCTTGTCGCTGATGACAGACGTGTGCAGCGACTGGTACCCGTTCGGCCGCGGGGTGGCGATGAAGTCCTTGATGCGCCCGGGCACGGGCGGCCACGTGTGGTGGATGATGCCGAGGATCGCGTAGCAGTCCTTGACGCTCGTCGTGATGATGCGCAGGGCGAGGAAGTCGTACACCTGCTCGAGCTCGATCTTCTGCCGGCGCAGCTTCAGGTGGATGCTGTAGAGCCGCTTGATTCGGCTGTCGATGGACACGACGGGGATCTGCGCCTCGGCCAGCGTCGCTGCCATCTTCTTCCGGATGTCATCGAGCAGGCCGGCGGTCGCCTTCCGGCGCTTCTCCACCCGCGCCTTCAGCGACTCGTAGGCGTCGGGCTCGAGGTGAAAGAACGAGAGATCCTCCAGTTCGTTCTTGAGACGGCTCATGCCAAGCCGGTTGGCGATCAGCGCGTAGATGTCGAGCGTCTCCTAGGCGATCCGCGCCCGCCGATCCTCGGACAT
>CAYZYG010000139.1:0-10519 GCA_964481395.1 uncultured Vicinamibacterales bacterium
TCTCGCCGGTGAACGGCTGGCGGGGTCACCGCTCGGTCCCGGGCTCCCGCCCTCACGAGTCCGAGGCCTGCATCTGGCCGGACGTCTCTCCGCAAACCGCTCGACACGGCGGCAAAACGCGCCTCCGTCCCGCGGCGGGCCGCTGGCCGCCGGCTGCCGCGTCGCGGCCGCGCGCGGGCGCGGCTGCTCCGCGGACGACTGCGCCGGCTGGACCCCTCGTCCTCCGGCGTGTTTTGCAGACTGCCGCCGTCGCCGTGCTCGCCATGGTTTGCTCCGAGACGTCCGAGCCTGATGCAGGGTACCCCCGGCGGCTCGAACGGTCGGTTGCCCTATCGCAGCAGATCGCGCAGCGCGGGTTCGAGGTCCGGGAACGTGAAGGTGAAGCCGGCGGCCGTAGCGCGTGATGGCAGGACGCGCTGGCTGTAGAGCAGCAGCGGCTCGGCCATCTCTCCCAGCGCGATCTTGAGCGCGAATGGCGGTGTCGGCACCAGCGCCGGCCGGCTCAGCACGCGGCCGAGCGTTTTGGCGAACTCGGCGTTCGTCACGGGATTCGGGGCCGTCGCGTTGTAGGCGCCGGACGCCCCGCTGGTCTCCACGATCCACCGCGCCAGGGCCACCCAGTCGTCGCGGTGAATCCACGACATGTACTGCCGCCCCGCGCCGAACGGGCCGCCGGCCCCGAGGCGGAAGGGCGGGAGCATCTTCGCCAGCGCGCCGTCGCCTGGGTCGAGGACGATACCCGTGCGGATGAAAGCGACGCGGGTCGAGGGTGCCGCCGCATGGGAGGCCTCGCGCTCCCAGTCCACGACGAGCCTGGCGAGGAAGTCGCCGCCGGCCGCGGCCTGCTCGTCGAGGCGCGCGTCACCCGCATTTCCGTAGTAGCCGATGGCTGAGGCGTTGACGAAGAGCGCCGGGGGCGGCGAGGCCTGTCTGGCGAATGCGACGAGGCTCCGGGTCGAGAGCAGGCGCGATTCCGTCAGGCGTCTCTTCTGTTCATCGCTCCAGCGCCTCGCGGCGATGGACTCGCCCGCGAGGTTGATGACGACCTCGGTCGGGCCGCAGATGCCGGCCCACGGACCCGCCGTGCCATCCGGTGTCCATGCGACGAGCCTGGCGGACTGATCCGGGCGTGCGACGGGCGCGACGGCAGCCTGTCGGGTGAGGATCGTGACGTCGTGCCCCGCCGAGGCGAGTGATGACGTGAGAGCCCGCCCGAGGAAGCCGGAGCCGCCGGCGATGAGGATGCGCATGGGAACAGCATACAGCCGGGACCCGGGACCCGGGACCCGGATCCCGGGATCGTGTGCTGCTCGGCACGCGGGGCGTGGGCGAGGTGGCGCGTGGGATGCTCACACGATGACGGCAGAGCGCGCGGCGCGTGGACGCGCGGCGGGAAGGCCTACGACGCCTCGTCCCATCCCAGGGCGATCAGGATCGCGCGGCTTGACACGGCCCGGGCCGTTGTGGTACTAACTGTTTAGTTAAACTAACTGGTTGGTCACATTGCCGACACGCGCCAGACACGCCCCAGCCGTCCGTCCCGCTCGTCCGTCCCAACCCCGGACACGCCCCCGGGGCGGGCCCCAGCGTTCGGCCGCCGCCGCCGCGACCGACGCCGCCTCTCCTGACCGCATCCTCGCCGCCGCCCTCGCCGAGTTCGCCGCCCACGGCTTCGCCGGCGCCCGCGTCGACCGCGTCGCCCGCACCGCCCGCGTCAACAAGGCGATGCTCTACTACCACTTCGGCAGCAAAGCGGGGCTCTACCGCGCCGCCATCCAGCGCATGCTCGGCTCCCTCGTCGAACGCCTCGAAGCCATCGCCCTCGCCCCCGGCCCGGCCGCGGACAAGCTCGACCGCTTCATTCTCACCTTCGTCGAGACGGGAACCGACGAGCCGTCTGTCGCCCCCATCATGCTCAGAGAAGTCGTCGAGGGCGCGAGCCGCCTCGACCGCGACACCTTTCTCCTCCTCGCCCGGATCGTGTCCACGATGAGCACCATCGTCAGGCAGGGGCAGCAGGACGGCGCCTTCCGGGACGTCAACCCCCTGCTGACCTACCTCACCACCGTGTGGCCCATCATGGTGTACCTGGCCTCGGGACCCATCCGCGCGTCGATCGCGCGTCACACCGGCATCGATACGGCCGTCCTCGATTCGTCCAGCTTCGTCCGCCACATGCAGCAGATGAGCCGGCAGGCCCTGGCCCTCAGCGTCACGACGGCTGCGCCGCTCGCACCACCCGAACCATCCACGCCGACACTCAGCCCTTCGATGCGCAGGCCTGGCCAACGTACCTTTGCGCCCTCAGGACTGAGTGCTGAGCGAACCGAGAAGGACTGATGCCCGAATACGATGTCCCCGAACTTGCGAGTCGAAGCACTCAGCACGGAGCACGCATCATGAACCGCGTCCTGCTCGCCCTGACCGCCGCCGGTGCCCTGGCGACCGCCGCCTGTAACGACAACGGCCCCGTCACCCAGATTCGCGTCTCAGGATATGTCGAGGCCACCGAAGTCCAGCTCGCCGCCGAGGTCGGCGGCAGGCTGATGACCCTCAACGTTGCCGAGGGCGATCGCGTCGAGATCGGCACCGTCATCGCAGAACTCGACACCGCCGACACCGTGCTCGCCCTGCAGCGCGCCACGGCCGAGCGGCAGGGGGCCGACGCCCAGCTCCGTCTGCTGCTTGCCGGCGCGCGGCAGGAGGATATCCGGCAGGCCGAGGCCCAGCGCGCGGCCGCCACGGCCGACGTCGACGCAGCCCGCCGCGAACTGCAGGCGGCCGAACGCGACCTCGAGCGCTTCGAGGCCCTCATCGCCGCGAACTCGGGCGCGGAAAAACCGCGCGACGACGCCGCGACGAGGAGGGACGTGGCGCGCCAGCGGGTGCGCGCCGGCGAGGAACGGGCACGAGCCGCCGAGGAGGTGCTCGCGCGCCTGAGGGCCGGTGCCCGGCGAGAAGAAATCGATGCCGCGCGCGCCCGCGTCGCAGCCGCCGACGCCCAGATCGCCACGCTCGAGAAGGCGGTACGCGACGCAACGGTGAAAAGCCCGGTCGCCGGGACCGTGACGCAGAAGCTCGTCGACCAGGGCGAACTCATTGCGCCGCGAGCGCCGCTCGTCGTGGTCGCGGACCTGGACAACGTCTGGGCCAACGTCTACGTCGACGAGCCCCTCGTGCCGCGCGTCACCCTGGGGCAGGCGGCCACGCTCTACACGGACGCCGGCGGCCCCGGCATCGAGGGAAAGGTCACGTTCATCTCGCCGAAGGCGGAATTCACGCCGCGCAACGTCCAGACGGCCGAAGAGCGCTCGAAGCTGGTCTATCGCATCAAGGTCAGCGTGGACAACCGCGCGGGCGTGCTCAAGCAGGGGATGCCGGTGGAGGCGGAGATCAGCCTCACGGCAGGGACCGGGGACCGGGGACCGGGGACCGGCGGAGAGCGGTAGGGCGATGGGTTCGCTGGCGCTGGAACTCGACGGCGTGCGCAAACGCTTCGGCCAGACCGAGGCGGTGCGAGACGTGTCGCTCGCGGTCGAGCCGGGCGAGATGTTCGGCCTGATCGGCCCGGACGGCGCCGGCAAGACGACCACCATCCGTCTGGCGTGCGGGCTGCTCCGGGCCGACGCCGGACGGCTGCGCGTCCTCGGCCGGGATCCGATCAACGACCGAACGGCCGTCACGACCACGGTGGGGTACTTTTCGCAGAAGTTCAGCCTGTACGGCGACCTGACGATCGACGAGAACATCGCGTTCTTCGCCGAAATCCACGGTGTCTCGCACTACCAAGAGCGCCGCGCGCGCCTCCTCGACATGATGCAGCTGACGCCCTTCCGGGATCGGCTGGCGGATCGCCTGTCGGGCGGCATGAAGCAGAAGCTCGCGCTGGCGTGCACGCTCGTGCACGAGCCGAAGATCGTGATGCTCGACGAACCGACGACGGGCGTCGACCCCGTGTCCCGCCGGGAATTCTGGCGGCTGCTCTCCGAGTTCCTCGCACAAGGCATCACGATTCTGATGGCCACGCCCTATCTGGACGAGGCGGAGCGGTGCTCGCGGGTCGCGCTCATGAGCGGCGGGCGCATCCTGGCCCTCGATACGCCCGATCGGCTCCGGCAGCAATTCCCGGACGAGGTCGTGGAGCTCATCGCCGAGCCGCAGGACCGCGTCGTCGCCGCGATCTCGGCCGACCCGGCCATTCGGGACGTCCAGACTTTCGGCGAACGGCTGCACGTCCGCGTGGCCCGTGGAGGCGGGGACGCATTCGCCGCGCGGGCCCGCCGCGCGTTGACCGACCTCGGGATCACCATCGACAGCCTGCGCGTGGTCCCGGCGTCGCTCGAAGACGTGTTCATCGATCGGGTGGTCTCGGAGAAGGCAGGGGAATCATGACAGGACAGGGACCGGGGATCGGGGACCGGGGATCGGTTCTCCACCACAGACTCCTGGCAGGCGCGCTGCTGGCGCTCGGGGCGTGCGGGTACGGGCACGCCTGGGCACAGGACGCGCCGGCCGAAGCGACCGCGCCGCCGGCCGTCAGGCTCACGCTCGAGGACGCGGTGCAGCGCGGCCTCGCCGCGAGCCATCGCGTGGGCGAGTTCACGGCCAGGGAAGACGCCGCGCGCGCGGCCGTCGCGTCGCGCTCGAAGGCGGACCTGCCCGTCATCTCGGCGCTGGCCGGTTACGCGCGCACGAACCACGTCGAGGAGTTCGGCATTCCCACGGCGCCCGGGACGCCGCCGAAGATCATCTATCCCGACGTGCCGGACAACTGGCGCGCACGCCTCGACCTCATGTGGCCGGTCTACACCTCGGGCCGCGTGAGCGGCCTCGAGTCGGCTGCCCGGGCCGATCTCGACGCCGCCGGGCGGGACCTCTCGACGGCGAGGGCGGACACGCGCCTCGACGTCACCCGAGCCTTCTGGGCCCTGGCCACGGCCACCGAATCGGTTCGCGTCGTCGAGGAGGCCCTCAAGACCGTCGAGGCGCACCTGCGCGACGTACGTGCCATGCGCGACGTCGGCCTCCTCGCGCCGAACGACGTCCTGAGCGTCGAGGCCCAGCGATCGCGCGAGCAGGTGCTCCTCATCGAGGCCCGCAACGCGCGCGACGTGGCCGAGGCGGACCTGCGTCGTGCCGCAGGCCTTGCGCCGGGAACGCCCATCGCGATCGTCGCGCGCCTCGAGGATCCCTCACCCGCGCCGGAACCCCTCGACCGCCTCGTGGCCGATGCCGTCGCGAACCGTCCCGAACGCCAGGCCCTGCAGGCGCGGGTGTCGGGGTTCACGGGCCGGCGCCGCGCGGCGGCGGCAGGCCTGAAGCCGACGGTCGCCGTGGGCGCGGGATACGACTACGCGCGGCCCAATCCCCGGATCTTCCCGCGGGCCGGCGAGTGGAACGACTCGTGGGACGTCAGCGTGAACGTGGCCTGGCCCCTGTGGGACGGCGGGCGCGTGAAGTCCGAACTGACGGAGATCGACGCGAACCAGCGCGCGGTCGAAGCGCGGCTGGCGGACTTCGATCGCTCGCTCGCCTTCGAGGTTGAGCAGCGCCGCCTCGACCTCGAGTCCGCGCGCGCGGCGATCGGCGCCGCCACCGACGCCGTCACGAGCGCCGCCGAGGCACGCCGCGTCGTCACGGACCGGTTCAAGGCCGGTCTCGTGACGAACACGGAGGTCATGGACGCCCAGGTGGCCCTGCTCGAAGCGGAACTGGCGCGTACCCGGGCGCTCGCGGCCGCGCGGCTGGCCGCGGCGCGGCTCGACCGGGCCGTGGGCCGATGAGCACCGCGATGAAGGCCGTCACCATTCACGAACTGACGCGACGCTTCGGCGCGTTCGTGGCCGTCGACCATGTGTCGCTCGAGGTGGGCGAGGGCGAGATCTTCGGCTTCCTGGGCAGCAACGGCGCCGGCAAGTCGACGACGATCCGGATGCTCTGCGGTCTGCTGAAGCCGACGTCCGGGTCCGCCACGGTGGGCGGGATCGACGTCACCCGGGACCCCGAGGGCGTGAAGCGGCGGATCGGCTACATGTCCCAGCGCTTCTCGCTGTACGAGCTGCTCACGGTCGAGGAGAACATCGTCTTCTTCGGCGGCCTCTACGGGCTGTCCGACCAGGAGATCCGGGACCGCAAGGCCTTCGTCCTCGACATGGCCGGCCTTCGCGGACGGGAGCGGACGCTGGCACGGGACCTGGCCGGCGGATGGCGCCAGCGCCTCGCCCTCGGATGCGCCATCCTCCACCGCCCGCCGATCCTGTTCCTCGACGAGCCCACCGGCGGCGTCGACCCGGTGTCGCGACGCCAGTTCTGGCAGCTCATCAACCGGCTGTCGGACGAGGGCGTCACCATCTTCGTGACGACGCACTACCTGGACGAGGCGGAGCACTGCCACCGGCTGGCGCTGATGCACGCCGGGCGCATCGCCGCGATGGGCACGGTGGCCGAACTGAGGGACGTCTTCGCGGACCGCGCCGTCGTCGAGGTCCGGACCGCGGCGCCCATGGAGGCCGTGCGCGCCCTCGACGGAGTCGCGAACATCGAGAAGACGAGCCTCTTCGGCACCGCGCTGCACGTCTGGCTCCGGCCTGGGCATCGCGACGTCGAACCGCTTGCTGCCCGGCTGCGCGAACGGGGGATTGCGATCGAATCCACGGCCTTCGTGACGCCATCCCTCGAGGACGTGTTCATGGACGTCGTCGAACGCGCGGGAGGCGCGGCGGCATGAGAAAGGCGCTCGCCGTCGGCAAGAAGGAGCTGCACCAGATCCTGCGCGACACGCGCACGCTGCTGATCCTGCTGTTCGTGCCGGCGTTCTTCCTGATGCTCTACGGGTACGCCCTCAACTGGGACATCCGGCACGTCCGCCTGGCCGTGATGGACCGCGAGCACACGCGCGAGAGTCGGGAGCTGATCTCGGCGTTCACGAACTCCTCCTACTTCGATCTCGTCGCGACCGTGACGTCCGCCGGCGAGATCGAGCGCCTGATGGACCGGGGCCGGGCCCGGGCCGCGCTGGTCATCCCGGAGGGCATGAGCCGCGATCTGCGTTCGGGACGGACGGCGTCCGTGCAGGTGCTGATCAACGGAGACAATGCGAACACGGCCACGACCGTCTTCGGTTACGCCCAGGCGATCGTCCGGGGCGTGTCGGCCCAGTTGCAGCTCGAACTCGCGGGCGGGCGGCGTGTGGACGCCCCCGTATCGGTGGACCCGCGCATCTGGTTCAACCCGGAGCTGCGCAGCACGCTGTTTCTGGTGCCCGGCCTGATCGGCTTCATCGTCATGCTGAGCGCGGTGGTTTCCACGTCGCTCTCCATCGTCCGCGAGAAGGAGCGTGGGACGTGGGAGCAGGTGCGGATGGCGCCCATCTCCACGGTGTCGTACGTCGTCGGCAAGACCATTCCGTACTTCGTCATCTCCCTGACGTCGGCCATCCTGATCATCCTGGCCGCGCGGCTGCTCTTCGAGTTGCCCATGCGCGGATCGTGGGGCGGGCTGCTCGTCGCGCTGTCGCTGTTCGTGCTGGGCGCGCTGGGCACGGGCCTCCTGGTGTCCACGATGGTCGACTCTCAGGCGATGGCGTTCCTCATCGGCCTGCTCGTGGCGCTGCTGCCCACGGTGATCCTGTCCGGATTCATCTTTCCAATCGCGAGCATGCCGTGGCCCATCCAGCTCATCACCCATATCGTCCCGGCGCGGTACTTCCTTGTCGTCCTGAGAGGCATTGTGCTGAAGGGCGTGGAACTGCCCGTCGTGGCTCCGCAGATGTGGGCGCTCGTCGCCTACGCCGTGGCGGTGCTCGGGCTGGCGTCCGTGCGACTTGCGCGGGAGCGAGGGTGAGATGAGACGGCTTGGCTTTCTCGTCCGGAAGGAACTGCAGGAGCTGCGGCGCAACCCGCGGATGTTTCCGGTGATCTTCGTCGCGCCGGTGCTGCAGCTGGCCATCCTCGGCTACGCGGCGACGACCGACGTCAAGAACGTCCCCGTCGTCGTCGTCGACGCGGATCGATCGGCCGAGAGCCGCGACCTCGTCGAGCGGTTCGACGCGTCGCCGTACTTCTCCGTGCTCGGGGTCGCGCCAGGTCCGGCCGAAGCGGACCGCGACCTCGTCAATGGCGTGGCGTGGATGATCCTCTCGATTCCGACGGAGTACGGGCGCGCGCTTCACGAGAAGCGGCCCGTGAGCGTGCAACTCGTCGCCGACGGGTCGGACTCGAACTCCGCCGGCGTCGCTCTCGCGTACGCGACGTCGCTCGTTGCCGAACGGGCGGTCGACATCGCCCAGGCGAGGCAACCGGCCGGTGCCACGCGGATTGGCTCGATCGAGCCTCAGATCCGCGTGTGGTTCAATCCGCAGCTCTCGAGCCAGCACTTCATGGTGCCGGGCGTGCTCGCGCTGCTGCTGATGGTCATCACGGCCGTCCTCGGGTCGATGGCCGTCGTGCGAGAGAAGGAACTGGGGACGCTCGAGCAGCTCAACGTCACGCCCCTCAGGCGCTGGGAGCTCACGGTCGGGAAGCTGCTGCCGTATGGGCTCATCGGTGTGATCGACGTGCTTCTCGTCGTGTCCGTCGCGGTGTTCTGGTTCGAGATCCCGCTCCGGGGCAGCCTGGCCCTGCTGATCGCGCTGTCTCTCGTGTACCTGCTGTGCACGCTCGGGCTCGGGCTGCTGGTATCGACCCTGTCGAGCACGCAGCAGCAGGCGATGATGACGGCGGTGTTCTTCTTCATGTTCCCCATGATCTACCTCTCCGGCTTCATCTTTCCGATCGAGAACATGCCGGCGGTGATCCAGCCGATTTCGTACGTGATCCCGCTGACGTACTACCTCGTCATCGTCAGGGGCATCTTCCTGAAGGGCGTCGGCCTGGAGACGTTCTGGCCCCATGCGGCGGCGCTGCTGGCGTGGGGCGTGACGGTGATGACGCTCGCGACGCTGAGGTCGAGGAAGACGCTGGCGTAAGACAGGGACCGGGGACCAGGGACCGGGGATCGGTTATGGAGTTCCCAGTCCCCCACTCGACGCTACGGGCGCGTTCAACTTGCCGCGCCCAGACGGTGACGCCCGACCGGTAGGGCGCGTTCGCCGAACGCGCCGAGACGGTGCCACGGGCGCGTCACTCCCAGAGTGATGCGCTGGCCGTCAGCCTGCGAGGGCGGTCAGCAGGCCCGACAGCCGCTCGAAGAGTCCCCCGGGCGCTCGAGGGTTCTCGGGCCCGGCCTTGGTAAGTTCTTCCTTCGAAAAGCCCGCCTGGACCGACGGGGCCGTCGCCCGCTGGGCCCACCATGAAGCGGGGACCTGGGACCGGGGACCGGGGACCGGTTGACGACGTCCCCGCGCTTCCACACCAGCCAGTCTCTCTCGTGCCGCAGGCGTCACTCCTCCTCGATCATTCGCCACGCGACCGGAGCGAGGGAACGCCGAAGGCCGAACTCCCTCATAACTGGTCCCCGGTCCCCGGTCCCCGACCCCCGTGTTGAGATCCAGCCTGATCGCCGACGGGGGCACGATCGTCACGTCCGAGCGACGCGAGACGACGCCGAGGATCCGCTGGGGGTCCGGGACGCGCGACGTCCCGCCCGAACGGAACTTGAGCACCGCCGCGCGGCCCTGCCGCTCGATCGACTCCAGGCCGATGGCGTCGGCCATCACCCGGATCCGCCCGTACTCGACGAGATTCAGCACCGACTCCGGCGGCGGGCCGTAGCGGTCGTGAAGCTCCGTGAGTGCTTCGTCGATCTCAGACGCCGACCTGGCGGACGCGATCTTCCGGTACGCCACGAGCCGCTGGGCCATGTCGGGCACGTACGCCTCGCCGATCCGGATGTCGATGCCGAGGTTCACCGTCGCGCGCACGTCGTCTTCGACGTCCTCGCCCTTCAGTTCGCGGACCGCCTGCTCGAGCAGTTTCATGTACATCTCGAAGCCGACCGCGTCGATGTGCCCGCTCTGCTGGCCGCCGAGCAGGTTGCCGGCGCCGCGGATCTCGAGATCCAGCGCGGCCACGCGGAACCCGCTGCCGAGGTCGCTGAACTCGCGGATGGCGGCGAGGCGCTTCTTGGCCACGGGTGAGAGCGAGACCTCGGGCGGGATCAGCAGGTAGGCGTAGGCCGGCCTGTCGGATCGGCCGACGCGGCCCCGCAGTTGGTAGAGCTGGGCCAGGCCGAACTTGTCCGCGCGGTTGATGATGAGCGTGTTCGCGTTCGGGATGTCGAGGCCGTTCTCGACGATCGTCGTCGCCAGCAGGATGTCGTACTTGCGACCGACGAAGTCGATCATCGCCCGCTCGAGCTCGTGCTCGCCCATCTGCCCGTGACCGACGACGATTTTCGCCTCGGGCACGAGGCGCGTGAGCAGGTTGCCCACCGAGTAGATGGACTCGACGCGGTTGTGGACGAAGTAGACCTGGCCGCCGCGTGCCAGCTCGTTCCTGACGGCCCGGGCGATGACGTGCTGGTCGATCTTGACGACGTTGGTCTGGATGGCGAGGAGATCCTTGGGCGGCGTTTCGATGAT
>CAYZYG010000140.1:0-10465 GCA_964481395.1 uncultured Vicinamibacterales bacterium
GCCCGGCCGCCATGATTCGACACGAACACCACGTCGACGCCATGCTCCATCGCGATCGCCGCGTCCTCGCGCGTGACGATGCCTTTCACGACGAGCTTCATCGACGAGGCATCCTTCAGCCGCTTGACGAATTCCCAGGTCGGGCGCCCGATCTCAGGTGCGGGCGTCGCAGGCTTGAGATCGGCGATCATCGGCTTGCGGCTGTTGTCGTTGAGCCCACCCTCGTGGCACCCGCTGCAGGTGTCCTCGTCGTGCCGCCGGGCGCGCGCCCCGGTGATGCGATTGCTGCCGCCCAGCAAATCGACCGTGAAGACGAGCGCGGGACACCCCGACGCTTCGGCCCGCTTGATCATCTGGCGCGTCTGGTTCCAGTCGTTTCGCGGATAGAGCTGGAACCAGACCGGCTCGCCGCGCGCCGCGTTCACGTCTTCGACGGACGTCGTGGCCGGCGTGGCGAGCATGAAGAGGTGCTTTCCGGCCTTCGCCGCGCGGGCCACGGCAAGCTCGCCGTCGGGATGGAACGCCCGGTGGCTGGCGACCGGGCACAGGAAGACGGGGCTCTCCCACCTGGCGCCAAGCACCGCCACCGACATGTCGATCTGGTTGATGTCGATCAACCGCCGCACCCGAAGTTGGTACCGAGTGAAGCCCTCCCGATTGGCCGCAATCGTCCCGTCATCGTCGGTGCCGGTCGCCAGGTACCCGAAGTGGGCGGGCGAGAGGTTGTTCCGCGCGACCGCCTCGAAGTCGAAGACGTCGAGCGCGTCCTTGGCGGCGGTGATCAGGCCGGGTTGCTGCGCGTGCGCATCCAGCCAGCCACGAGGCAGGTCGAGGCCCGCGAAGAGAGGGCTCGTGGCGAGGAACCGGAGCAGCGCGCGGCGATGAACCAGGGGCGACAGTGAGAGAGGCATTGGTGACCTCCTGGCGAACGCGGCCGATTATATAGAAGGGAAGCCGCAAAGACCCGGCGAAGCGAACCCCCTGCCAGCTCAGGGCTCCGGTGTGCCGGGTGTGAGCCGCCGGTCGGCCCGTTTCACGTGCGAGGCTCGATCCTGTCCGGCCTAACCTCTTGGCCCAGCAGCGCGCCGATCTGCCGGCACGTTTCGCGGATCTGAAAGACGCTCTCGGCCGTGAAGGCGGCGAACCGCTCAGGGGCGCTCGGCGTGGTGAACAGATTGCCCCTGTCATCACGACGCAGGAGCTTCTTCCGGATCAGCGACTGGACTTTTCGACGGACCGTTTCTCGCGGGATGCCCGTCGCGCCCGAGATCGAGTACGCGTTCGTCGGGAGCTGGGGCGGCACGCCAGACTCCTGATAGCTCCGCGCGAGGGCGCTGAACTCGTGCGGGTCGTTGGCCTTCGCGACCATCGCCGAGAAGTTGTGGTGCGCGACCTCGCCGAGGACGAGGGCCTCGAGAAGGTCTCCGTCGAACGCGGCGTAGAGCCGAACCAGATGCCGCACGTGAAACACGTTCGTCAGCAAGGCGATCGCGTGCGCATTCTCTCCGAGTGGCACCACGCGAGTGCTTCTGGCGGCGGTCGACCCGGCATGACGGGTCACCCGTGTCGCAGGTGGTTTCGGGCGGGAGGTCTTGGCCATGGGCGTGCGGCCGTAGTCTACTTCAAGGCCAGCCCACCGAATGTCGAGCCCGTCGTGAAGCCCGTCAACGAGGCGACGACGCCGTTGAAACAATCGGCAGGCCCTCGCGAATCGGGACAGTCCGACTGCCCATTCTGGGCACTCGGATCGTGACGCCAGGCGGGCTCAGCGGCTTATCATCAGTCCGCCATGAGCGCTGCCCCTCGGCGTGTCGGGGACGACTGTCCGCAACACGAACACGCCGGTTCGCCCGTACCCATCGCGGCGCCGTGGGCGGGCGACGCGTACGGCCGTCTGTTCCGTCCCGAGATGCTGATGATCGGCGCGACGGGGCGCAACACCGGCAAGACCGAGCTGGCGTGCCGCGTCATCCGGCACCACGCGGCACGGATCCCAATCGCCGCCCTCAAAGTCACCACGGTCGTGCGGACGGACGGCAGTTGCCCGAGGGGCGGTGAGGGCTGCGGCGTCTGCTCTACGCTCGGCGAGGCGTGGTGCGTGACGCGTGAACTCGACGCGGAGTCTGACAAGGACACCTCCCGCCTGCTGGGGAGCGGCGCTCGCGAAGCGTTCTGGCTGCGCGTGCGGCACGAATCCCTGGAAGAAGGCGCCGCGGGCCTGCTCGCCCATGTGCCCAGCGGCTGGGTCAGCGTGTGCGAGTCCAACAGCTTGAGCCGCGTGGTCGAGCCCGGCCTGTTCCTCCAGGTCCGGGCCGCGAACGAAGGAACCATCAAGTCCTCGGCCCGGGCGGTTGCCGACCTGGCGGACCGCGTCGTGGTCTCCGACGGAACGGACTTCGACCTTCCCCACGACCGGGTCACGCTCCTCGACGGTCAATGGGCCCTGCAGCGGCAGGCGTCTGCGGTGGTGATCGCCGACACGCCACCCCATCCCTCGCTGCTGGCGTCGCTGCGCGCACAGTTCGCGCAGGTGGAGATCGCTGAAGCCCCACAGACGCCCGACGACGAACGCCGGCTCCTGAGAGTTCTGGCCGCCGCGCTGCCCCGCTCCGCGGGCGAGTGGTGCCTCGTCGTCTCGGGACGTGCCGCCTCTGTCCCGGCGGGACTCGTCAACGCCATGTTTCGCCGCCGGGAGGGAGTCGAGGCCATTCTGGCGAGCGGACCGACGGGCGACCCGGCGGGCCGGATCGGCCTCTTCAATCGGGGCCTGCTCCCAAAGGTCGTCGCGGCCCTCGACGGTGCTCAAACGCACGCGCGCAGCCTTTCGGAACTCTCGCGGGTCCGGGACCTGCGCTTCGGGCACGCGCCGTCGCCCGTCGCCAGCCGCGCGCCACTCCCTTCTACAATGCGAAGCGCGATGAGGGATAGACACTGACGTCGTCCCGGCCGGGACGGAGGCACAGGATGGGGAAAGACTCCACACGCTCCGAGGGCACGACCAGAAGAACGTTCCTCGCCGCGTCCGCCGCGTTCGGATGCGCCGTCATCGCCGGACCCGGGGTGCTGCTCGCCGACGGCCGGTTCGTCATCCCCAACAGCGCGGGATTCCTGGTCGTCGACATGAAGAAATGCCAGGGGTGCGGCACCTGCATGATGTCGTGCTCGCTGGCTCACACCGGGGCGGCCTCGTACAGCAAGTCGCGCATCCAGGTGCTGCAAGACTCCTTCGTGGACTGGCCGGACGACCTGGTGCTGGCGCAGTGCCGCCAGTGCCAGAACGCGCCGTGCGTCGAGGTCTGTCCGACCGGGGCCAATCGCGCCGATCCGGCGTTCGGTCACGTGCGTCACATCGACCAGGCGCTGTGCATCGGCTGCAAGTCCTGCGTCGCCGCCTGCCCGTTCACGCCGGACCGCGTGCAGTGGGACCACGCCAGGCGGAAGACGCAGAAGTGCGATCTGTGCGCCGACACCCCCTTCCTCGGGGCGAAGGGAGGACCGGATGGGGTTCAGGCGTGCGTGCGGGTGTGCCCGGTCAACGCCATTGCCTTCGTTCGCGACATGCCGGATCAGACGCGGGAGGATTCCTACCACGTCAACCTCCGCGACTGGGTCTGGAAACGGCTGGGCATGACGATCGAGAAGTAGGCGAGGAGGAAGGACGGTCATGGCGCTCAACGGCTACGCAGGCAAGATCCTGCGCCTCGATCTCACCGCGCGGCGGGCTCTGGAGATCGACACGGCGAAGTACCGCGCCTGGGGCGGGGGCCACGGCCTCGGATCCGCCCTCTTCTGGGACCTCTGCCGGGACAAGACCATCACCGACGGCCGCAACCCGGCGAACGTCTGCATCATCGCGACCTCTCCATTGAACGGCACGCCGGTGCCATCCGCGGGCGGGCGCTGCGAGGTGATGGGTGTCGGCGTCGGCCAGTACCCGGTCTCCTGGTTCACGCGTTCGGGCTTCGGCGGCCGCTTCTCGACGATGCTCAAGCACGCGGGGTGGGATGCGATTGCCATCGAAGGCCGGGCATCGAGCCCGGTCTGGGTCGACATCCGCAATCGGCGGGTCGAGATTCGCGACGCGGCGGGCCTCTGGGGCAAGGATACCTGGACCACCCAGCAGGCGATCTGGGAGGTCGTCGGCGTGCAGCGCGGCGCCGGGACGGGCTGGTGGGACCTCAACGCGTCGGCCGAAGCCGCCCTGGACCCGGCCGAGGACCAGGGACGCACGACGCAGAAGCCAGCCATCCTCACGATCGGGCCGGCCGGCGAGAACCTCACCGCGGCGGGATCCCTGATCCACGACGCCGGGAACGGCGCCGGGCAAGGGGGCTTCGGAGCTGTCTGGGGTTCGAAGAACCTGAAGGCGATCAGCGTCATCGGGACGGGCGAGATCCCGGTGGCGGATGCCGAAGCCCTGCTGCGAGCCCGGCAGGTGACGAAGGACAAGTACGTCACCGACATTCGCCAGCCAGACTTCGCGGCGTGGGCGCACGTCGGGACGCTGCCCAAGCCGCTGTTCATGAACCCGCCGCCGACCGACGAGCGACGGCCCCAGGCGTGCCAGGGCTGCATCAACGGCTGCCGGGCGAGGTTCGCGATCGGCTACGGCAACGAGTCGACGTGCCAGGAGACCGCGTGGTACCTGCCGGCGGTGCGGCGGGTGGCCAAGTCCACGCAGGAGCTGTCGGAAATCAACCTCCGCGCAGCGGACATCGTGCAGAAGTACGGGCACAACTCGTTTTTGTTCCAGACCGGCCTGCACTGGCTCGAGCATCTCCATGAAGAGGGCGTGCTCGGGCCAGGCAAGGCGATTCATTCCGAGCTGCCGTGGGACACGTACGGCACGCTCGGCTTCGCCGAAAAGCTGATTCACGCGTGCTCCCACCGCGAGGATATCGGGAAGGACCTCGCGGACGGCTGGGTGCAGGCCGCGCACAAGTGGGGCCGCGCGGAGGATTTACGCAACGGCCACATGCAGTTCTCGTACTGGGGGATGCCAGAACACGGCTACGACCCCAGGGCCGAGCTGGAGTGGGGCTACGGAAGCATCCTCGGCGACCGGGACGTCAACGAGCACTGCTTCAACATCATCTTCACGAACGTTACGGCCGCCTTCGCCTTCGCGATGCCGATGCGCATCGAGGCCGGGAAGCTGGTCGAGATCATCGCCGAGAAGCTCAGGCCCTACGCGACCGGCCGGCCCGAGGGGCTCGACTTCGGCGACGCGAACATGTACTCGGAGTCCGTGGCGCAGCTCACGCGCTGGCACCGTCACTACACGCGGTTCTACAAGCAGTCGGCGCTGTTCTGCGACTTGAAGTGGCCGGATTTCTACAATACCAACGTGCCCGACATGCGGGGCGCCACGGCGTCCGCCGACGCGGGCGAGCACGTGTTCTGGAACGCGGTGACGGGCGACAAGCTGACCTTCGAGGACGGCATCGAGCTCGGCCGGAAGATCTGGAACCTCGACAACGCCATCTGGACGCTCCAGGGCCGGCACCGCGACATGGTCCACTTCGCACCCTACATCTACGAGACGCGCTACGAGAAGGGCGAGTTGTTCCCGTTCTACATGTGGCCGTGCCGCGACGAGCGAGGCGAATGGCGGTACATGGACCTCATGGGACGTACGCTCGACAAGGCGAAGTTCGAAGACTTCAAGACCATCTTCTACCGGCTCGAGGGATGGGACGTGGAGAGCGGCTGGCCGACGCGCCCCACGCTCGCGGGGCTCGGCCTCTCGCACGTCGCCGACACGCTGCAGCGGGCCGGCCGCCTCGGCAGGGAACGGCGATGACCGCCGCGGACAGGCCCATGGACGTCGAGACCGCCCATCGGGTTCTGGCACGGGTGTCCTACGCGCAGCGGTTCCCGATCGGCCGCCTCGTCCCGCCGGTCGGGCTCCTCGCGAGTTCGGTAAGAGGTCTCGAGGAACTCGCGCTCGCCCTGCGCCCGGAGCCGCGGTCGCTCGCCGGCGCCAACCTGGCCCGGCTCGCGGACTGGATCGAGCGTGAGGTGGGCGACCCGGACTGCGCCGCCGACGTTCGCCGCGCAGCCGATGCTGCGCCAAGTTACGTCGAAGCGTGCCAGGCGATCCATCAGCGTCTCACCGAGCGCGTGGAGGCGGCACGAGCGGTCCTCGGGACGGCTGATTCAGATTCGCAGCAAGCCGGCAACCGCGGGAGGGTATGACGATGCGTGTGTGGCTGGTGGTGGCAGTCCTCCTGCTCGCGGCGGCATCTGGTGCGGGAATGCAGGCCGGCCAGGAGGCAGCGACTCCAAAGGCCCCCTACCTCTGGGCCGAGGTCGCCTTTTCCGACGTGCTCGTCTTCGACTACGACCGCGACGGCACCCGCGACCGCGTCCAGTTCTGGTTCGCGCTCGAGGGCAGGCCGGCTGCCGGCAGTCCCGGTGACGCCGGGTACGAACCCGAGTCGGGCTCGGTCAGCTACTTCGTCGTCGACGTGGACCGCAAGATCCGGATCAAGGACTGGCTGATGGGCTTCAACATGGGGTTCCCGGCTCCAGGCGAGCCGCACCCCATCACGAACATCTCCATCAGTGCGCGCACTGCGCGGTTCGATCTGCGTGGCGCCACGTGGACCATCACGGACGCGGGTGATACGTGGGAGAAGGACGCCATCGAGGTGAAGGACAGCGCGGGCGCGCGGCCGGGCCGCTTCTACGGAGGAGACTTCCGCGTCGTGCCGGCACCGGCACCTGTCACCGAGCCGCTCCCGATCGAGGCCAACGCGACGTGCATCGAGTGCCATCGCGAGCCGGCGGTGGCGATCGCGGGCAGCGGCGGCCCGCATCGCGAACTGGAGTGCGCGAACTGCCATGCGGAGCACCCGCCCGAGAAAGAGGGCGCCAGGCCGCAGTGCCTGACCTGCCACGCGGCCCACGCGGACGCCATGGACGACAGGGCGTGCACCAGTTGCCATCGCGGCCACGCGCCTGCCGCCTTCGCGATCGCCGCTACGGTGCCCGATGTCTATTGCGCCGCCTGTCACGACGGTCCTGCCGCCGCCCTCAAGGCCAGCCGGTCGCTCCACATGGGTGTCACCTGCGTGACCTGTCACCGGAAGGAGCACAAGGCCGCCTCGGACTGTCAGTTTTGCCATCGTGCCCCGCATCCGAAGCTCGTCGTGGAGAAGCCCGGCACGTGCGCGTCCTGCCACAACACGGCACATGCCTTGAACGTCGGACGGGCACGGTGAGCGGTCGCATCACGAAGCGGCGAGGCGCGACGAGGCGCCTGCGTGCTTCCCTGTGCGTGGCTTGCCTCTGCCTGGCGTGCGCGTGGGCCGCGCCCGCCGCCGCGCAGTCCGATCCGCAGGCCGATGCGCGGGATCCGAACCGCCACCAGCGGATCCCGGCCGGCTTCGCCGAAGGGCAGACCATCGAGCAGGTCTACGTGCACCTGCTGAATCCCGGCCCGGAGGACTCGCAAAACGAGCAATTGCGGGCGCAGATCCAGGACGCGTTCGGGATCCGGCCGGGCAGCGCGTTCAACGAACTGCTGGCTGAAGCCGCGCTCGGGCAGGTGCGCGCGCTCCCGGCGGTCGAGGCGGTCGAACTCCGGATCTACTCCGTCAGCGGCGGTCGTCAGGCGGCCGTCGCGCTGCTCGTCACGATCCGGCCGGAGCGAGAGGTGCCTCCACCGGCAGCCACCGGGGCGGTGGCGTCCGGGCGGCTCGGAGACCTGCCGAAGCTCTGGCAGGACGACCGATCGCTCCTCAGGCTGATCGTGAATCCAGCCATGGGCGCCTACGCGGATGTCGATCCGTGGGCTGGTAATCCCGGTGCGTTCGTGGGGCTTCCCGACAAGACCTCCACCGGCGTCGTCGAGGGCGGACTCGAACTCGGTGTCGGCGGGATCACCCGGATCGGGACCTCCAACTCTTACGTGTACGGCGCCGCCTCGTACGTCGGGTCGACCACGCTCGGTCGAGACGTGTTCACGGATGACACCCCACGCGGGCACGTCGGGATCGAGGACCTCTACGCAGGTGTGCTGGTGGCCCGGCGCGGATCCCGGAATCGCCTCAACGTGTCGGTGGGCCGGCAGAAGTTCGCCCTCAACCGGAATCTGCTGATCGGGCACGTGCTCGGCGCCAGCAACGGCAGCGAGCGGGCGGCATCGAACCTGTCGCCGCGCAATGCGTACGACATGACCGTGGACGCGAGGCTGCAACTGGGCGACTTCACGCTGCAGGGCTGGCTCGCCGATCCCGACGAATTGCCGGCGAACGACAGCCGCAGCCGCTACGTCGGGGTGAACGTGAAGTTCAACGACAACCGTCGCCTCGACGCGTCAGTGACCTTCCTGGGCGTGCCGCGATCGGACGCGCGCTATCCCTTCCCGGATGGCGGCGCGGGCACCCGCGAGGGTCTTCGCGCGATCAACCCCCGCGTCCGGTGGAACTCCGCGTTTCAGGTGCCCGGGCTCTGGCTCGAGGGCGAGTGGGCGCACCAGTGGCACGCGGATTTCGACATGTCGGCCGATGGCGGCGGCGTGTGGGCCGGCTACCAGCACGTGTCTGCCGCGTGGAAGCCGGCCGTGCTCTATCGCTACGCCGTGTTCACCGGCGACGACCCCGACACGCCCACGTACGAGCGCTTCGACAGCCTGACCGGCGGCGTGCAGCGCGATTGGGCGCAGGGGCTCGACGCGATCAAGATCGCGATCAACCGCAACATGCGGACCCATCGGTTCGAGGTCAGCGTCAAGCCGCGCGAGGGGCTCGACCTGTCGGTCGACTACTACCACTTCACGGCCGACACCACGAACAACCTCGGCGGCCAGCGCCCCGTCTCGACCTACGGAACCGGCCGCCTCGGGCAGGAGATCACGCCCACGCTGCAGTGGATGGTCGGCACCAAGCTGTACATCCAGGCGCTGGCGACGTTCCTGGTCCCGGGCCCGGCCCTGAGTCAGGTGCTTCCCGAGCCGACGCGCACCTGGAAGACCTTCCAGTTGTCGTTCTACTGGTTCCTCTGACGGTCCAGGCGACGGAACCGTCAGCGCTCCCTACTTCTTCTCCGGCGGCAGGGGGAGGATCGTCGGATCCTGCCCCTTCTTCAGTTGCGGCACGCCTTCGGTCATCCACAGCGGCGCGGGTTCGCCCTTCAGATAGTGGTCGAAGAACTGCCGCATGCGAATCTGGAAGTCCTTCTGGTTCTCGCGCCGGCCGAGATGATGCCCTTCGTCGGGATACGACAGCAGGATGACCGGCTTGCCGAGGCGCCGCGCGGCCGCGTAGAACTCGAGGCCCTGGCCGTAGTCCACCGATCCGTCCGCCGTGCCGTGCAGGATCATGAACGGCGTCGTGATCTTCGGCGCGTGGTGCAGGGGCGACTGGCTCTCGTAAAGCGCCTCCGCCGACCACGGGGTCGCGTCCTTGCCCATGCGCACCTGACCCACCTCGGTGATGCCCTGCTGCAGCGTGCCGGATGAGCGGTAGAGCGTGCCGACGAAGCTCGTGAGGTTGGTGGGCGGAGCGCCGGTGACCACGGCCGCGAACATGTCGGTCTGGGTCACGATGAACGACGACTGGTAGCCGCCCCAGGAGTGGCCCTGCAGGCCGATGCGTTTGGGATCGGCGTAGCCCAACTCGATCACCTTCTTCACCGCGCTCGTCACGCAATCGAGCGCCGACGTCCCCGGCCGGCCGATGACGTACCGCACATCCGGCTGGAGCACGAGGTAGCCGTTGCTCGCATAGGTGGACATGTGCGGGCGATCGTCGTACACGGGGAACGAAAAGTTGTGGTGGGTGCCCGACACCAGCTCGTAGAAGTACACGATCATCGGGTACTTCTTCCCGGGCTCGTAGCCGGCGGGGAGCGTCAGCGTCGCCTGAAGCTTCACGCCGCGGCTGTTCTTGAAGTCGACGAGCTTCTTCGTGCCCCACGCGAAGTCCTTGAAGATGTCGGGCATCGCGTCGGTCACCTGCCTGGGTGACGTCAGGCGCTTGTCCGCCACCCAGTAGTTCGGATACTCGTTGAACGTCTGCTGGGTGAAGATCACCCGGTCGGCGTTCTTGGCGGGTGTCAGCGTCCCGACGGCCTTGTCGAGCCACAGAAGTGAGGCTGGTGCCTGGCCGGGCTGAACTTCAGAGAAACCGGACTTCTTCGTCCACTCGCCGAAGCTCGAGAGCAGCACCGGCTTGGCGAGATCGATCGGCTCCTCTGAACCGGCGCCTCCGCGGCCGCCACCTCCGCGGCCGCCTCCGCCTCCCCGGCCGCTGAGCTGCACAACCCGGTAGCGGATCTCCTGCTTCGCTCCTTCACCCTTGGTCACGCACACGGGTTGCCCGCCCTCGAGCGGCAGCGACCACACGTCGTACCGGTCGTACACGAGAGCCGACTTCCCGTCCGCGGAGAACCCGGCCAGGCCGTAGATCGGCTTCTCGTAGTCGTGATCGTCCTCGGCGTTGACGAAGCTGCGGCCGCC
>CAYZYG010000141.1:0-10055 GCA_964481395.1 uncultured Vicinamibacterales bacterium
GGCTCCGCCTCGCTAGATCACCGTGTTTCGTTGCCCCGCCTACGGCGGGGCGTAGACGTCTTGCAGGCCGTCGCAAAACTTGACTCATTTCCAACAGGTCTGGGCTTTCAAGACGTCCAGGCCGGCCGCGCGCCCGTTCACGCGATGACCCGCGCGCGCGACGCCCCTCGCGTGGACAACCGCGCGACGATGGGGGGTGACGCGTCAGCCGCTTGAGGTACAATCCCCGTGTCACGCTGGCTTCCCGTTGCTGAACCGCTCGCGTGCCGGGGCCAGCCCGCCGGTGACCGCATGAGCGAACACGTCCCAGGCGCACGGACCATCGGCCGGTACCAGATCCTCCGGGAGCTGGGCCGTGGGGCCATGGGCATCGTGTACGAGGGCTACGATCCCGTCATCGGCCGCAGGGTGGCGCTGAAGACCATGGCGTTCGCGGCAGGCGACGCCGACTCCCAGGAACTTCGCAAGCGGCTGTTCCGGGAAGCGGCGGCGGCCGGAACGCTGGCCCACCCCAACATCGTCACCATCTACGACGTGATCGACGACGGACAGCTCACCGCCGTCGCGATGGAACTCGTCGACGGGCAGACGCTCAACACGTACATCGGCGACGGCCGCGCATTGTCGGTGGAGCAGGCCATTCCGATCTTCGAGCAGATTGGCGCCGCGCTCGACTACGCCGGCGCGCGCGGCATCGTCCACCGGGACATCAAACCTGCCAACATCCTGCTCACGGCGGACGGCCGCGTGAAAATCCTGGATTTCGGGATCGCCCGCATCTCGCTCGCCGGCGTCACGCAGACGTCGAGCATCATGGGGTCGCCGAGCTACATGTCGCCCGAACAGGTACGAGGACTGCCGCTCGACCCGCGATCCGATCTGTTCTCGGCCGCCGTGGTCCTCTTCGAGATGCTGACCGGGGAGCGTCCCTTCGGCGGCGACGACGTGGCGACGACGATGTACCGTATCGTGCACGAGCCGCCGCGCGTTCCGCTCGAGATCAACCCGGCCGTCAGCCCAGCCGTGGCCGCGGTCCTCGAGTGGGGGCTCGCGAAGGATCCGTCGGCCCGCCTCCAGTCGGGTGCCCAGTTCACGGCCGAACTCCGCAGAGCTGCCTCGGAGCCAGCCGCCGCCGTTCTGCCCCCCGTGGCGGTCGATGCCACGATGATCCGGCCGGCACCGGCGGCCGTCTCGCCCGTCGATGAAACCCGACTGCACGCGCAGCCCGCGACGGACTGGGTGATGCCGCAGGCCGCTGAACCGGACCGGCCTGCGCACCGCCGATCGCCCCTCCTGCTCGCAGGCCTGATCGGATCCGGGGTCATGCTGGTCGTCGTCGTCATCGCGCTGGTGATCGGCCGAAACCTGGCGAGCACGCCCTCGCCGGGCCCGTCCAGCGGCGGGGGAGGCGCCCCGTCGACGCCCCAGTCCGGAGCGGCACCCGGCACGACGGAACCGCCCAGCGGCGTCGGTCCGTCTGCGGCTGGCGGACGGGAGCCGGTCACCAGCACCGCAGAGCCACCGGCTCCGATTGAACCGGCCGGACGGGCAACCGCGACAGCACGCGATGAGCGCGCGGTCCCCGGGACATCCACCGCTCAGCCTGGCGCCGAGCCGACGGGACGGCGCGCCGAACCGGTCCAGACGGTGGCCGCCCCAAAGACCATGCCCACGCCGGCGACGCCTCCCGTCGCGGATGCTCCGCCGTCAGCGCGGGAAGCGCCCGTACAGCCGGTTCAGAAATCAGAGGCCGCGCCTGACCGCCCTGCCGGACAACCAGGCGCGTCCACCCTGCCGCCGCCGCCCGCGTTGCCGCCGGGCCCGCGTGACGGGACGGCGAAGCCTGCGGCCGCGTCGCCGGAGAAGCCGGCCCCCAATCCTGCTGCCGGTGCGCCGCCGAAGCCTGCGGAGCCCCCCGCGGTTACAGCAGGTGCCGTCCTCCGCGTGAGCTTCGACGGACAGCCGTACCCTGTCACGCTGTACAGCGGCGAGACGCGGCTGGGCCGTGTCGACGCACCGGATTCGACTGTCGACATCGAGGCCGGCAGCGCGACACTGCGCGCCGTGAGCGAGGCCGTCTTCCTGAATGCCGATCTCGGAACGGTGGCCGTCAAGCCGGGCGAGCGGCGCACCGTCACCGTCCCGGGTCTGGCGAGCGCGGCGTTCGCGGTCCGAGGAGAGGACTACACCGGGGTCAGGATTCTCATCGACGGGAAGCCGATCCCGGGACCCTATCCCGCGCAGGTCGGGCGTATTGCGGCCGGCATGCACCGCGTGGTGTTCCGTTGGGTGTCTGGGCCGGCCGCTGGCCGGGAAGTCACCGATACGATTACGCTGGCGTCGGGCGGACACTTCGTGGTGCGCGCGAGTCTGGAGAGTGACAAGCTTGCGGTACAGCAACTGCGGTAGACGGTCGGGACCGGCAACGGGACTCGCGGTGTGGGGGTTGCTCGCGGCCCTGGTCTCCGCCCAGGCCCCACCGGCCGGCCGGCCGGGCCCCGTCCCGTCAGGCCAGGCGGCATCGCTGCTCGAACAGGCCGCGAGCGCCGAGACGAGCCTCCGTATCGATCTCGCGAAGGATCGTCTGTACCAACTGCTCACCGAACATCCGGGCACGGAGGATGCGCACGCGGCACGCGTGCGGCTCGCCCGACTGCTCGCGCTGTCGGGAGCCACGACGGCGGCGCTGAACCAGTGCCAGTTGCTGCGTGACGAAATCCCCCGTGATCACCCGCTGCAGGCCGTGGCCATGAATCTGTCGACCATTCTGGCCAGGCGGCTCCGGGCGAGCCAGGATCAGTCGGCCGCGTACTTCTCGACAGCCGACACCGTCGTGGCCAAAGGCCTGACGCGTCTCGACGAACCCAGGGCTCTGGTGTTCGAGCAGATCGATCGCTGGGTTCTGCTCGACAAGGGGGACAAACGCGTCTATCGCGTGGACGGCGACACGGTCACGGCCGTGCCGACGCCCAAGGATCCCACCGGCCTGGCCTTCCTGCCGGGCGGCGTGATGGCCATCGCGGGTGCGACCGGCCTGACGACAACGGACGTGGCCGGGACGCGTCCGCTGGCCGGGTCGTGGAGAGGCCGCGCCCGACAGGCCAAGGACGTCCGCTCGATGGCCGGACTGTCGGACGGCAACCTCCTCGTACTGGACGAGGACTACGACGGCGTCCTGCAGTGCCAGCCCGCGACCGGCGCGTGCGCCCCCTGGGGACCGATCGGCAAGTTTCAGACGGTGCGCGCGGGACCATCGGACTGGGTCTACCTGCTCGACGAGAAGGGACAGTCTGTGCAGGTGTACGACGGCTCCAAGAGGCTGATGGCGGCGTTCGGGCCTCTCGTCGCGAACGTGAAACTCGAAAAGGCCGAGGACATGGCGGTCGATTCGCTGCACGGCGTCTACCTGTTGGATACGAAAGCCAAGCGCGTCTACGTGTTCCACCTGTCAGCCGGAGCCGAGGGCAAGTTCAGCGCTCCCACCGCCGGCGCGGTGCTCCTGCCGCAGGCGGGGAACGCCGCGCTCAAGAACCCGTCGGCCATCGGCGTCGCCCCGGACGGGACACTCATCGTGGCGGGCCGATCGACGACCCGGATCGAGAGGTACCGATGACACGTCGGCCGTGGGTGAGATGCCTTCCCGTCTGGGCGGCCTTCTGCCTCGCTGCGGTGCCGGCGTACGGCCAGCTGCCGCCTCCGCCACCGGTCCCGGTCACGGCTGTGCCGGCCGAGGCCCAGGTCGCGACGGACACCTTCCAGGCCCGCGTCGATCGGGCCGTGCAGCTCATGGAATCCGATCTCCAGGCGGCCGTCGAGCTGCTGGATCACCTGGCGGTGGAATCGCTGGAGTTGCGCAAGACCCGCCCCCTGACGGCAGACGAGCGCCCGGCACACCGGCAGGCCTTCATCCTCCGCGCGCGTGTGCACCTGCAGGCCATGAACAACGAGAAGGTCGACGAGAGCCTTCGCGAGCTGCTGCGCGTCGATCCGTTCTTCAGCGGTGAGCTTACGCCGCGGGAACAGGAACTCGTCGACGGTCTCCGCCGCACCGAGACAGGGCTGCTCGAGGTTCAGAGCCCGGTTCGCGACTGCCGCGTGCTGCTGGACGGCATCGAATTGGGCGTGACCGGTGACCTGCCCGTCCGCGCGTCGGTCATCAACGGCCTCTACGAACTCCGCCTCGAGAAGCCCGGGTACGACAGCGCGGTCTCACGCGTCACCATCGAGGCGGGCCAGACCCTCGCCGTCGGCGACCTCGCTCCGACGCCGACGATTCCGCCGATCGCCTTCCTGATCGACCGGCCCGGCGTCGAGGTGACCGTCAACAACGAGCCCGCCGGCGTGGCTCGCCCCCTGTCGGAACTCAGGGACACGCTCTCCGCGGAAGAGGTCACCGCGCTGACGCGGCTGGCTGGTGAGGCGCGCTTCGATCTCGGGACCTCCGCCGCCTTTCTGGTCAGGGACGTGCCGGTCGACAAACTCCTGCTGGTGCGGTTCCGCGGCGACTGCCTGATCGAGGAGTCGCGCACCCTCAGCGTGACGGCCGATTCGCTGGTGAATCTCGACACCAGCGCCGCGCTGCTCTGGTATGGCGACACGACGGCGGTGCGCATGCAGCCCGACGTCGGCATGCTCAGGGTCACCTCCGTTCCCACCGATGCCGACGTGTACGTGGACGGCGCCCTGGTCGGCCGGTCGCCGTTCGAACGCAACGTCTGCACGGGAGAGCACCGCGTCCGAATCCGCCACGCCATCGGCTCGTACCAGGCAGCCGCGACCATCGTCCGTGGCCGGACGGCCGTCATCGACGTCACCCTGAAGCCCGGTCTGGCGTTCCTCGGCGCGGTCGAGACGAGTCAGGGACAGCCTCGTCCGTCGCCGGCGCTCACCACGACGATCGATCGGGCGCTCGCCACGGCCGTCCAAAGCTTCCGGATGGCCACGCTGGTGGATGTCCCGCCGGAAGTCGAGCGGTGGAACGACACCTCGACAGCCGAGCTGGTCGCGGCCGCCGGTCGCGGCGATCAGACAGATGCTGCGCGCCTGCTGAAGACGGCCCGCGAGAACTACGACGCCCCCCTGCTGCTGGCCGCCGTGGCGCAGGGCGGCGCGGGCGCGACGGACGCGCCCGTCGAGTTCCTGCTGTTCTGGCACGATCACGCAATCGTCGATCGCGTGCAGCTGCCCCGTCTCTCCTCAGAAGCCCTGGCCGACCTCGCTCGGCGGATCGATCAGCCGGCGGCCGCCGCCGACCTCGTCTACGAACACTACGTGGACGTCAGGGTCGCGGACACCGGCCTGCCCGGTGCGCCGCTCATCGTGACCGCCGTCGCAGCCGGCGGCCCCGCTGCTCTGGCCGGGGTCAAGCCCGGCGACGCCGTCGCTGCGGCCGATGGCTCGCCCACCACCGCCGCGGCGGTGGCTGACGCGATCGGACGCCGGAAGCCGGGCGATGTGCTGGCGCTGACGGTCTCACGCCCCGGATCGGCCCCGAAACAGGTGGCGCTGCCCGTCCAGCGCGGTCCCCGTCGTGGCCCGGTCTTCGATCCGGCCGCTCTGGGGAACGCGGTACTGGCGAAGCTCCGGGCCGGCCTGGCCGTCGCGACCTCGGCAGCGGACCGGGACCTGCTGGCCTTCAACCTCGCCCTCCTGCAGATGCGGTTCGGGCAGTGGCGCCCTGCCCTGGGCGCGTTCGAGAAACTCGAGATCATCCCCGTCGGTCGGGGCATCGGCCCCGGAGCCGTGCTGTACTTCCGGGCCCGCTGCCACGAGGAACTGGGCGAGGTCAATCGTGCCGTCGAGATGTTGAAGGCGGCGGCGCGAGCGGACACGGAGGCGCTGGCCGACGACGGCACGACCGCCGCGACGCTGGCGACGCTCCGTCTGGCCGCGCTGGCCGACGGGGCGCGCGGTCCCGCGAAGTAAGCGGGCCGTCCTGCGGCCTACGAACCCCCGCGGGGGGACCACCAGTGCAACGCCCGCATCACGTTGGCGTAGTCGTCCGTCCACAGCGGCGCGCCATCGGCGGGCAAGGACTGCCAGCCGTCTGCCTCGGCGAACGCCTCGAGATCCACATCTTCGCGCGCGAGCACGGCCCAACTCGACCCCAGGTGCCAGGCATCGTCTCCGTCGTCGGCCTTCACACGCCCTGAAAACCCCAGGTCCGCGGCGCTCCGACCGAGCACGGCTTCCAGCGCCATGTGGCGGTTGCTGATATGGAGGGCCACGAATCCACCGGGCTTCACCTTCCGGACGTACAGGTGGATCGCCTCCCGCGTGAGCAGATGCACCGGGATCGCGTCCGAGTTGAACGCGTCGATGACGAGGGATGAGAATGCCCCGTCGTCCGCTCTCCCGAGGCCCACCCGCGCATCGCCGATGACCACCCTGGCGTCGGGCAGGCATCCTGACAGGTACGTGAACAGCGACGTATCGCGCGCGATGCGCTCCACGAGCGGATCGATCTCGAAGAACGTCCACTCCTGCCCCGGCCGCGCGTAGCACGCGAGAGCCCCAGTGCCCAGACCGACCACGGCCACGCTCGGGCCGGCGTGCGGCATGATGTCGCCGGCCGGTCCTTCGGGGCTGTAATAGGCAGCGGGCACCAGGTCCCGGCTTCCATCCCGGAGTTGCGTGCCGTGGATCGTGCTGCCGTGGATCAGCTGGCGGGTACCCTGTTCGTCCCCGGTCACGCGCATGACCCCGAAGTAGCTGCGTCCCGTGAACAGCGCCGGTTGCTGGACGCTTGCCTGGATCTGGCTGGCCACGAGCAGGGCGCTCACCGCCAGGGCGTACCGCCGCGGGGCGGCCGCCACGGCAGACGCGACGAGCAGGAGGAACCCGAACGCCAGCGACTGCGCCATCGCCTGGTCGACCGCGGTCGTCACGGCAGCGAGGCGGTGCGCCGGCCAGACGGCGGCGCCCAGCGCCAGCGCGATCAGCGCGTCGATGGCCAGCGCGCCACGGCGGGACCGCGGGACCGCGTCCGTCGCCGGCCGCACGAAGCAGGCGACAGCCACCATCAGCGGGTACTCGTACGCCGCGTCGAACAGCACGGGCGCGAGCACGCCGTTGAACACGCCGCCCAGGACGCCGCCCAGGGCAATCCAGAGGTAGTACTCGGTCAACCGCGCGGGGGCCGGCCGGCTTTCGGCCAGCCACAGATGGCACCCGAGCGCCAACACCACGAAACAGAGGAGGTGCATCGGCACCAGCAGCCAGAACGGATCCGTCGGCTGCAGGGCTACGGTGTAGAGGACGGGCAGGGCCGCGAGTGGAAACACGGCGTCAATCACCCGGCGGGGCACCAGCCGGCGGCGCGAGAAGGCCACAACGAAGGTCACGAGGTACAGCGCCAGCGGCACGGTGAGCATCAGCGGGAACGCCGCGATGTCGGTCGTCACGTGCGTCGTCACCCCGAGCATCAGGCTGGACGGCACGAGCGCGAGGACCAGCCATGTCCCACGGAGGCGCCAGCGGTCCGCTGCGGGCGCGTCCGGCCCCGGATCCGGCTTGTCATCAGGCCTGCGCCGGCCTGCCCGCTGATGGGCGTGGCGCAGCGCCGCGGCCCCGGCGGCCAACGTGAGGACGCCCGCCACGATGTACCCGATAGTCCACAGTCGGGACTGTTCGCTCAGTCTGAAGAGCGGCTCGACCGCCAGCGGGAACGCCAGCAGGCCGGCGAGGC
This sequence comes from uncultured Vicinamibacterales bacterium, assembly GCA_964481395.1. GTDB lineage: Bacteria > Acidobacteriota > Vicinamibacteria > Vicinamibacterales > JAKQTR01 > JBFMFH01. Next base: position 7,688 of record CAYZYG010000141.1, read on the forward strand.
TCCCGGCGTTGGTCGCCGCATAGAGGAAGTAGGGATCCCTGGCGTCCGGATGACGCGTCAGCGAGAACCAGCGCTGGACGAGCGGCGCCGCGGAGGCGATCGCGAAGAACGGCCCCCCGACCATGACTGCCGCCAGCACGTAGACCCAGACCAGGGGACGCTCCACGCCTGGCGCGACCCAGCCTGCCGGCAAGGCGACCGGCAGCAACGCCGCGCCCGCCGCGATCACCACGGCGTGCAGGGCGAGTTGGCGCCCAGCCGCCAGCCGCCGGCTCAGATGCGCGTACACGTAGCCGCCGAGCAGCGCCGTCTGGAAGAAGAACACCAGCGTATTCCATACGGCCGGCGCTCCGCCGAGCACCGGCAGCATCAGCTTGCCGACGAGCGGCTCGACGAGAAACAGCAGGAACGCGTTCGAGAACGCGGCGGCGAGGAAGAGGACAGGCAGCACCAGACGCGAATCCCGTCACCTGGGCCCGGACGATGACCCGAGCCCCCGCGGTACACCACAAGGGCGGCGGCCCTCGGAAGGACCGCCGCCCTGATTCTACCGGAAGTGCCGGACTATTATTCCTTCCCGGGTTCGCCGAGCAGGCCGAGGCCGTCGGTCGAGTCCATCAGGTACTCGACGTCCATGTCGCGGTCGGCGTCTTCGTCGCCCTCGATGCGCGGCGGCGGGGGCGGCGGTTCGTCGGCCGGGATCGTGACCGACTTGTAGAACTCGAAGCCGGTCCCGGCGGGAATCAGCCGGCCCATGGTGACGTTTTCCTTGAGGCCGCGCAGGAAGTCGACCTTGCCGGAGATGGAGGCCTCGGTGAGGACGCGCGTCGTCTCCTGGAAGGAGGCCGCCGATATGAACGAGTCGGTCGAGAGCGAGGCCTTCGTGATCCCGAGCAGCACCGGGCGGCCCGTCGCCGGGCGCAGGCCCTCCATCACGACGCGTTCGTTCTCGCCCCGGAACCTGAACTTGTCGACGACGTCTTCGACGAGGAACTCGGTGTCGCCCACGTCCTCGATCCGAACCCACCGCATCATCTGCCGCGTGATCGTCTCGATGTGCTTGTCGTTGATCGTGACGCCCTGGAGGCGGTAGACCTCCTGAATCTCGTTGACCAGGTACTTCTGGAGTTCCTTCTCACCGAGCACCGCGAGGATGTCGTGGGGGTTGCGCGGCCCGTCCATCAGCGGATCGCCGGCGCGCACGCGCTCCCCTTCCTGCACGGCCACGTGGACGCCGCGCGGAATCTCGTACTCGGCCTGCTCCGCCGTCGGGTCGTCCGGCACGATCAGCACCTTGCGCCGGCCCTTGACGATGCCGCCGAAGCGGACCTGCCCGTCGATGGCGCTCATGACCGCCGGGTCCCGCGGCTTACGTGCCTCGAACAGTTCGACCACGCGGGGCAGACCGCCGGTGATGTCCTTCGTCTTCGTCGTCTCGCGCGGGATCTTCGCGAGCACGTCGCCGGCGAAGACTTCCTCCCCGTCACGCACCATGAGGTGCGCGCGCGAGGGCATGTGGTAGCGCCGGGTCGTACCGTCGGTCAGCTTGACCTCGATCGTCGGCTGCTTCTTCTCGTCGGGCGAGTCCACGATGATGAGTCGCGACAGGCCGGTGACCTCGTCCACCTCTTCGTGGACCGTCAGGCCCTCGATGATGTCCTTGAACCGGATGGCCCCGGCGCCCTCGGTCAGGATGGACACCGTGTACGGGTCCCATTCGGCGAGGACGCCGCCCGCTTCCACCTGGTTGCCCTCGCGCACCTTCAGGCGCGCGCCGTAGACCAGGGGATGACGTTCGCGGTCGCGCCCCTTGTCGTCCTGGACGACGAGGGAGCCGGTCCGGTTCATGACCACGAGGTTCAGGCCGCCGTCGGGCAACTGCCGCCCTTCGACGATTTGGAGTCCCTGGAAGTGCACCGTGCCGGCGTGGGCAGCCTCGAGTGTCGACTGCTCCGTGACACGGGAGGCCGCGCCGCCGATGTGGAACGTCCGCATCGTGAGCTGCGTACCGGGCTCGCCGATGGACTGGGCGGCGATGACGCCGACCGCCTGGCCCAGTTCGACGAGGCGCCCGGTCGCCAGGTCGCGCCCGTAGCAGCGCGCGCACACGCCCCGCCGGGACTCGCACGTGAGCACGGACCGGATCTTGACGCGCTCGATCCCGACGTCCTGAATGGTGGCCGCCAGTTCCTCGTTGATCTCCTGGTTGGCCTCGACGATGGTCTCGTCGGTGAACGGGTCGGCGATGCGCTCGAGCGTCACGCGGCCGATGATGCGGTCGCGCAGCGGCTCGATGACCTCGCCGCCCTCGACGATGGCCTGCGCCTCGATGCCGTCGAGCGTGCCGCAATCGTCCTCGGAGATGATG
>CAYZYG010000142.1:0-10049 GCA_964481395.1 uncultured Vicinamibacterales bacterium
TTCAACGGACATTGCACGGCACGGCATGCGGCCTGGGTATTCCCGTCGAGGGCACGCAGGATAGCGGGGAGTTCAGGTCGATCTGGGTAGGCGGGTAATCCGAGTCCGGCCGGGTTCGGCGGTCACGAAACTGCGGAGGAGCCGGTCGCCAAGGGTCTCGACGATGTGCACGACATCGGCACCGAGCGAAGCGCGGACTCCAGCAGGAAACCGCAACAGGACACACCCGACACACCCGCCGCCGGCTGAGAACAAGAGCTGTCCGAAGTCCTTGTCCTCCGCCAGGACAATCCGATTCTCCGACTCGGCCCTGGCGATCACATCGCGGTCTGTCAGCCCCGGCTGTTCCTCGGCGATTGCCGCAACGTCGTGACCGGCAGCCCGCAGCGCCCGTACCACGGCGAAGTCGCAGCTCTCATCGGCAAGGAACCGCACTGGTCGCGCCCCTAACGTTCAGTGCCAGTGGGACGAAAGACCACTTCCTCATGAGCGAGCGTGTCGGCAGCGAATTGGATCGCGGCGTGGACGTCCTCGCGGGTAATCCTCGGATAGCCGTCGAGCAGGTCTTCGATCGTAATGCCTTCGGCGAGCTTGCGGAGCACCAGCTCGACCGTGACTCGGGTCCCGCGGATAACCGGCTTCCCGAGCATGACGTCGGGCCGCATCTCGACGCGCTGGTGAACCGTCATGGCCTACCCTCCGTCATTATCGTGCCACGCATGCCTCCGGACGTCCATCGAAAGCGCGAGGCCCCCGGAATCCGTGTGCGATGGACGGTCAGCGAAGGACCGGCGTGGGGCTACTCGAGCGGAATCCGGCTGGCGTTCCGGCCGAGCCACGCCTCGAAGCTCTGGAGCGACGGGTTCAGCGCCCGCGACGTCTCGAGGCTGCGCGCCCCGCAGAAGTCCGCCTCGAAATCCCGCTTGAACTGGAACATGTTGCCCAGGTCGTCGGCGCCGGGGAAGCCAAAGCCGCGGTACACCTCGGGCGGGACGTCGTTGTAGCGCACCGGCTGGCCGATCGCCTTGGACAGCGCCGCCGCCATCTGCTCGCCGGTGAGCTGATCGCCCGCGATCCCGACCGTCTTGCCGGCCATCGCCGCGCCCTGCTTGAACACCCCGAACGCACAGCGCCCGATGTCCTCGGCCGCGATCCCGGGCAGCTTCCTGTCGCCCATCGGCATCGTGATGCCGAGCACGCCGTCAGGCCCCTTCTTCGGGCCCATCCCGAAGTAGATCAGGTTGTCCCAGTAGAAGGACGTCAGAAGGATCGTCGCCGGCACGCCGGACTCCGTGAAGTAGCGGTCCGACTCACCCTTCGCGTCGAAGTGCGGCACCTTGTACTTGCCCTGCAGCGTCGGCATGCGGGTGTCCTCGAGCGACATCCACCGGCGCGTGTCCTCGAGGCTGGACCAGACGACGTGCTGCACGCCGGCGGCCTTGGCGGCATCCGCCATGTTCTTCGCCTGCGCCATCTCCTTCTCGGGCGATAAGTGATCCCAGAAGAAGGTCACGCAGAACGCGCCGTGCGCGCCGGCAAATGCCTGCTTCAGGCTCTCGGCATCATCGATATCCGCCGCGACGACCTCCGCGCCGAGCGCGGCCAGCGCCTTGGCCTTGTCCGAGTTGACGTCCCGGGTGATGGCCCGCGCCGTGAAGCCGCTCGCCGGGTCGGCCATGATCGCCCGAACCAGCCCGCCGCCCTGCGCACCGGTGGCGCCCACAACCGCAATGATCCTCTTGTCTGCCATGGCTCTGATGTCTCCGTGAGGTGGTCCCACACAGTGAGACGACACCGCGGCTCCTGAGGATCCCGGCCGGCCTCCTCCGACTGACGCCCGCGCGCTACCGTCGCCCGGGGGCAGCCGCCTGCCGGCCGGCGTACTGGGCGAGGCCGGGCTCGGCCATCAGCTTCTCGATCCCGGCGATGTCGATCGGCGCGAAGGAGGAGAGATTCTCGTAACCGGTCTCGGTCACGAGCAGCATGTCTTCGGCCCGGATGTAGACGCGGTCGTCGGGAATCGTCATTGCCGGCTCGATGGTGAACACCATCCCGGGCACGAGTTCGTCGTACGGCACGGCGGCATCGTGCACCTCCATGCCGACCATGTGCCCGAGCGAGCCGGTGGGCCTGGCGCGGAACGCCTCGACGAACCGGGTGGCCGCCTCTCGGTTCTTGGGGTTGACGAACTGGGTCGCAGCCAGGATCGCGTCCATCTTGCCGACGATCTCCTTCCGGATCTCGACGAGCTTTCCGGGACGCACCGAGGCCATGATGGCGTTGTAGAGCTTCACGTAGGTGCCGTACAGCTCGCGCTGGTCGTCGGTGAAGCGCCCGTTGATCGGGAACTGCCTCGTCACGTCGGCCGTGTAGTACTTGTAGTCGGGCCCGTAGTCGACGAGCACGAGCTGGCCATCCCGGGTTTGCGCCTGCCCGGCGTGGTAGTGGGGCCACGAGGCGTTCTGGCCGGATGCGACGAGCGCGAAGTAGGCGATGCCCTGCGCGTTGTTCCGATTGAAGACGTAGTCGGCCACGGCCTCGATCTCGTATTCGTACATGCCGGGCTCGGCCGAACGCATCGCCTCCATCAGCGCGTCTCCGGCAATCCGCGTCGCCTCGCGAATGAGCGCAATCTCGCGGGGGCTCTTGATCATCCGCATCGCATCGAGCAGCGGATCGAGATCCCTGAACTCGATGCCCGGCGCCTTCTGCGACAGTGCCTGCCGGAACCAGGCTTCGCGAGACGGACGTCGGTCCCACGGATCGGCCTCGCTCGCCGCCTGGTGCGCCGCCGCCTGCCCTGGCGTGCCTGCGCCTCGGGTCTCGCCGCGGAAGGTCGTGTAGACGGTCCGACCGGCCAGCGTCGCCGCGGCGGCGTCGAACTCGGCCCGCGCCCGCACCTGCTCGATGCCCGTCAGCCGCACGGCTTCGTCGCCGGGCACGAGCACGGGACCTTCCGATCGCTCCCGCCGCTCGTCGCGCGGCGCCAGGAACAGTGTCGTCGTCCGCGTGCGCCCGTCCATCACGAGGATGGCGCGCGGCACCTCGACGCCGGTCAGGTAGAAGAACTGATTGCTTTGACGGAACTTGATATACGAGGGGGTCTCGGCCGCGCCCTGCAGCACGACGATGGCATCGCCAATCTGCGACAGCACCTTGGCGCGCCGCGCCGCGAACTCTTCCTTCGGCAGCGCGTCGGTAAACAGCGGCGGCTGCGCCAGTGCCTCATGGGCAGCGCCGAGGAACAGACAGCCGGCGAGAATCCACACCGACAGACAGGCCGATGGCAGCGATCGTCTCATAGTGACGGAATTATACGTTGGTCTTCACGCGGTCCGGGTCCGCGTCCGCCCAGGCATCGACGCCACGATGCGCGCGAACCACGGCGGGAGTCGGCGAGCCAGGAAGATCTGTTGCCCATCCTGGAAGACGGCGAGCTTGCGGAACGGCCGGGCGAGGTCCTGGTTGTCAAACACCCAGACGTGCGGAAGATCGGTGATGGCCGCGCGAAGGTTATCGAGCGTACGCGGGTATCGAGACGCCAGCCGATCGGACGGCACGTCGTGCCCGCCCTGAGACACGCGCATGGCCACGCGCTCCTCTGAGGTGTCGGGACCGTCGATGCCGATGAAGCACAGCACGACGGTGTAGCCGGACGCGGCCGCGTCCCGGAGAAACGACAACTTGTCACCGACGGGATCCGAGAACACGGTTTCGAACACGAAACTCTCGCGTGCCCGCACGAGCGCCTCCCGCAAACGCGTCGTGACGCCCATCGCCTCCCCGGCCGGGAGGCCCATCTCACTGGCGAGCACGTCGGCATTGAGGAGGCGGAGTCCCGTCCGACGGAGGTGCGCGTGGTAGAAGGTCGACTTGCCGGCGCCGTTCGGACCGGCCACGGCGACGATGAGCGGCCGCCGATCGACGGCGTTCATTTCGCGCAGCGGGGCAAGGGCACGAACTTCCGCTGGACGAACCGGCCCGGCGTCCGTCGTCCGTCGGCGTCGATGCGCACGACCACACGCGGCCGCCGGGGCGCGGGTTCGTAGTGCGGGAACGGGATGGAGGCCAGGTAGTCCCCGACGCGCCGGCGCCCCGCCGCCGAATCCACCCCGGCCAGGCACACCGAGAGCGGGCGCGCGCGGCCCGCGCGGGCCAGGGTCAGGGCCCGGGCGCCGTCGAGCACGGGCTCAATCGCGCGGCCGAGGTTGGCCCAGAACTCGATCTGGCCTGCGATGGACCGCTCCGCGACGTCGCCGACCATCCGGGCGTCGAGCACGAGGGCGTCCGACAGTCTGACCGGCTGGCTCATACGCAAATGGTAGCATTTTGCTACCTCCGGTCAAGCGCCTCCTGCCGCGCGCTTCCGGCGGGCCTGCTCGACGCCCACCTGAGTCGCCTCGGTGTCGAACGCGGACCCGCTGTGCACCTGCGCCCCCCGCGGGCCGGTACGGCTTATCCGAGCAGCAGGGACGCGGCCGTGGCGAGCAGGATGACGAGGACGATGACGACCATCGACCAGCTCTGCCAGCCGAGGGTGACCAGGGGCAGGCGACGGGTGTTGGCCATGGGTGCCTCCACTTCGGCTCTGTGTGTTTAGACACCAGCCCGAGACGAGGGGAGTTACTGGGAACCATGGCGCAGTGTAATCCGTATTGACATGTAGATTGTGCTGCAATATAGTTTGCAGCACGTTCCGCCCCCACGGAGGCCCGACATGTCAGCGCCGGATCCCCTCGCTCACTTCCAACGCCGCGCCAACCGGCACGCCCTCGAAGACGGGGTCGCCGACCTCCTCGCCGGGGCGTACGCGATCCTCGCCGGAGGCGCGACCCAGCGGACCGCCACGCTCGTGCTGGCGGTCGTCTATCTCACGGTCTTCACTCGCGCGTGGACGTTTATCCACCAGCAGGTCGCCGCCCGCCGAACGGGATTCGCGGACCCTGCGGAACAGCCCCACGCTGCGGTCCTCCCGGGCATCCTCGGTGCCGCCGTGATCAGCCTCGCCATCGTTGCCGTGCTGACACTCGCGCAGGGACGGCTCTGGGCTCTCGACTCCTGGCCGACGTGGGCACCGGTGCTCGCGGGCACGATCCTGGGCGCCGGTTTCCTCCACACCTTCGTTCGCTCCGGGCTGCCACGGTGGGCCGCGTACGCATCCGTCTCGGCCGTCGGGGGATTCGCCTTCTGGCTCCTCCCGTTCGGTCCCGCGATCAACCCGAGCGACCGCCTCACCCTGCTCTTCTTTGCCGTGGGCGGCGTCCTCCTGGTATCCGGCCTCGTCGTGGTCCGGCGTTTCAGGCGCGCGCATCCGGTCGTTGGAGAGGCAGAGCATGGCGCCTGAGCCGGAACCGCTCCACCTCGCGCCGATTGCCGGCGTCGACCGCGTGGTTCACGAGCCGGGCCGGCTGGTGGTGCTGGCGTGTCTCGCCGTGGTCAACCGCGCGGACTACCTGTACGTAATGAGGGAAACGGGCCTGAGCCAGGGCAACCTCTCGTCGCACCTGGCGAAGCTTGCCGACGCGGGCTACGTCTCGGTCGAAAAGACCTTCGTCGGCAAGATGCCGCGGACGGTCCTGCAGCTCACCGACGCCGGCCGCTCGGCGCTCCGGACGTACCGCGACCAGCTCGTCGGCCTGCTGACGCAGCTGCCCGACTGACGCGCCGCGGTGAAGGCTGCGGACCCGGTCGGCTGCCTAAGTCCTTCGATGCGCAAACGTGGCGACGAGTGTGCGCCCTCAGGACTTAGTGGTGAGGGAGCAACTGCGGCCATGGGTCACGCATCTCGCACCAGGCCGCAATTGCGAATCGAACCCCTACGCTGACTCGGCGGACTGGTGGATGCCGGCGATCACCCGCAGCTTGGAGCCGAGAATGGCCTTCTGGGTGCGCCCGAGGTGCGCGTGGCCGGCAGCGCGCCCGCACTCCCCCATCCCGTCGACGGGCGAGCAGAGCGCGAAGCACAGCTGGGTGCGATAGCTCGCACGCGGGCACGGAAAGTACAACGAGGACCCCGCCGCGATCGGACGGGAGGGCTTCAGCGCAATCGGCATGACCGTCACCTGGTTGGAGTCACGTTGGCAGCCGGAACGCGGAGAACGTCGCGCGTCACCGGGCTCCCGTCGATTATACGGGGCACGACGAGGTTCGACGAAGCCCGATCGAGCCGTTGACTTCCGATCGCGGGTGCCGGAGACTGCCTCAGCGCCACACGGGGGTGATCATGGGCGGTCGTTCGGTGTTCACACGGATGATTCTGGCGGCGTTCGCCGTCTGCGCCGGCGCGGCAGCCCTTCTGCCGGCCCGGACGCGGGAACCGTTCGCGTCCGAGCTCGCGATGGCGTCGTCCGACACCAGGCTGGCCGAGGCGTTTGCCTGGGCGAAGCGACAGGCGGAGGCGTACGCCTTCGAGGGAGACCCGGTCGGCCCGTGGTTCGAAGCCGCCCTGCCGGGCCGCGAAGCCTTCTGCATGCGCGACGTCGCGCACCAGGCGACGGGCGGCCACGCGCTCGGCCTGCAGCCGCACGTCAAGAACATGCTCGGGCGCTTCGCCGCCGGCATCAGCGAGGCCCGCGACTGGTGCTCCTTCTGGGAAATCGACCGGCACGGCCGTCCGGCCCACGCCGACTACCGGCACGACGGCGACTTCTGGTACAACCTGCCCGCCAACTTCGACGTCCTCGACGCCAGCTACCGGATGTTCCTGTGGTCCGGCGACCGGGACTACCTGACGGACCCCGCCCGGCTCCACTTCTACGACCGGACGGTCACCGACTACATCGCCCGCTGGGCCCTGGGTCCGGACTCTGTCATGAAGCGCCCGCGCATCATGAACCGCGCGGCGGAGCCGGACCCCGACGCGAAGTTCGCGCCATCGCGCGGGATCCCTGGCTACAACGAGTCGCACGACGGCTTCGTGGCCGGGCTGGATCTGCTCGCGGCCCAGTACGCGGGCCTCTCGGCGTACGCCCGCATCCAGGAAGCGAGGGGCGATCTCGCGGCGGCTCGGATCTGGCTGCGCAAGGCCGCCGACCTGAAGGCGTTCGTCAACCGCACGTGGTGGGACGCGCAGTCGGAGTCGTTCTTCGACCACCTGACGACGGAGTACCAGCTTGCGCACCGGAAGCCGGGAACCTGGAACATCGGCCAGCTCTACTGGGCTGTCGCCGACGACGGGCCGCGCCTCCAGGCGGCGCTGACGCATCTCGTCAATCAGATCCGGCAGGCGCCGTCCGCGCCCATCGAGGAACAGTCCCACCAGCCGGAGGTGCTGTACCGCTACGGCGTCGCCGATCTGGCCTACGAGCAGATCATGGATCTGTCGAGGCCGACCCGCGAGCGCCGCGAGTACCCGGAGGTGTCCTACGCGATCGTCGGCGCCGTCGTGACGGGACTGGTAGGTGTGAGGGTGTCGCCGGTCGTGCCCGGTCGTGAAGCCGACCTGCTGGACTACTTCGCCGGGCAGACCGTGATGACGCTGCCCCAGCTCTCCCCGCAGACCGAGTGGGTGGAGCTGACGCACCTCCCTGTGCGTGCGAACGACGTGTCCATCTGCCACACCGGGCAGGCGGCTACTGCGTTCACCAACGCGCGCGGTCCCGCTCTCGTCTGGCGGGCGGCGTTTCCCGGGCGCCACGGCGAACTCGTCGTGAACGGCCGGGCGGTCAAGGCTCGCCAGGAGGTTCTGCCCCCTGGCCGCGACATCAGCGTCGTCCGTGTCGTCGTCGCACCGGGAACCACGGCAACGGTGGAGGTGCCAACTCAGAGGTAGCGTCGACGTCTCAGCGCAGCGTCTTGAGCTGCGCGGCCGCCACGGCGCGGTCGGACGCGAAGAAGTAGACCTTGTCCTCGAACGGAAACCGCGTCACGCCGTCGGCCGTCGTGACGGTGATGCCCTTCGGCACCATGCCGGCGAACGTCGCCGTGGCCTTTCCGCCGCCCTGCCATCGGAGGGTCACGCTGTTGTCGGGAAAGTGCAGGACCGTCTCGCCGGACGTGCCGGCGGCCGCCCCCTCGACCGTGCATTTGTACCGATAGTCCTGGCCGCCCACCGTCACGCCGCAGACGGTCGAAAACCCTGTCTCGCTCGGCGCGGGCGCCGATGGTCCGCTCCCGGGCGCGGCTGCATCGGCAGGCTCCAGCGGAATGCCCGTCTCGACGCTCACGTCGCCGGCCAGGCAACGCGTCCCGTCGGGTGCCTTGTCGGCAGGCATCCTCTCCCGCTCGACGTACTTCGTCCCGTCGAACACATGCTTCACGTATGTGGCCGCTGCCCCGCCGCCCGACTCGAGGCGGTACAGGTCGTTCCACCCGCCGGTGTTCGCCGCGGACACGATGACGGGCGTGCGGCTGACGGGGAATTCGCTGACGAGCGTGTATCCTCCCGTGGATTCGGTGAACAGCTGCAGCGTGCAGCCGCCGGTCCCGCAGAAGATGGACCCGAGGAGGTACACGAACACCTCGTCGCGGCCGTCGCCGTTCAGCCGCATCGTGTAGAGCGACGGGTCGCTCGGACGCACGGTCCCGACCGCATCGTCCATCGACTGGAACTCGACGAGCCGCCATTCGGTTCCGGCGAGAGGATTGGACAGCGACGCCGCCGCGGACGCCGCCGGAGGCGCGCCCGCCTCTCCCGCTGGTGCGGCGGCCTTCTCGCCGCCGCCGCAACCCCAGGCTCCGACCACGGACAGGATGAGCACCAGGGGCATCCACGCTCCGCCAACGCGACGCACGTCATGACCGGTCACGGCAGTATCCTCGATGCGCTCAGACAGTGGCTTGTGGGCTCTCAGCGTCTTCCAGGGCTGACGCCACGCTGCTGTTGGCGGGTGCCGTCCCCCGGTCGATCGCGTCGACGACCAGCAGGCGCCGGACCGGCCGCCCGGGCTGGACGATCGTCTTTCGCGTGCCACGCGAGCTGATGACGGCGCGCCTGAGCCAGCCACTCCATCTACTGGAATCCCGCGAACGGCCGCTGCGCGGCTGTGCCCCGCCACACTGAAGTCAAGGACACCGTCGCCCGCACCATCTGCGATCAGTTGACCATCCCGCGCCCCTGAACCGCCGCGTCGTCGACTGGGCGTCCCGCCACTCGACTTCGCTCGGGATCAGCGAACGGGCCCCACCGCATCGAGTACGGTAGGGCGGGCTCGCTGAGCCCGCCGGACACGTCGTCCTCGGTGTTCCAAGGTCAGCCGAGCAGGCCCGTCCAGATGAACCAGATGCCCATGACCAGCAGAAAGACCTGCGAGAGTCGGTTGACGAACGCGCGGTTGCGCGCGAGGAGGTCATCGGCGACCGAGACGCCAAGCAGGGCGGGCGCCGTGCCGAGGCCGAACAGCGCCAGCGCGGCCGCGCCGTCGAGCGCGCCGCCCCGCGCGGCAGCGGCAATAAAGGCTGAGTAGAGGGGGCCGCAGGGCAGGAGGCCCAGGAAGAGCCCAGTCGCGAACGGATGGCCCGGCACGCGCCCTTTCAGCGCGCCGGAGACGCGGGCGAACAGACTGCCGCCGGTCTCAAGGCGGGGCACGAGGTCGGAGAGCGCAACGACCGCCCAGATGACGAGCACGCCTCCGGCGACGATCGAGGCGGCGCGCTGGACGCCGATCAGCCCGCCCGCAACCTGCAGCACGCCCCCCACTGCCCCGGCCGCGGCGCCCAAGACCGCGTACGTGACGATGCGTCCGGCGGTGTACCAGGCCTGTGCCGACAGGACGGCGCTCCGTCCGGCATCTGGCTTCACGTACCGCCGCGACACGAACAGGACGAAGGGCGAGCACATCCCGACGCAGTGCCCGAAGCCGATGAGCAGGCCGAGCGTCAGGAAGCCAAGGAGATCAATCGTCTGGATCACGGTGAGCCCCAGGGGGCGGGGCGTGCTGTCCTTCAGTCCTTTGCAGCAGGCACGGCCAGGTCGAACCGGAAGCGGGCCTTCACAGGCTGACCGGCTACGCTGCCCTCAACGGTCGCATACCAGCGCCGCTTGCCGCTGGGTCACGTCGGCAGCACGACCGCGGCCTCGTGCCAGCCATCCTCGCCAGGCACGAGCGTGT